>NZ_QTLI01000004.1:0-246950 GCF_003434625.1 Parabacteroides sp. AM17-47
TGTTATTGAATGTGTCTACCTATATCAGCATAAGACAAAATGTCTTTCAAAAATAACACGTTTTCTTATCCAATGCAAAGAAAAAGTATCAATGTCAAGTATAAGTGGTAGATGTTGAATGATAATTGTAGATGTCAGGCTATCTACAACCTATATGTAATGCTTTGATTTATAAAGCATACATGGCGTAGTGGTAGATATTGTAGATGTTTTCATAAAATCAATATTGTAGAATTCCTTTTATCTCAATTATGTATAGTTGCAGTCTGATATTTGGTTAGTTATGCTATTCCACATGCTTTAAGAAGAGAATCTTATAGCTTGTGATGATATGAAGTTTTTAGAGTAGAAAAATTTTTTACGTAAAAATCTTTGATCTATAAGTATTCTGTAATAGATAAAAACGCCTAGTCTAAACGATCGTTTATTCTAGGCGTTAAAGATAGGCTATATTTTTGAATAAAACAAAATCCAGAGAAACTTTTAAAAATTGATTATCAACGCATAAACGTAAATATGGACGCTTATGTGTTGAATTCAATAAAACGCCAGAATAAAATGATCGTTTAGACTAGTCGTTTTATAACCGATGATTTCGCATAACTGCTTGTAAATGATGATTATGAGAAGACTGATGTGCTGGAAACTACAGAGTTTATGAATATAGGGTAAATGTTTTAAATAATTGAATATTACTAACTTATAAAAATTAATCGTATGAAAAGAAGACTACTTTTCTTGTTCGCCGTGTTTATGGTGGCAACGAGTGTGGGGTGGGGACAGACGGATTTGTATGTCAGCACTTCGGGTTCTGATGGTAACGGAGGTGGTGTGGAAGCTCCTTTGGCTACAATTGCGAAAGCGATTGAAAAAGCCGCAGATGGGGCTACCATTCGTGTGGCAGAGGGAATTTATCCCCAAGTTTCACCTATTGTTATTCCAAAGTCTATTACAATTATTGGCAGTGATTCGACAAATTGTATTATAGAAGGGCAGCTAGATATTCAACGGGATGAGGAAGAGAGCGTAATCAATGTCAATTTGCGGAATTTACAGATTACAAAAGCTACAACATTAAGCCAAGGCCTTATTAATGTGATGTCTAAGAATGTGAATTTGAATTTGTCTGGGGTCCATCTTCATCAACTAACAGCAGGTAGTGGTGATGGTTGGGGTAAAAGTTCTATGGGCATTGTTAATCTGGGAAAAAGCTATGATTCTAATAGTATTTGTGATAATGTGAATGTATCTCTTACGAATTCTTGTATTTATTTAGAAGGGTCTTACAATCGAGGGTTCTCTTCGTTTGGAAATACGACTAAGGTGAAAAATACTATTGTATTGGATAATTCTCATATTCTTTCTGCGGTATATCCGAAGAATGGTACTTATAGTAGAGGAATAAGTTTCTCAAATATGAATGGATCGTCCATAGAAATGAAAAATAATAGTACTATCAAAGGATTTTATTATGCAATAAATGTAACAGCGCTAAATGATAATCTTTCGATTTCAATTGTAGATTCAAAAATAGATTCATGGGCGGCACTCAATATTTGGTCATCTAATAATAAGTTTAAGATAGCTAATTCAACATTGGAGTCTCATAACTATCAACTTAAAGGATCAAATGATTTTGCTACGATTGTATTAAATAAAGATGAAGAAGACAATGCGATTAACAATTCCTTTGATATAAAAAATACTAATTTGTTTGCTTTTATGGAAAGTACAGCTCTGCAATATCCTATTTCTGTTCGTAGTACGGGTAATACATTTAATATTGGTGAGGGCTCTGTACTGAAAGTGAATAAAAATAATGTAGGGGTTTTGATACAGGACTATAAAACGAATACTTTTAATTGCGACAATACGGTTAAGTACCAGATCGCGGATGAGAAATCAGCGATTACTGTATTCAACCAAGATGGTTCATTACGTAATGCGGCTTGCGATATGTCTGGTCTACTTTCTGAGGTAGATTTGACAGATCAAAATCGTATCGTTTTCCCGGAAGGAGAATATACTTTACCAATGACTCTACCATTAGATAAATCTATCACAATTCAAGGAGCTGGGCAGGACAAGACTATTATAAAAGGTGCGATCTTGGTTAATGGCTCTGCCAATAATACTGCTACCGATGTTAAAATAAAAGGATTGAGTATCGATTATACGCCAACGAAAGTTACCTCTGGAAAATGTACTCCAATTATAGAGGTAACCGGTAATGCGGATTTGTTGATAGATAATTGTATTATGAATAATAATACACAAGGCTATGGTGATCGTAAGAACCCAAATCCTGCGGAAGCATTACAAAATGCGATTCTTCTGGGAGCAACGGCAAAGGGGACTGTACGTGTTGAAAATACTACAATAAATTTGGCGGCTAACGCACAATCTGGAGTTCTTATTGATGGAGAACTGACGGATGTCTCTCTTGTTAATACAAAGATTGAGGGACAGGTGAACGGTTCGAATCAATTTGGTGTATATATTCACCATAAAAAAACGCCAGTGACGGTAGATAGTACGACAATCTTGCTAAATAACCATTATTGTATTTATGCTAATAACGCCGGCGATCAAAAATTGACAATAAAGAATAAATCGAACATCGTAGGGTATGGTGCTCTCTATTTGTATGAGACCTCAGATATGAACGTTCATGTTTCGGGAGGGAGTACCTTAACTGGTAAGACAAAAAATAAGGGTGTTTCCGATAGTTTTGCGGCTATAGCGATATCAACAAATAATTCTACAGTGGGAGCTTCCAATAACGAGATTGTGATTGAAGATTCTTATATCGGGAATAAGTTTGATGAACAAGAGACAATGGCAATGACTCCGATTAAAATAAATGGTAGTTTTACTCCTACTCCTTGTGATAATAAGATTATATTGAAAGGAAAAACAATTGTCTCAACTACTGATAACATAAAGAACCCAACTATAGTGGGTTATGGTATGAATCCTGATGAATATAATAATGTAATCATGGTGGAAGGCACTGATGTGCAATTTCAAGACCAAAACGGGAAGCCTTGTGTGATTATTAATAAACCGGATGGTTCATTTAGGAATGCGGCGGTCTCTATAGTAACAGCAATCGATTTTGGAGAATTGTATGGGAGTACATATTACCATGAAGGCATTGCCTATGCGGGAGATATAATACTGATTCCTGATACGACTATGGCAGAAACGCTTAATTCTTTAAATGCGGCAAAGCCTAATTTCTTTCCGGATGTGGACACATGGGAGCCTTATACTATCCCGGATGGTGTTATTTTTAATTGCAAGGATGGTCGTTTAGTAATAGAGGAAAATACAGCTAAAGCATATGCTATTGCTAATCCATTTAAAAGGGTTTATTGGTTGAATCAAGGTGCGCAGTCATTTTCTATAAAAGAATGTGTAGTAGCCATTGACATAAAAAGTGATACTACGTGGGCCACATCTTTTCAAGATCGACAGGTGAATATTCTAAATGGAGCGACACTGACTGTCTCGGTGCCTATGGCTTTAGATACAGTGATGATGGAAGAGGATGCACAAGTGGTATTTACCGCTACGGAAGGGAAGTTGACGGCTCGGTCTCTTCGTTTCGCTCCACTTTTGTCTGCTACGGGATGGAAGGCGTTTGGAATGCCATTTACCTCTGCCGTGATCAAGAACTCTACGGAGGAGGAGATCTCGGCTCCAAGTACTCAAAATGTTGATAATGGTATCTGGTTCGCTAGGCTGAAGGATAACAAGACTCCGGAGTTCGTGGTGGATGAGAGTGCTTTTGGCATGGCTGGTCTTTGGGCGGCTAATGGCGATACCTATACGATCTCTTCCGAAGGAGCTTTTGAATTCAAGACCTTGGAAGAACCTGCCGCTCCAACTGAAACAGGTACTTTCTTGATGTGCTCGAATCCGAATACATTTACGATTACCTTGAAACAATCCGCTTATATATTGACAGCGGATGGAACCTCTTTCGAGCAAGAGGCAAACCCGGAGATCAAGCCTTTCCAAAGCTTTGTCTTGACAGACGCCAAGACATTGAGTACGCTTCGCTCTTTACGTATCGGCGATGGCGTGGTTACGGGTAACCAGACGATCGAGCCGGTAGATGGTTATTACGTGACTACCGATCGTGGTGCTATCGTGATCCACACGCCGGAGCCTATGGACGTGGTGGTTATCAGAATGAATGGCAAGGTCGCTTATCGTGGCGAGGTTACGGACGGACAGCGGATCATGGTTTCTTCGGGCATCTATGCCGTGAACGGTCAATTAGTAAGGGTTAAATAACGATTAAAACAAAGATAAACATGAAAAAGAGTATATTAGCGATATTCCTTGCTGTCATCGCGATGGCACAGGTACATGCGCAAGATTCAGATTTACGTTCCGCCCCGGATCTTCCGACGTTCAAGGTGACATTGAATTATAGCTCGGCGAATACGGATCAAGGAACCATAACCAGTACGGTAGCCACAGGTTCCAAGGTGGCATATAATAGTAAACCCGTTTTCACGATCACGGCGAAGCCCGGATATGTCCTGTCGGATATAACGATGAATACGGCTACTATTGGCACGTTGCCGAGCGGTACTTTTCAAAATGATAATACGACCACTTATTCCTATACTTCCACCGCTTTAACCGGTAGTACGGAAATCAAGGCGGTGTTCAAGGCGAAAGAGCAGGTGACGGTCACGATCTCTCCTGAGTATGCCACCTTGGATGAGATAAGAGCGAAGGTGAATTTGCCCAAGGTTACTTTTGACCCGGTTATTACGGGGTATAAAGTACAATACAGGGAGGATGGCTCTGCTGCTTTGATGGATGAGCTACCCGAAAAGGCTGGACTTTATTATGTTGTCGTAACCAAGTCGGAGACTGATACGCAAGCCGCCATAAACAAGGAGATTCTATTCAAGGTACAACCGCCCCATACGCTTTCCTACTCGTTTGAGGAGGCGCAAGGATCTGTAACCGCTTCTATGGATGGCTCCATTATCGCCAGTGGTGATGAGATCGTTTATAATAAGCCAGCCGTATTGAAGATTGCCTCCAAGCCCGGTTATGTGTTGAGTAGACTTACCGTAGATAATAATGAGGTGACTTTGCCGAAAGGAACTTTTAATTCTTCTACGAATGAGACTTCCTACGCGGATTATACGACATCGGCGTTGACCGCTTCTACGGTTATTGACGTGCGATTTGCCGCGAAGAAAACCGTATCTGTAACAGCCAATCCATTATCTGCCACGAAGGATGAGGTTTTGGCTGGTAAGAATCTTCCGGTTATTACATTTTCCCCCAATACGATAGCGGGGCAGAAGGTTCAATATAAGAACGCTTCCGGAGCTTTATCCGATAAACTTCCTGCGGCGGATGGTGTTTACACGGTCGTCGCGACCAGTCCCGAGACCGCGGAATATGCCGCCTTGAAGGATGAGAACATGAAGTTCACGGTATCTAAAGCGAATGTATTAAATTATAACGTGGAAACGGCCGGACAAGGTACGGTTACCGCCAAGATGGGCTCTACGGACATGGCAAGCGGTAGCGAGATCATTAACGGGCAACCTGCCGTATTTACAATTATCGCTAACCCCGGATTTCTATTGAATAAGATTGTTGTGAATGGAACTGCGGTATCAGCCTTGCCAAAAGGTGCGCTTAATAAGGATAACACCATCTCTTATACCTATACGACCGCCTCGTTAACCGCCTCTACGACCTTGTCGGTAGGTTTCGCCGCGAAGAAAACGATTTCCGTGAGTGTAACAGGTTCTTCGGCGACAAAAGACGAGATCGTGGCCGGGAAGAATTTGCCGGTTATTAAGTTTACGCCGGAAATAGCGGGACAAGCGGTTCGATATCGTGCGGCCGATGGTTCGGAGACTTCCACGTTACCGCAGATAGTCGGAGCTTATAAGATTGTCTTATTTAGTCCGGAGACCATGGAGTATGCCGCATTAGAAGATTCCTCTAAAACGTTTACGATCCGTAATGCCAATACCTTGGCTTACGCTGTCGATGGTGGACAGGGTACGGTTACCGCCAAGATGAACAACAAGGACATCATGAGCGGTGGTGAGATCGCTTACGGTAAGCCCGTCATTTTCTCGATCGTATCAAATGCCAACTATAGGCTAGGGGCTATTAAGCAAGCCTCTTCGGACGTGGATATCTCGAAGATCAAGGGAACGTATGCTAATGGAAATACCTCTTACACGTACACGACTC
This sequence comes from Parabacteroides sp. AM17-47, assembly GCF_003434625.1. Taxonomy (NCBI): domain Bacteria; kingdom Pseudomonadati; phylum Bacteroidota; class Bacteroidia; order Bacteroidales; family Tannerellaceae; genus Parabacteroides; species Parabacteroides sp. AM17-47. The sequence goes on from NZ_QTLI01000004.1 coordinate 6,253, forward strand.
CTAATCTGATGAGTGGCGATAGCTATACTTTTGCGTTCGTCTCCAAGGATACGGTGAGGTTCGTGGCTAACAACCTTGTCCAGACGGTCGGCTCCATCAAGCCGGTCACGGTAACAAGCGCTGTCGGGGATATCAAGATCGAATATCAATTGAGCGGTACGGCTTGGGTTACGACATTGCCTTCCACGCTGGCTGTGGGTTCTTATAAGGCCCGTTTGAGCCGTGCGGAGGACTTGACATACCGTAGCCTCTCTGATACGGTTACGTTAGTGGTGGAGAGCAAAAAAGAGGTGGAGAGTTTGGTGTTACCTACTCCGGGTCGTATTGAGGAAGGACAGGCTTTATCGGCGTGTACCTTGATCGATGGAACTTCTTCCGGATCATTTATCTGGAAAACTCCGAACGAGATCGCTTCTCCGGATAAGAAAAAGTACGACTTGATATTCGAACCGAATGATCCTGTTCACTATGCGGCTAAAGACACGTTTATAACCTTGAACGTAATTCCTGTTTATTCTATGAATGTTACCGCCGGTAATTTCGGTACTGTCATCTTGGAGGGGCGTACCGCAAATGATAAATATGCGAGAGGCTCGGTTTTGAAAGCGACAGCCGTCGCAGATAAGAATTACCGGTTTGCCGGTTGGAGTGATGGGAATACATCGGCTACACGGGAGTTGCAAGCGAATGCGAACTTGGATATCGTAGCCCGTTTCGATCCGGTTCTTTATGGCGTGACGTTTACGGATCCGATGAATGGTTCCTTGAAGGTCTTTGCGAATGGCGTGGAGGTGAAGAATGGTGCTGAATTTTTACAGGGGACCTTATTGACTATCACGGCGACTCCGGATGCGGGCTATATGGTTCAGTCCGTGAAAGTGAATGGGGCTTTGGTGAATAACGGTTCTTATACTTTGACACAAGCCGCTGATATATCGGCCGATTTCCTGCAAAAAGAACCGGATAAACATTTGGTCAAGGTTGGGGAGTTGAAGAATGGTAGCGTTAATCTGATCGAGGTGGATACGAAGGCGCCTGTTACTCCCGGTGAGGCTATCTCTGAAGGTGTGAAAGTGAAGGTGATAGGAAATGCGGATTATGGCTATGAGCTGGCATCCGTGAAAGTGGAAGGCGCGAATTATAATGAGGCTGATGGCTCATTTATGGTTGGGACCGGAGATGTTACGGTGAGCGCAAGTTTCCAATTGGTGAAATATCAAATAACCTCGGCGTTGAATATCCCTAATGCGGGTAAAGTCGTATTGAAAGATAAGGCCGGTAAAGAGGTGGCTTCCGGTTCTAAGGTTCCTTATATGACTCAATTGACCGCTTCTGTTGAGACGGAAACGGGATATCGTTTTATGAATATGATGGTGAACTCTTCCGAGATCAAGGATGGAGATGTATTCACCGTTTCCGGCCCTATGGTTGTTACCGCTAATTATGTGGAGAAGAAAGATTTGGCCTCGCTGATTGATAAGACGACGCAAACGGTAGTCTATAATAAGCAATACCGGAATTTCGAGGTTAAAATTACGGGCTATTCCGGTTTGGACTTTAAGGTCGCATATTCCCGGAGTGGGGTAGAAATGACAGAGAATCCTAAATCGGCCGGAACTTATAAAGTTCGGATTACCCGTGGCGAGGATGATTTATTTAAAGCCGTGGATGTAACTGCCGAGCTGATTATCAAGAAGGCTGGTATGGCATTGCTGGAAGTACCGACTATAGGAGGGGATAATTATGAAAAGGTTGATGCTAAACTTACTCAAGACTTCGAGGATGTGGAATGGAATCCTTCTACACAAAAATCGGCGCTTCGTGCGAATGTGACCGGAATCCCGACAAAGGATCAGGTAAATATTCTGCGCTTTACCCCACTTGACAAGAGTAATTATGAATCGGTAGATTATTCAATGCCGATTGGTGAAGTAAAAACGTTTTCTTTAAGTACCTCAAATACGGAGGTTACGAATGGAGGCTTGGTTATTAGCGATTATTCGGAAGTTCCGGAGAATACGGTTTTAAAGTTGCGAGCGGTAGCTCCTAGCGAGAATCAGCGTTTTGATTCTTGGAGTGATAATGTCTCAAGCGCCGATAGAAAGAAACCAGAGATAACGGTTACTTTGGCGGCTGATGCGACATACACCCCGAATTTTGTGGATAAACCTAAAATAACGGCGAATCCTTCAGATTTGGAGTTTGTTTATAATGGTTCCGTAAGGCTTGTGGAATTGAAAGACATTTTGAGCGGTAGTTATCCGACAGATGTAAATATTAAATATTCAAATACGGATGGATCGGTTGCTACCCCATTGAACGCAGGTACTTATCTTGTGACTGTAACACGTACCGGGGATGAGAACTGGCGATCTTTCGAGGCAACCAAGAAATTAGTGATAAAGAAAGCGAAGGTCGTAAAGGTAGTGGCTCCTACCGCATCTACGATCACGGAAGGTCAGTCCTTGTCGGAATCCCTATTATCCGGTGGTGTTGCGAAAGGTGCCGATGGGACTACCATATCCGGTAAATTTGAATGGGCTGATGCGTCAGCTATATTGAAACCCGGCAATAGCCAGAAAAAGGAAGTGATCTTCACGTCGTATGATCCGAATTATGAGGATGCGACTACGGAAGCGGAGGTTACGGTGAAAAGTTCGGATGCGTTAGTTGTCACGTTCGCTCAACCGGAAAATGGTTCTTTGAAAGTCTATATGTTGAAGGGTGAGGGCGAGAAGACCGAGATAACGAGTGGAACCGCTGTGGCGAAAGCGACTAAGCTAACCATTGAGGCGGAAGCCAATCCGGATTATGAATTGACCGTTATTCAAATAGGCGAAGAGAAGTATATGACTTCGCCTGTAGAGATTGAAGTCGATAAGTCCTTGGCTATTATGGCAGAGTTCAAGCCGGTTTCTACACCTCCGGGAACAGATGTGGCTGTTACGGGAGTTTCCTTGAATATCACGTCCAAGGCATTGGCCGTAGGTGAATCTTTTGCCTTGCAAGCGAAAGTTACCCCTAATAACGCCACTATGAAAACCGTCTCTTGGAGCAGCAGCGACGAGACGGTGGCTACTGTTGACGCGGATGGTGTCGTTACCGCTCTGAAAATCGGTACCTGCAAGATTACCGTGGCTACCGATGATGGAAACAAGACGGCGTCTTGTGTGGTAACTGTCTCCGGTACGGTAGGTATCGAGCAAATCATCAACGATCATCAAATCTATTGCGAGCGAGGTGCTATAACCATTCATCCGGCCCGTCCAATCTCGATCCGTATCATAGCGGTGACTGGAGTTAGCCTGTATGGCGACTCAATTATCGGAACTACCCGCATCCCGGTATCGACAGGAATCTATCTGATAGAGATCAACGAGAATGGCAAGCGTATAACAGTGAAAGTAAACGTTCGCTAACAACCTTATTTTAAGAAACTAACCCTTGAGTCTTTAATGTTGGGGAAGGCCGCTAGGAATACTCAGTTCCGGCGGTCTTCTTTTTTATCCTATAAGCTTTACTTTATCTGTTTTTGTTCTGATATAATTAAATAAAACGTTATCTTTGTATCATAGAAAATTAAAACAGAAAGCCTTATGGAAAAAAATGAAGAAAAGAAAAAGGAAGAAAATGCCAAAACTAAAACAACTGTGGCGAAGACTGGAAAAAGAAAGGTAAGTAAGACATGGGAAGCTATGCAGCGGTTAAAGGGAAGTCTGATTGTAAATGACCCTAAATTTTTACTGTAAATGCGATATCTCATTGACACGAATATTTTTGTATATATGGCATCTGATCCCGAATATCTAAATAGGGATATAGATGCTATTATCCAAGAACCGGAAACCCTTCTTTATATAAGTGCCGAGTCCGTACGTGAGCTGATTGTCGCTTATCGAAATAAAGGACTGTGTTCTAAACGATGGAAGTCGGCAGAAGCGATGATCGTCGCCATAGAAAAGGAGTTTTATGTGAAAATATTGCCATTGAAAAAAGAACATATGCAAACGTATGCGCATATGGAGATCAATGAGGCGCAGGGACACAAAGATCCCTCAGACCACGTAATTATTGCGCATGCCATAACGGAACATCTACCGCTTATATCAAGTGATACCCGTTTCGGATTCTATAGAAGTCAAGGGTTGGACTTGGTATTCAATCAGAAATAATCTATATATTGTATATGTACGAATGGCCTTTGTTAGAGTTGTAGAGGTTAAATATTCTAAAACCCTTTCGGCTTACTTATTTTATTCGTTCTTTTGCAAGAAAATTGGGAGGTGTGTTCTCTGTACGCATCTCCTTAATTTATTTAACGTTAATAAGTGAGAGTCTGATGGCTGAAAATAAAAAAGTTAGTTCTGTTTCTTTCTTTAACTCCCGGCTTACGTCTGTTATTAGTATCTCCTTGGTACTATTCTTGCTAGGACTCATTCTATTGATAGGGATGTTGGGTAATAAACTCTCCGTTTATGTGAAAGAGAACTTATCTTTCTCCATCGTGCTGAAAGATAACCAAAAAGAAACTGAGATAAAGAAAATGCAGAAGAGCTTGGATGCTCTTCCTTTTATAAAATCAACCGAGTATATATCGAAAGAGCAAGCCGCGAAAGAGTTGGAAGAAGAACTGGGCGAGAATCCGGAAACCTTCTTAGGCTTTAACCCTTTACAGGCCTCGATTGAGGTGAAACTGCATTCGGAGTACGCCAACCCCGATAGCCTCCAAGTGATAGAGAAGAAGATTAGAAACTATACGTCGGTCTCGGAGCTGCTTTACCGAAAGGATATGATGGAGATGGTCCATAATAATATGAAGCGGTTGGGCTTGATCCTGCTAACCTTGGCTGCGGTACTGATGATTATCTCGTTCGTGTTGATCAGTAATACGATTCGCCTGTTGATTTATTCCAAACGATTCTTAATTCATACGATGAAGCTAGTGGGGGCTACTTCCGGCTTTATACGTAGGCCTTTTGTGAAATATAACATAGTAAGTGGCATTTTCGCCTCTATCTTGGCAATATTGATGCTAACCGGAGCGTTATATTATTTGCAAAATGAATTGAAAGGTTTTATCCAGATATTGGATATGCAAACATTATTATTGGTTTATGTGGCAGTGTTTGCTTTAGGTATTGTCTTGTCCGTGATCGCGACCATTTTTGCCGTGAATAAATATTTGCGGATGGGGGTCGATAAGTTGTATTATATTTAATGTACGAATAATAAAGAGTTGAGAAAGATGGCTAAAAGAGATTTTGCTTTCGGAAAAGAGAATTTTATACTGATTGCGGTAGCGGTTGCCTGCATCGTGCTTGGTTTCATATTGATGAGTGGTGGAGGTTCCGGGGATAATACGTTCAATCCCGATATATTCAGCGCCCGCCGTATCGTGGTAGCTCCGGTGGTTACGGTTATTGGTTTCGTGATGATGATTTTTGGAATCTTGAAGAATAGCAAAGATAAAGAAGTAACAGAATGAGTTGGTTTGAGGCCTTGATACTGGGTATCGTACAGGGATTGACCGAATATCTGCCGGTGAGCAGTAGCGGTCATTTAGCGATTGGCTCAGCTTTGTTTGGTATAGAGGGAGAGGAGAATCTTGCGTTTACGATCGTCGTACATGTGGCGACCGTATTCAGTACGTTAGTGGTTTTATGGAAGGAAATCGATTGGATATTCCGTGGTTTGTTTAAATTTCAGATGAACGCGGAGACGAAGTATGTGATTAATATCTTGATTTCCATGATTCCGATCGGGATCGTTGGGGTATTCTTTAAAGATACGGTAGAACAAATCTTTGGATCAGGTTTATTGGTCGTTGGTTGTATGCTGCTATTGACGGCGGCTTTGCTGGCATTTTCGTATTATGCCAAACCACGCCAGAAAGAGTCGATCTCGATGAAAGATGCTTTTATTATCGGTCTGGCTCAGGCTTGCGCCGTGATGCCGGGTTTGTCACGTTCCGGATCAACGATCGCTACCGGTTTGTTATTGGGAAATAATAAGGCGAAACTAGCCCAGTTCTCTTTCTTGATGGTAATACCTCCGATCTTGGGAGAGGCGTTGTTGGATGTGATGAAGATGGTGAAAGGTGAAGATGTGGCCGGGAGCATTCCCGCATTATCATTAGCGGTAGGTTTCGTGGCCGCTTTTGTTTCCGGTTGCGTGGCCTGTAAATGGATGATCAACATCGTGAAAAAGGGGAAACTGATTTATTTCGCTATCTATTGCGCGATCGCGGGATTGGTGACAATTGCTTGTACATTACTGAAATAAAGAATGGATTTTATAGCTGGAGAGATTTTATATTTTAATAAACCGCTAACGTGGACTTCTTTTGACCTAGTTAATAAATTTCGCTATAAGCTAAGTCGGAAACTGAAGGTAAAGAAGATTAAAGTTGGACATGCGGGGACACTGGATCCCTTGGCTACAGGTGTGATGATCGTTTGTACCGGAAGGGCTACGAAGCGGATCGATGAGTTTCAATATCAGACGAAGGAATATATCGCTACGTTGAAGTTGGGAGAGACTACCCCGTCTTTCGATTTGGAGAAAGAGATAGACGCCGTGTATCCCACGGAACATATAACCCGTGAGCTCGTGGAGGAGGTTTTAAAGACATTCGTGGGTACGATCCAACAGATTCCCCCGGTGTTCTCCGCTTGCAAAATCGAAGGTAAACGTGCTTATGAGCTAGCCCGGAAAGGAGAGGAGGTTGAACTAAAATCCAAGACATTGGTTATAGACGAACTGGAGTTGCTGGAGTGCGATTTGCCTGTTATAAAGATACGGGTGGTATGTAGCAAAGGTACCTATATTCGTGCGTTGGCTCGTGATATCGGGAAGGCCTTGGATTCCGGCGCTCATTTGATTGGCTTGGAACGGACTCGCATCGGAGAGGTAACCTTGGATATGTGTATGTCTCCGGAGGAGATCGATGATTTCTTAGAGAAGAATGTGGTAAAAATAGAAGAAGAAAAATAAATAGAGTGCATTATGAAGCTTTCGAAATTCAAATTTAACTTACCGTCGGAATTAATCGCTTTACATCCGGCGAAGAACAGAGATGAGTCGAGGTTGATGGTCGTTCATCGTGATACAGGTGAGATCGAGCATCGCGAATTCAAGGATATTCTAGACTATTATGGAAAAGGTGACGTGTTTATCTTTAATAACACGAAAGTGTTCCCCGCTCGCTTGTACGGTAACAAGGAGAAAACAGGGGCGCGTATCGAGGTGTTCTTGTTGCGCGAGCTGAACGAGGACTTACGTTTGTGGGACGTATTGGTGGATCCGGCTCGTAAGATCCGTATCGGTAATAAGTTATACTTTGGCGAGGATGATTCCATGGTCGCGGAGGTAATTGATAATACGACTTCGCGTGGTCGTACGCTCCGTTTCTTATATGACGGGAACCACGACGAGTTTAAGAAGGCTTTGTATGCCTTGGGCGAGACTCCGCTGCCTAAGTATATCGAACGTGAGGTGGAACCGGAAGACGAGGATCGTTATCAGAATATTTTTGCTGCGGAAGAAGGTGCGGTTGTGGCTCCTGCTGCGGGATTGCATTTTAGCCGTGAGTTGATGAAACGCTTGGAGATCAAGGATTGCCAGTTCGCTTTCTTGACATTGCATTCGGGCTTGGGTAATTTCCGTGAGATCGACGTGGAAGATTTGACAAAGCATAAGATGGATTCTGAGCAAATGGTCGTAAATGCCGATGTAGTGGATATCGTGAACAAGGGAAAGGATGAGGGGCACAAGGTTTGTGCGGTCGGAACTTCCGTGATGCGTGCGATCGAGACGGCCGTAAGTACGGATGGTCATCTGAAAGAGTTCGAGGGCTGGACGAATAAGTTTATCTTCCCTCCGTATGATTTCAGCGTGGCTACCAGCATGGTGACAAATTTCCACATGCCGTTGTCTACATTATTGATGATGACAGCTTCTTTCGGTGGTTATGAGTTGATCATGGACGCTTACGATATCGCTTTGAAAGAGAAATATCGTTTCGGTGCTTACGGCGACGCTATGCTAATCCTTTAATCCGGTTTCTATGGCGACAGCTTACCTTGGATTAGGTACGAACGTAGGTAATAAACGAGGAAATTTGGTGACAGCGGCGGCGCTGTTGGCTGAAAGGGTGGGAGATGTTCTTGCCCTTTCTGATATGTATGAGACGGAGCCTTGGGGATTTGAATCGGACAACACTTTCTTGAACGCCGTGATCGTTATGACGACGGAACTTTCCCCTATGGAATTATTAGACGCTACCCGTTTGATCGAGATCGAGATGGGACGTATCGAAAAAAGTGACGGTGCGTATCATGACCGTATCATCGATATCGATCTGTTAATGGTGGATGAGCAAATCCTGCATACGGAGCGGCTGACGCTACCGCACCCTCTGATGCACAAACGGTCGTTTGTAATGGAACCGTTGGCAGAAGTAGCTCCGTCGGTGAAACATCCTGTGTTTGGCAAGACGATGCGTGAACTTTTATCCGAATTATAAGTTTTAATTATGAACTACGAGATTTGAGTTATGAATAAAGAAATTAATAAAGCGATGACGCAAGGGATCGTCTTCAAGAAAGCGAAAGGCGAAGCGGAAGATTCGAATGGTAAGAAAATCAAGTTCTCTGATTTCTTGAAAGGGACACATGGCTCTGATTCAGCGAAATGGAAGGCCGGTTTTAAATATAAAAAAGCCTTACGTAATTCCAAAAAGAAGAAATAATTTTCAATTTTCAACTTTCAATTCTCAATTATTGCGTATCTTTGCGAATGAATTGACGTGGATAGATTTGTATTGCTTGCAACCACGGGAAAAAATGCTAAAAACATATCCTTTTCGTTGCCGTCCGGCAGAAAAATCCTTCCAAGTTCAATTCAGTTGTAGATTAGTAATCTTTTCAATTTAAAACGATGAGTTATTTATTCACCTCCGAATCGGTGTCTGAAGGGCACCCCGATAAAGTAGCCGATCAAATATCGGATGCTTTGCTGGATGAGTTCTTGGCGTATGACAAGAATTCGAAAGTTGCTTGCGAAACCCTTGTTACAACCGGACAGGTTGTCTTGGCTGGAGAAGTTAAATCGAGTGCGTATGTGGATGTGCAGGAAGTGGCACGTGGCGTGATCGAGAAGATTGGTTACACGAAAAGCGAGTACCAGTTTGAAGCGAAGTCATGTGGTGTGTTCTCTTCTATCCATGAGCAGAGTGGCGACATCAACCGTGGCGTAGAGCGTGCGGATCCCTATGAGCAGGGTGCCGGCGACCAAGGTATGATGTTCGGTTATGCTACTAATGAGACTGAGAATTACATGCCTTTGGCGTTGGACTTATCTCATAGTTTATTATGGGAATTGGCGAAGATCCGTAAGGAAGAACCGGATTTGATGCCTTATTTACGTCCGGACGCTAAGAGTCAGGTTACGATTGAATACGATGATAACGGTAAGCCATTGCGTATCGATACGATTGTGGTATCCACGCAGCATGATGAGTTTATCGGTCCGAAAGGTATTTCACAGAAGGAAGCGGATGAGGCTATGCAAAAGAGGATCGCCTTAGACGTGAAGAAGATATTGATACCTCGTGTGAAGGCTCAATATCCGGCTCATGTACAGGCTTTGTTTAATGATAATATCATTTATCATGTGAACCCGACCGGTAAGTTCGTGATCGGTGGTCCTCACGGTGATACCGGTTTGACCGGCCGTAAGATCATCGTGGATACATACGGTGGCAAAGGTGCTCATGGCGGTGGTGCTTTCTCTGGAAAGGACCCTTCTAAGGTAGACCGTTCGGCTGCTTATGCCGCTCGTCATATCGCTAAGAATATGGTTGCCGCCGGTGTGGCGGATGAGATGCTGGTACAGGTGTCTTATGCGATCGGTGTGGCTAAACCGATGAATATTTTCGTGAATACTTTTGGCCGTGCGAAGGTGAATATGACAGACGGAGAGATCGCCGCTAAGATCTGGGATATCTTCGATATGCGTCCGAAAGCGATCGAGGAGCGTTTGAAATTGCGTAACCCGATTTATTTCGAGACCGCTTCTTATGGTCATATGGGACGCAAACCCCAGACGGTGACGAAGACATTCTCTTCCCGTTATTTGCAGAAGCCGGTTACTTGTGATGTGGAGTTATTCACATGGGAGAAATTGGATTATGCAGATAAGATCAAGGACGTGTTTGGTCTATAAAAAATAAGTGGAAAAAGTAAGCTGGCTTAAATGGCGAAGTATGTTAAGATACTTTGCCATTTAAGTTAAGATACTTAGCCGATGAAGTTAAGATACTTTGCCAAGTATGTTAACTTACCCTTCCTCTTGGAGCATTTCTACTTCTTTTACTTTCCTGAACAGGTCGGACGCAAAGATGAAATCGTTCAACGCTTGGTTATTAGAGGTGATTACCTGCTCTTTTGTTCCTTGCCATTCCTTCACGCCTTCCTTAATAAAGATGATATTATCACCAATATTCATCACGGAGTTCATGTCGTGGGTATTGATAACGGTCGTCATATTGTACTCCACCGTAATGTCGTGAATCAAATCATCGATCAATAGAGAAGTCTTGGGGTCTAGTCCGGAGTTCGGCTCATCGCAGAACAGGTATTTAGGATTTAGGGAGATCGCTCTTGCGATGGCGGCACGTTTCATCATACCTCCACTGATCTCGGAAGGATATAGATGTCCGGCCTCGGACAGGTTTACACGTTCCAAACAGAATTCCGCACGTTTCCTGCGCTCTTTCGTTGAGTCTTTAGAGAACATATCTAAAGGAAACATTACGTTTTCCATTACCGTCATGCTGTCGAATAAAGCGGAACCTTGGAACAACATACCCATTTCCCGACGCAGCATATTTAACTCATGCTTGTTCATCGTGATCAAGTCTCTGCCGTCGTATAATATCTGTCCGGTATCAGGTTTCATTAACCCGATGATATTCTTGATCATTACCGTTTTACCCGAACCGCTTCGTCCGATGATCAGATTCGTCTTACCATCCTCGAACGTCGTACTTATATCTTTCAAGACGACACGTCCATCGAAAGACTTCGTTATATTCTTAACTTCGATCATTTTTAAGTAAGCATTAAATGGGTTAATATTACGTCGGCAAGTAAAATCATGATACTGCTCATGACCACGGCATTCGTACTTGCCTTACCTACCTCTAGGGCGCCTCCCTTTACGTTATAGCCAAAATAGGCGGCGATGGATGAGATGATGAACGCATATACTACGGATTTGATAATAGAATACCAAATGTAAAACTCGTTGAAGTAGAATTGTAAACCGTACTCGAACGAGGAAGGAGTCATTCCCGTACTCGTTGAGTAACTGGCGAATATGCCGCCCATGATACCGGTGAACATACTGAAGATAACCAATACCGGAATAAAGATCATCAAACCGAGCATTTTCGGAAGGATCAGGAAGTTGGCGGAATTAACACCCATGATTTCCATGGCGTCTATCTGCTCGGTGACTCGCATGGTTCCGATCTCGGAGGCGATATTACTGCCTACTTTACCCGCTAGGATTAGTGCCATGATAGAGGAAGAGAATTCCAGCAAGATAATCTCACGGGTGGTATAGCCGATCGTAAACTTAGGAATCAAGGGGGAACTGATATTCAAGGAGATCTGGATGGCGATAACCGTACCGATAAAGACCGAGATGATTATGACAATCCAAAGAGAATCCACGCCTAGCTTGTATATCTCTTTGATCAATTGCTTAAAGAACATACTCCACCGGTCTGGAAGTGTTATACTCTTCATCATCAGTAGGGTATACTCACCCATTCTGTGTAATGCTTTATTCATTTTTATCTTGATAAATTTCTGATTTCAATTTGCAAAGATAGCGTAAAATCCACTAATAACCATATAACATCTTAGAAACAAGATTGGTTTTATTTGTAAATCCTATGGTATTAAAGTTTGCCACATCCCTCTTTTTTAACTATGTTTGCTTTCTTAAATACTAAAAAATACTTTTATGAAGCGAATTCTTTTAGGAGTGATCGGCTTGCTGTGTTTATGTGTGGCTTGCCAGCGGAAGGATCTTTCTTTTAAGCCGGGGGAAGTTTGGCTGGATGATAAAGGGGTACATATAAACGCTCATGGTGGCGGTATTCTACGGATCGGGGATACTTATTATTGGTTTGGTGAGCATAAAACGGAGGGCTCGGCTGGAAATCTGGCTCAAGTAGGCGTTCATTGCTATTCGTCGAAAGATTTATATAATTGGAAAGACGAGGGAATCGCCTTATCGGTCGTGCTGGATGATACGACGAGCCATATTGCTAAGGGATGCGTGTTGGAGCGTCCGAAAGTGATTTATAATAAAAAGAATGATCAATATGTAATGTGGTTTCATTTAGAGCCGAGAGGTGCTGGCTATTCGGGAGCATTGAGTGGAGTGGCTGTCAGTAAAAACGTGGTGGGGCCTTACTCGTTCGTAAACGCTTTCCGTCCGAATGCCGGTTTTTGGCCGGTTAATGTACAGGAACTACATAAGCAACCTTGTACGCTTTCCGCAGATCTACGTTTTAGCGGTGGAGAGTTACCAGCCCATCCGGATAGCTTGAATTTATTGGGGCGTGACCAGATCTCCGGACAAATGGCTAGGGATATGAACCTTTTCGTGGATGACGATGGCATCGCTTATCATATTTATTCCTCGGAAGAGAATAGTACCTTGCATATATCGCAGCTGACCGATGATTATACGAGTTATTCCGGTAAGTACGCCCGTTTCTTCCCGGGGCGTTTCATGGAAGCTCCAGCCTTGTTCAAACAGAAGGGGAAATATTATTTGATTATGTCCGGCTGTACGGGCTGGGCTCCGAATGCGGGACGATCGGCCGTCGCTTCCTCGATTTGGGGACCTTGGAAGGAATTGGAAAATCCGTTTAGGGGAGAGAACTCGGAGGTGTCGTTTTATTCTCAGAGCACGTACGTATTGCCTGTACCCGGCCATGCGGATCGCTTTATTTATATGGGAGATCGTTGGACTCCGGAGAACGCTATAGACGGACGTTATATCTGGCTTCCTATCCGATTCGAGGGGGAGCAACCCGTGATCGAGTGGCAATCTGAGTGGAGTTATTAAATTCTCTTATCGCTTTTTTGCGAATGTATGTGATGTAGATCTGCGGATTATCACGTACATTCGCGTTAAATTTTTAAGTAGCTTATGTCAGACGAACAACGAATGGTGCTCCGTACGGAGGACTTGGTAAAGAAATATAGGACTCGTACGGTCGTGAATCATGTATCGATTAACGTGAAACAAGGGGAGATCGTTGGTTTGCTTGGTCCGAACGGAGCGGGAAAGACGACCACCTTTTATATGACAGTAGGTTTGGTCACTCCTAACGAGGGTAAGATCTTCTTGAATGACATGGAGATTACGAAATTCCCGGTCTATAAGCGGGCTCGCAACGGCATTGGCTATCTGGCGCAAGAGGCTTCGATTTTCCGGAAAATGACGGTGGAAGATAATATCCGCTCGGTCTTGGAGATGACGGGACGTAGCGTTGAGTACCAAAAAGAGAAACTGGAAAGTTTGATTTCAGAGTTCGGTTTGAATAAGGTTCGTAAAAACTTGGGAGACCAGCTTTCGGGTGGAGAGCGGCGTCGTGCGGAAATTGCCCGCTGTCTGGCGATCGATCCGAAGTTCATTATGTTGGATGAGCCTTTCGCCGGTGTAGACCCGATCGCCGTACAAGATATCCAGACAATCGTGGCTCGCTTGAAACATAAGAATATCGGAATCTTGATTACCGACCACAATGTATACGAGACATTGAGTATTTGTGACCGGGCCTATCTTTTGTTCGAGGGAAAAGTCCTTTTCCAAGGAACCGCCGAACAACTAGCCGAGAACGAGATCGTGCGCGAGAAATATTTGGGAAAAGACTTCGTGCTGCGTAAGAAAGACTTATAGCAGCCGTTTCAATCGCCTGTTTACCAGTATGAACAGCAGGAAAGATAAGGCGGCGATAAGACAAAAGTCCAAAAGATGCTCGGCGGGAATATTGCCTGTGATAAACTCGTTATCCTTGAGACGACTGTCCGACATCCCTATTACGGCGAAAGCATTATTGACAAAGTGGGCGAACACCGGTATCCAGATGCTTTTGCTCCAATAGAGTAGATAGCCGAAATAGGCTCCGAGTATCATCCGGGGCAAGAATCCGTAAAATTGTAAATGGAAGGCGCTAAATAGTATGGCGGCGACCCATATGATCGTATGAGGGTTGGAGGTCCATTTCCCGATCACTCGTTGCAAGGCTCCTCTGAACAGGAACTCCTCGGTTATCCCGGCCGTAACGGCGATAACGATAAGGTTGGCCAGGATTACCCAAACGCTATCGCTGGATAACAGGATCGTCGTCAGTTGTTCGGCGAGGGTTTCTTGCGCCCGCATCCATTCCTCGATAGGAGCCATAAACGCGGGTAACTCCATCTGCTTGTTGAGCAATCCTAGCAAATTGATAACCGGAGAAAATAAGAACATGCAAACTAAGGTGAGAATCCAGATCCTGCCGTCTGTGATTTTCTTGACTGATAGATAATGGCGGGGATTGTCACTACATGTCCAAGCCATGGCGATAGATGGTAGCAAAAAGGTACAGATCGCCGAGATGAACTGAATGAGCCTCATTAAATTAGCGTCTTGGGTTATATCAGCCTGTAAACCGTGGGTCGCGAGTAATAAGCCCGTGGATATAATAGATGATAAAACGGCTCCAGCCAATAAGAATAGCAGGAGGATCAAAAGTTGGATTACCGCCGGACGGGTAGCATATATTCCTTTTATTCTCATAATGATTCATTCAAAGGGTAAATAATTGCCGCCAAATATAAACAAAAGAATAAAAACAGATCAAAATTTGCACGATTAAAAGAATAAGTCTAATTTTGCGACCTAAAATTCGATACGACTATTAATTAAATAAATCATTCAGAATGAACGTTTCGCTTAAAAACAATGATGCCGTAAGCGGTATCGTGAAATTAGAAATAGTGAAAGCTGACTATGCTGATCAGGTAGACAAGAGCCTGCGTAGCCTTCGTCAGAAAGCCAATGTACCGGGTTTCCGTAAGGGCATGGTTCCTATGGGCATGGTTAAAAAAATGTACGGAAAGCACGTGCTGGTAGAGGAGATAAACAAATTAGTTTCTGAGAATCTGTTCAAGTATATCCGTGAGAACGATTTGCATATCTTAGGCGAGCCGATGCCTAACGAGACAGAGCAAAAGCCGTTGGATTTCGATAAGGAAGAGGATTTCGAATTCTGTTTTGACGTGGCTTTGGCTCCGGAGATCAATATCGAGTTGAGCAAGAACGATAAACTTCCGTTCTATCAAGTCGCTATCGATGAAGAAATGCTAAATAACCAAGTAAACGCTTATCGCTCAAACTTCGGTTCTTACGACAAGGTAGACGAGGTTGAGGAAAAAGATATGGTAAAAGGTACGGTAGCCGAGCTTGAGAATGGTGCCCCGAAAGAAGGTGGTATCGTTGTGGAGGACGCTGTCTTGATGCCTATGTATATCAAGGATGAGGAAGAAAAAGCTAAGTTTATCGGTGCTAAAGTAAATGCCGTAGTGGTATTCAACCCGAATAAGGCTTATGAGGGTGCTGAGGCAGAGATCGCTTCTTTCTTGAAGATCGATAAGGAGAAAGTGGCTGAGACTACAGGCGACTTCAGCTTCGAGATCAAGGAGATCACCCGTCATAAAGATGCTGAGATGAACCAAGAGTTGTTCGACAAGGTATTTGGCGAGAACGTGGTTACTAGCGAGGAAGAGTTCAAGAACAAGATCAAGGAAGCTTTGGCTGAGCAATTCGCTCCTCAGAGTGACTTCAAGTTCTTGACAGACACTCGTGATATGTTGGTTGAGAGAGCTGGCGAGTTGAATTTCGCTGACGATTTATTGAAACGCTGGTTGCTTGCCGCTAACGAGAAGAATACGAAAGAGAAGATCGACGAGGACTTCCCTCAGATCCTTCAGGATTTGAAATATCAGTTGATCAAGGAGAACTTGGTTAAGAAGAACGGCTTGAAGGTTGAGGACGCTGACATCGAGAACTTCGCTAAACGTGTGGCTAAGGCTCAGTTCGCTCAATACGGCATGTTGTCTGTACCGGAAGATGTACTTGACAACTACGCTAAAGACATGTTGAAAAATAAGCAAACACTTCAGAACATCATCGACCGTGCGGTTGAGGAGAAATTGGCTGCTTGGTTGAAAGAGCAAGTGGAACTTGATGTTAAGGAGGTAACCGCTGACGAGTTCAACAAACTTTTTGAATAAAAAGATCTTTACTCGGCCTCTTAGGAGGTTGTTTTATATCAAAAAAGGGATTTCTCTCTAAAAATATCTTAGCGGATAGCGAAATAAATTGTTTCTTTCAGAAATTTATTTATAACTTTGTTTTTCCGTTAAGTCACAGAGGGAAATCCCTTTTTACGTCTTCTCGGTAAATAAAAGATAGGAGAAAATATGGAAGATTTTAGAAAGTATGCTACAAAGCATTTAGGTATGAGTGGTACGGCTCTGGATAGTTATATGAACATCTCCAGTAGCTATATCTCCCCGACAATTATAGAGGAACGACAGCTGAATGTCGCTCAAATGGATGTCTTCTCTCGGTTGATGATGGACCGTATTATTTTCTTGGGCACGCAAGTGGATGATTATACCGCTAACGTGATTCAAGCGCAGTTGTTGTATCTGGATTCCAGTGATCCCGGAAAGGACATCTCTATTTATATCAATTCGCCGGGTGGCTCTGTATATGCGGGCTACGGCATTTACGACACGATGCAGTTTATTTCCAGCGACGTATCTACGATTTGTACGGGTATGGCCGCCTCTATGGCGTCTGTCTTATTGGTGGCGGGAACCAAGGGAAAACGTTTCGGCTTGAAGCACTCCCGTGTAATGATCCATCAACCGCTTGGCGGCGTACAAGGACAGGCCTCAGACATCGAGATTACCGCTCGCGAGATCTTGAAGGTTAAGAAAGAACTGTACACCATAATCTCGGATCATTCAGGTAGACCCTATGAGGAGATCGAGCGCGATGGCGACCGTGATTTCTGGATGACTGCGGAGGAAGCGAAAAAGTATGGCATGATCGACGATGTTTTAACACGTAAATAACAAAAACAACAATAAGAAACTATGGCCAAAACAACAGGCGATACATGTACGTTTTGCGGCAGGAGTAGCCGTGATGTTAATTTGCTTATCAATGGGATCTCTGGTTGTATTTGCGATGATTGTGCCCGGCAGGCGTATGAGATCGTAAAGGAGCAGACAGGAGGTAAGAAAACTTCTTTTGGTTTGAAGCAGAAAGATCTGCCTAAACCGGAAGATATCAAGACTTTCTTGGATCAGTACGTGATCGGGCAGGATGACGCGAAGCGTTATCTGTCGGTATCGGTGTACAACCATTACAAGCGTTTACTTCAAAAGGTTACCGCCGATGATGTAGAGATTGAGAAATCTAATATTATCATGGTGGGCGCTACCGGTACGGGCAAGACTTTGTTAGCCCGTACGATCGCTAAGTTATTGCATGTCCCGTTCGCTATCGTGGACGCTACGGTACTTACCGAGGCAGGTTACGTGGGGGAGGATATCGAGAGTATCTTGACCCGGCTATTGCAAGCGGCGGATTATGATGTGGAGGCGGCCCAACGGGGTATTGTCTTCATCGATGAGATCGATAAGATCGCACGTAAGAGCGATAATCCGTCTATCACTCGGGATGTCAGCGGTGAGGGTGTACAGCAAGGTTTGCTGAAACTTCTAGAAGGATCGATCGTGAATGTGCCTCCTCAGGGGGGACGTAAGCATCCGGAGCAAAAGATGATCGCGGTGGATACGAAGAATATCCTGTTCGTTTGCGGTGGTGCTTTCGATGGAATCGAAAAGAAGATCGCTCAACGCTTAAATACCCGTGTGGTCGGTTATTCGGCTAGTTTGGGTACGGCTACCGTAGACCGGAATAATTTACTGAAATACATCACCCCGACTGATTTGAAGTCGTTTGGCTTGATCCCGGAGATTATCGGTCGTTTACCTATCCTCACGTATCTGAATCCGCTGGATCGTGATACGCTTCGTAACATCTTGACCGAGCCGAAGAACTCCATTATCAAGCAATATGTCAAATTGTTCGAGATGGATGGCATTAAGCTGACGTTCGATGAGAAAGTCTATGAGTTTATCGTGGATAAGGCGCTTGAGTTTAAGCTGGGTGCCCGTGGGTTACGTTCAATCGTAGAGGCCGTGATGATGGACGCTATGTACAGTATGCCATCTCAAAAAGTAAAGGAACTCCATGTAACGTTGGAGTATGCGAAAGAGAAATTTGAAAAATCGGACGTGAACCGTTTACAGGTCGCGTAAACGTAGGCGGTTTACTATAAATAATACGAAGTATGGCAAAGAAGGATCATTTAACAGAAGAGCTAAATCGGCACTTTGGCTTCGGTACCTTTAAGGGGAACCAGAAGGCTATTATTGAGAACGTGCTGGCCGGGAAGGATACTTTTGTATTAATGCCGACGGGGGGAGGTAAATCCCTTTGTTATCAATTACCATCCATACTAATGGAAGGAACCGCGATCGTGATATCTCCGTTGATCGCTTTGATGAAGAATCAGGTGGACGCGATGCGGAATTTCAGTGAGGAAGATGGGGTCGCCCATTTTATCAATTCCTCTTTGAATAAGTCGGCTATCGACCAGGTGAAATCGGATATATTATCAGGACGTACCAAGTTGCTGTATGTAGCACCGGAGTCCTTGACCAAGGAAGAGAACGTGGATTTTCTGCGTCAGGTAAAGATCTCTTTCTATGCGGTGGACGAGGCGCATTGTATCTCGGAATGGGGACATGATTTCCGTCCGGAATATCGAAGAATCCGTCCGATTATCAATGAGATCGGTAAACGTCCGTTAATCGCTCTGACCGCTACCGCCACACCTAAGGTGCAGCACGATATCCAGAAGAATCTGGGTATGATAGACGCTACAGTCTTTAAATCATCCTTCAACCGCTCTAATTTGTATTATGAGGTTCGTCCGAAAGGAACGAATATAGACCGCGAGATCATTAAGTATATTAAAGCCAACGAGGGTAAATCGGGTATCGTATATTGTTTGAGCCGTAAAAAGGTGGAGGAATTTGCCGACATCTTGAAAGCCAACGGGATAAAGGCGTTGCCTTACCATGCGGGAATGGATTCGCAAGTACGTTCCGCCAATCAGGATGCCTTCCTGATGGAACAGGCGGATGTGATCGTGGCTACGATCGCTTTCGGTATGGGTATCGACAAGCCGGATGTCCGTTATGTGATTCATTACGATATCCCGAAGAGCCTAGAAGGTTATTACCAGGAAACCGGTCGTGCCGGTAGGGATGGCGGAGAAGGCCAATGTATCGCTTTCTATGCTTATAAGGACTTGCAAAAATTGGAGAAATTCATGCAAGGAAAGCCCGTGGCCGAACAGGAAATCGGCAAACAGTTGCTTTTAGAGACTGCGGCCTATGCCGAGACTTCCGTCTGCCGGAGAAAAGTGCTATTGCATTATTTCGGTGAGGAATACCTGGAAGATAATTGTGGTAATTGTGATAATTGTTTGAACCCAAAGAAGCAGGTGGAAGCGAAGGAATTGTTAAGTGCGGTACTGGAGGTTATCAGTACGTTGAAAGAAAAGTTTAAGGCAGATTATATCGTAAATATTTTGGTAGGTAACGAAACCTCCGAAATCCAAAATTACAAGCACAATGAATTAGAGGTCTTCGGTTCCGGACAGGACGAGGATGATAAAACTTGGAACGCCGTTATTCGTCAGGCTTTAATCGCTGGCTATTTAGCGAAGGATATTGAGAATTATGGTTTGCTGAAAATCACGGAAAAAGGTAAGGAGTTCATGAAGAAGCCGGTATCGTTCAAGATTACCGAGGACAATGAATTCGAGGAAGAGGAAGAGGAAGTTCCGGTTCGTGGGGGCGCCTCTTGTGCGGTAGATCCGGTTCTTTATTCCATGATGAAGGATTTGCGTAAGAAATTATCCAAGCGGTTGGAAGTTCCGCCTTTCGTGATTTTCCAAGATCCCTCTTTGGAGGCTATGGCTACTACTTATCCGATCACGTTGGACGAGTTGCAGAATATCCCGGGAGTGGGCGCTGGCAAGGCGAAACGTTATGGCAAGGAGTTCATTGAGTTGATCAAGAAACATGTAGAGGAGAACGAGATTGAGCGTCCGGAGGATTTGCGCGTACGTACGGTCGCTAATAAGTCCAAGTTGAAGGTCTCAATCATTCAGCGGATCGACCGTAAGGTGGCGCTGGACGAGATCGCGTTGACTAACGGACTTGAGTTCACCGAGCTTTTGGATGAGATCGAGGCGATCGTATATTCCGGTACACGTATCAATATCGATTATTTCTTGAATGATGTGATGGATGAGGATCATATCGAGGATATTTACGAGTATTTCAAGGATTCGGAGACCGACGGTCTGGAAGACGCCATCGAGGAATTAGGCGGTGACTATACGGAAGAGGAGATTCGCTTGGTCCGTATCAAGTTCTTGTCTGAAATGGCAAACTAATGGAAGGGTGGCCCGGTTCCACTCTAAAGAAAAAACAAATAAAGAAGCTTATTGTTCCTTCCGAAAGAGATTTATTTTTCCTTCGGAAGGAATTTTGTTTTCGTTCGGATGAAAGTTTATTTTCTTCCGAATCGAATTTTTAATTTCTCCCGTATCGATTTATTGCGTGAAAAGTCGTATATTTGCACGCAATAATTTTTAAAGCATAAGTTCTATGTCATTTATTGCAGACAGGGTAGTTATGGATGGGTTAACGTTTGACGATGTATTGTTAATCCCAGCTTATTCGGAAGTTCTTCCTCGTAATGTCGATCTCACGACAAAGTTTTCACGTAATATCACATTGAATATACCGATGGTGTCGGCCGCTATGGATACGGTTACCGAGGCCAAGTTGGCTATCGCTATCGCCCGTGAGGGAGGTATTGGTGTGATTCATAAAAACATGACGATCGCCGAGCAGGCAAAGCAGGTCCAGACCGTTAAACGTGCGGAGAATGGAATGATCTATGATCCGGTGACTATCACGAAGGGCAAACGTGTGGCGGATGCCTTGGCAATGATGGCTGAATATAAGATTGGCGGTATTCCCGTGGTGGATGAAGGCGGGTATTTGGTTGGTATCGTGACGAACCGTGACTTGCGTTTCGAAAAGGATATGAACCGCTCTATCGATGAGGTGATGACGAAAGAGAATTTGGTCGTAACCGGACAATCTACGGATATGGAGGCCGCCGCTCAGATCCTTCAGGAACATAAGATCGAGAAGTTACCGGTGGTCGATAGCCATAATAAGTTGATCGGCTTGATTACCTATAAAGATATAACGAAAGCGAAAGATAAACCGAAGGCTTGCAAGGATTCGAAAGGTCGTTTGCGTGTAGCTGCCGGTGTAGGCGTTACGTTCAATACCTTCGAGCGTGTAGCCGCTTTGGTGGATGCCGGGGTGGATGCTTTGGTGATCGACACGGCACATGGTCACTCAAAAGGTGTGGTGGATGTCTTGAAACAGATTAAGGCGCAATATCCGCATATTGATTGTGTGGTCGGTAATATCGCTACGGGCGAGGCTGCTAAATATTTAGTGGAAGCCGGGGCGGACGCCGTGAAGGTAGGTATCGGTCCGGGTTCGATTTGTACAACTCGTGTGATCGCTGGTGTGGGTGTTCCCCAGTTGTCGGCTATTTACGATGTGGCGAAGGCGTTGGAAGGAACTGGTGTGCCTTTGATCGCCGACGGTGGCTTGCGTTACTCCGGTGATATCGTGAAGGCGATCGCCGCTGGTGGATCTTCCGTGATGATGGGATCTCTGTTGGCGGGTGTAGAGGAGTCGCCGGGCGATACGATTATCTTCAATGGTCGAAAGTTTAAGTCTTACCGTGGAATGGGGTCGTTGGAAGCTATGCAAAAGGGGTCCAAGGATCGGTATTTCCAAGATGTGGAGGATGACGTGAAGAAGCTGGTTCCGGAGGGAATCGCTGCCCGTGTTCCGTTTAAGGGTTCTTTGTATGAGGTCATTTACCAAATGGTAGGTGGTTTACGTGCGGGAATGGGTTATTGCGGGGCTCATAATATCGAGGAGTTGCATAAAGCTCGTTTTACTCGAATCACCAACGCTGGTGTGCAAGAGAGCCATCCGCATGACGTAGCGATTACGCAAGAGGCTCCGAATTATAGCCGCGGTGAATAGTAATACAAGTTTTACGTTTTATAAAAAACACTAATTTAATGGGATAGCATACTTTTCTTGTCGGCTCTCCGTTAGATTAGTGTTATTTTTGTAATGTATATTCGTGCTATGGTAAAAGAATTTTTGATGAAAAAGTTACTTATTTCATTAGGGGTATTCGCTTGTGTGACAGTTAACGCTCAAATCGCATCCGATTCGGTCGTTATGACGGTCGCTGGAAAACAAGTGCCTTTATCTGAATTTATTTTTATCGCGGAGAAGAATGGAGAGGTAGATTTATCGAGTACAAAGTCCGTCAAAAGCTATGTCGAGCTATTTAAAAATTTTAAGCTAAAAGTAGCGGAGGCGGAATCTTTAGGGATCGACCAGACATCCTCATTCAAAAGTGAGCTAGATGGATACCGGGCTCAGTTGATCGATAGCTATATGTCGGATAAGGAGGGTGAGAAAGCGGCTGCTCGTGCGGTATATGACCGGGGAGATCACTCGGTAGAGTTGACCTACATCTTATTCCGTTTGCCGGAGAAGACGGTCTCCAAAGATACGGTAGCTGTATATCAAGAAGCCATGCGAGTATACGAACGTCTCCAGAAAGGAGAGGATATGGAAACAGTCGGAAAAGCTTTGGCCGAGAAGGATAAGGAGCATGTCGCTTGCGAATATGTACGTTGCTTGCTCCCGATGCAATCCCTAAAAGTGTTTGAGGATGCCGCCTATTCCTTGCCGATTGGCGTGGTGTCTGAACCGGTTCGCACGAAATTAGGATTTCATTTGATAAAAGTCCATAGTCGTAAACCCAATCCGGGGCGGGTACATGTCGCTCATATCTTGATCGCCTTCCCGAAAGATTCCGCTATTCAGGACTCATCGGCTTTTCTGGCAAAAGCGCAAGCTATCTATAAGCAAGTACAAGAGGGTGCGGATTTCGGTGAGTTGGCGAAAGAGTATTCGGGGGATGCGGCTTCCGCTAAAAAAGGGGGGGTATTACCTTGGTTCGGGATCGGCGAGATGGTCCAGCCTTTTGAGCAAGCCGCTTTTGCGTTGAGCAAGCCGGGTGATTTATCCGGGGTGGTGGAAACTCGTTTTGGTTACCATATCATTAAGTTGATCGATAAGAAGGGACGCCCTTCGTTTGAGGAAGAGGAAAAAGCCTTGTCGAGACGTATGGGGCAGGGTGAACGTAACTTCGAGTTATATAAAGCTTTCGACGATCGTATGAAAAAAGAATACGGATACGTTTTCTATCCGGAAGCCTATGCGGAGCTGCAAGCATTATGTAATGATTGTTTCCCCACGGACGAGGCGTTTTATGAGAAAGCGAAGGATATGAACAAGACGCTTATGCAATTGGATGGAAAGGATTTCCCGCAAGCGGAGTTCGCTTATTATATCCAACGTTGCCCGTTCTCGACAAAAACGTATGCGGGTGATTTTATGCAAGAGGTCTATGATTTGTTTATCCGCGATATCGTAACGACCGCCGAGCGTAAGAATCTGGAGACAAAACATCCGGAGATCCCTCATTTGATGCAGGAGTACCGGGATGGGATTCTGTTGTTTGAGGTCAGTAACCGGGAGATCTGGAGCAAACCCTCCGCCCAGCAGAAGGTGTTGGAAGCGAAGTGGATTGCGGATTTGAATAAAAAATATCCGGTGACTGTCAACTGGAAATTATTGAAGAAACTAAAGAAATAAAATAAAGATAGATATGAGGATAGTCTTCATGTTCCTAGCGTTCGTTGTGTTGTTGGGTGCCTGTAAAGGTTCTCAGCCAGCTGATACTACGGATGTCTTGGTTAGCGTGAAAGGACGTACCCTAAATCGTTCGGAGGTGAATAAGCTAATACCCCGGGGGATTTCCTCCGCTGATAGTCTGTTGCTGGCCGAGAGCTTTACCAAGAAATGGGTAAAGGATGTATTGGTGTACGATGTGGCTTTGCGTAACTTGGGGGATGAGAAAGAGGAGGTCGATAAATTGGTAGAGGAGTACAGGCGTTCCTTGGTTCGTTACCGTTATCAGGAACGATTGGTGGAGGAGAAGCTGAAAACTGATATCCGGGAAAGTGATAAATTAAACTATTACGAGGAAAACCAGAAAAAGTTTATCTTGGATAAAGGCTTGATCAAGGGATTATTCTTGAAAATCCCGGTTGATGCCCCGGGACTTACCGACGTCAAAAAGTGGTACAAATCCACAGATGTGGCCTCTTTAGAAAAAATTGAGAAATATAGTGTGCAAAATGCCACGATTTATGAGTACTTTTACGACAAATGGGTTGATTTCGATGAGGTAATGGATAATATACCGATCCATGTGTCGAATCCGAATGCGTTTCTGAAGGCGAATAAGTATGTTGAGGTGGCGGATAGCAGTTATTGTTATCTGTTGAATATCAAGGAATATTTACCTTCCGGCAGTGTGGAGCCATATGATTATGCCAGTCCGCACGTCACGGAAATGCTGGTCAACCAACGAAAAGTTGAATTCTTGAAAAAATTTGAAGACGAGTTATATAACGATGCGATCCGGAGCGGTGACGTGGAATTCCATTCCGAGCCGTGATCTCTAATTTTATAAATGGGTAGACATGATGAAAAAGATTTTAAGTGTATTCTTTCTTGCCTGTTGTTCTTGCATTGTAATGGCGCAAGACAATGTGATCGATGAAATTGTGTGGGTGGTAGGAGATGACGCTATTTTACGTTCGGATATTGAGACGCAGCGTTTGTATAATCAAAACGAGGGGGTCCGTTTGGATGGCGACCCGTATTGCGTGATCCCGGAGCAGATGGCGATACAGAAACTATATCTGAATCAAGCTAAGATCGATAGTATTACCGTGAACGAGAACCAAGTGATCCAGAGCGTGGATCAATGGATGAACATGGCTGTGAACCAAATCGGGTCTCGCGAGAAATTGGAGGAATATTTCGGTAAGAAATTTTCCCAGATCAAGGATGAGCGTAAGGAGATGGTGCGGGAGCAGCAGGTAGTGCAACAGATGCAGCATCAATTGATCGGCGAGATCAAGCTGACACCTTCTGAGGTGCGTAAATATTTCAGCCAGTTGTCTCAGGATAGCCTGCCGAACATCCCTACGACAGTAGAGGTGCAAATCGTTACCTTGGAACCGAAGATTCCGTTTGAGGAAACAGACGCTATCAAGGCCCGCTTACGTGATTTCACGGAGCAAGTTAATTCCGGCAAGATGGAATTCTCCACGTTGGCCCGTTTGTACTCGGAAGATCCGGGTTCGGCGTCTCGAGGTGGTGAGCTGGGTTTCATGAGCAAGACACAGCTGTTGCCGGAGTTCGCGAACGTCGCATTCAACTTGAAAGACCCGAAACGTGTCTCCCAGATCGTACAGACGGAGTATGGTTACCATATCATCCAATTGATCGAGAAGCGTGGAGACCGTATCAACTGCCGCCATATCTTATTGAAACCGAAGGTTTCCGATAAGGAGTTGGCGGATGCTACCACTCGTCTGGATTCATTGTACAATGATTTGCAGGCGAATAAGTTCACGTTTGAGGAAGCCGCTACATTCGTCTCTTATGACAAGGATACACGTAATAATAAGGGTTTGATGGTAAACCAAGATTACGAGAGCAGCAATATGGGAACCCCTAAGTTCGAGATGCAAGAACTTCCGCAGGAAATCGGTAAGGTGGTATATGGCATGAAAGTCGGAGAGATCTCCAAGCCTTTTACCATGTTGACGAACAAGCAGAAAGAGGTAGTAGCTATTGTTAAGCTGAAAGCTCGGACGGAAGGACATAAGGCGAATTTGGCCGATGACTTCCAAGCTTTGAAAGCGATCGTAGAGGCTAAGAAACGTGAGGAATTATTGAACGACTGGATCACGAAGAAACAAAAATCAACCTACGTGCGTATTAGTGACGGTTGGAGGAATTGTGATTTCAAATATCCGGGCTGGATTAAGGAATGAGACTAATTAACAGGTTATTTCTAGCGCTCTTATCGTGTGCTTTATCGGTTGGCGTATTCGCGCAAACGCAAGATAGCACGGTGGTAGCCGCCAAAGATAGTGTCGCTCCCAAGAAGACGAAGGTCTTTTTGGAACATGCGAATACGCTTTCGTTCGATAAGGAGAGGAACGCCGAGGCTCAAGTACTGAATGGTGATGTTTGTTTTCGCCATGATAGTTCGTATATGTATTGCGATAGCGCATATTTCTTTGAGCAGACCAATTCCTTGGAAGCGTTTAGTAATGTCCGGATGGAACAAGGGGATACCTTGTTCGTGTATGGAAATTACCTGTTTTACGATGGAAATACCCAGATCGCTTATTTGCGGGAGAATGTCCGCATGGAGAATGGGCAGGTTACCTTGTTTACGGATAGCTTGAACTATGAGCGAATCCCGGATATCGGATATTATTTCGACGGAGGTCTGATTGTCGATTCCTTGAATCAGCTCTCTTCTTTTTACGGGCAATATTCGCCTAGTACGAAATTGGCTATCTTCAATGATAGCGTCCGTCTGGAGAATGAGCAATTCACGTTGTATTCCGATACCTTGCATTATAATACGGACTCGAAGATCGCCACGATCCTCGGACCATCCATTATCGTGTCGGATAGCGGCACGATCTATTCTTCTAGGGGTTGGTACGATACCGTGAATAATACCTCTTTGCTATTGGATCGTTCTCAGGTGGTTTCCGGCGACCGTATCTTGACGGGCGACTCTATCGCCTATAACCGGGAACTGGGTTTTGGGGAAGCGTTCGGTAATATGAGTCTGCAAGACACGGCGCAGCATGTCATGCTGGAAGGCCAATATGGCTTTTACAATGAGAAGACCGAGTATGCTTTCGCTACGGATAGCGCTCGTTTCTTGGAATTCAGCCAAGGGGATACATTGTTTCTGCATGGTGATACCTTGAAGATGACTACGGTGGATTCCCTTTATCGGGAGGTGAAAGCTTATTACGGCGTCCGTTTCTATCGGACGGATATGCAAGGTGTTTGCGATTCGATGCAGTTTAATACAAGAGACTCTATATTATATATGTATACGGACCCTATCGTTTGGAATGAACAGTATCAGATCTATGGGGATACGATCTTGATATTTATGAATGATAGCTCGATCGATTTCGCTCACGTGAAGCAATTCGCTTTCGCGATACAGCAAATCGATTCTACTGCGTTCAATCAATTAAAGGGAAATGACTTGAAGGCTTATTTCGAGGGACAGGTCGTGAATCAGATCGATGTGTCGGGCAACGCCGAATCGATTTTCTTCCCATTGGAGAAGGACGGTTCGATGGTCGGCATGAACGAGACCAAGAGCGGTTTCCTTACGATCTGGCTAAAAGACAATAAGTTGGATAAACTGAAGATCTGGCCGACTCCAACAGGTACGATGACCCCTATTCCTGATTTGAAGCCCGACCAGAAATACTTGAAAGACTTTTATTGGTTTGATTATATCCGTCCGAAAGATAAGGATGATATTTATCAGGTCGTGAAAAGAAAAGCTCAAGATGCTCCGAAAAGAAGCAATAAATTCGTACATTAGCGTCGTATTCATAATTAATAGGTAAAGCTATGGCACTTTTCTCGTTTTATAACATGCGTAAACCGCGTCAATATGATCATAAGCCTATTTATTGGGACCCCCATAAGGAAGCCTTGGAGGAACGTATAAGTAAGGTCAAACGTGAAATGGGTGTAGAGGAATCGTTGGAGGAATATAAGCCGCATATCAAGGGAACTTTTATTGAAGGCACCTCACATTTGAAGAGAAGCGTGGGGCGGGGCGAGGATTCCCGGGCTCGTAAGTATAAGAATGTGAAACTGGCGGTAGCCTTGGCTGTCTTGGCTGCTTTCTTTTGGTATTTGTTCTGGTAATGAGCGATATCATTCATTTACTTCCGGATCATATCGCCAATCAAATCGCGGCGGGAGAGGTGATTCAACGTCCGGCCTCTGTCGTTAAAGAGTTGGTCGAGAATGCGGTGGACGCTGGCGCTTCCAATATCCAAGTGAACATTAAGGATGCGGGTAAGACATTGATACAGGTGATCGATGACGGGAAAGGTATGTCCGAGACGGATGCTCGCATGGCTTTTGAGCGGCACGCTACTTCTAAGATTTCTACGGCCGAGGATTTATTCTCTTTGCATACGATGGGTTTCCGGGGTGAGGCATTGGCCTCTATCGCCGCTGTCGCCCATATAGAGTTGCGTACCCGGGCTAGGGGGGCGGAGCTTGGTACCTGCCTGTCCATCGCGGGGTCTAACTTGGAGAGTATCGAGCCGGAGGCTTGTAACGAGGGAAGTATCTTCTCGGTAAAGAATCTTTTCTTTAATGTTCCCGCCCGCCGGAAATTCTTGAAGTCGAATGAGACGGAATTCCGGAATATCATCAATGAGTTCGAGCGAATCGCCTTGGTGAATCCGCAGGTGGGTATGTCTCTTTATCATAATGACGCGGAGATATTCAATCTGCCCGAGTCGGGGTTACGTCAGCGCATCATTAATATATATGGTAAGAGTTTAAACCAGAAGTTGCTCTCTCTGGATGCCCAAAGTTCCATGGTGACTATTTCCGGTTTCGTGGGGCGTCCGGACTCGGCGAAGAAGCGGGGGGCATTGCAGTTCTTTTTTGTGAATGGCCGTTATATGAAGCATCCTTATTTCCATAAGGCGATCATGCAGGCTTATGAGCAATTGATTCCAGCCGGGGATATGCCGAATTATTTCGTTTATTTCACGTTGGACCCCTCTTCGATCGATGTCAATATCCATCCGACGAAGACAGAGATTAAGTTTGAGAACGAGCAACCGATCTGGCAGATCCTGATGGCCGCTACCCGGGAGGCGTTGGCTAAATCGAGCGCTATCCCTACGATTGATTTCGACGTGGAGGATGCGATCGATATTCCTGTTTACAACCCGGTCAAGAAAAGTGAGCCTAGTACTTATAAGGCCCCGAAAGTGCAAGTGGATTCCAGTTATAATCCGTTTGACACTACTTCCTATAAAAAACCGGAATTCGATTGGTCTAAATTATATCAAGGGTTTGAGAACGATCGAGTGGCTGCCCAACTGGAGTCCGAGAGTTTCGAGGATGCCCCGATCGAGGAATTGCCGGCCGAGGCTTCGAACCCGGAAAACCTGTTTACGGAGGTAAGTAATCCTTGCTATCAATATAAAGGGCGATATATCGTGACATCCTTGAAATCGGGTCTGGCGATTATTGACCAGCATCGTGCGCATGTGCGTATCTTGTTTGACCAATACCTGTCGAATATCCGTCAGCAGCAAGGTGTATCCCAACAAGTCTTATTCCCGGAGATCGTAGAGTTTACCGCTGCCGAGGCGGCTGTACTGCCTTCCTTATTGGAGGATTTGCGCTTCGTCGGCTTTGATCTGAGCAATCTGGGAAATGACAATTACGCGATCAATGGCCTGCCCGCCGGCATAGAAAACCTTGATCCGGTAAATTTGGTAAAGGATATCGTGGACCGGGCGATCGAGACCGGATGCGAGGTGCATGAGAAGATCTGCGAAGCCATCGCCTTGTCTTTAGCGAAAGCCGCCGCTATCCGTCCCGGCAAATCCTTATCCTCGGAAGAGATGGATCATCTGATCGCCTCCCTATTCTCTTGTCCGGACTCGAACCTGACCCCGGATGGAAAGACGATTATCTCCATGCTGACAGATGAGGAGCTGGAGAGAAGATTTAAGTGCTAGGGATGATTTCGATGACATACGTTTCATTGGCCGCATTTGCTTGTGCTACAGCTAAATCCTGTGAAACGTGTGAAGGGTGAGCGGCACTACTTGATAAAGATTGCCATAGCGGGTGTGTTTACGCTCTATATGGAGGGCGGTCAGTACCTTTCCGAAATTGCTTGCCGTGCTACTGCGCATGGCTGCTGGGTTCTTTTCCTTTAATATCTGGAAAATGGAGGCAGCTGATAGTGGATGTACATTTAGGTCTCCCGGACATGCGGCCCGGAAGCAGGCGTGGAACACATCTTCCTCGATCGGACGTTTATAGAAAGCCTCATTCGATCGCATGATCGCCTCCTCCTCTGCGGAGGTGAACCAATGGCGCTCTCCTTTTTGTAACTCGTTTTTCAGCTGGGCGTAGATTTGATCATGCTCGATACCTTCGCAATTAATCTTGCTTTGCACCTCCACGCATAGGAAACGGCGGCTTCCCGTGGGGTCGCTTAATAGGTTCTTCTGGTTCGTAGTGCCAATAAATGAGGCTAGGCGGGGTAGGGGGTGGAAATGCTTGGCGTGTGCCTTACGTACGTTCATCCCGGCCATCTGCATCCAATTTTTCAGCAAAGCCATTTTACGGTCGGGCAACCGGTCGAACTCATCGAGGTTGATGAGTCCGAACCCATCCATTGCGAGGCCAAGGCGAGCATCCAGCGATGAAACCCCTCCACCCATAACGGTTCTGAGGAGACCCGTCGTGCCAGATCGCTTACCCGGTCTTTCCCGTCCCATTCGGGTAACCGTTCCATATATTGCCGGAAAGGATGATACTCTTTTACTTCTTTTGAATATACGAAACGATTCACATCCCGATCCCAGCAATCGATCCCCATCCGTCTTGCCTCCATGCAAATGCTGTTCAGGTCGCGTTGCGTCACCGGATAGAAGCGATCCGCTTCTGATCGTTTGTATCGATATTCAGTCTCCTCGCTCAACAAGTTGAAACGGAACTCGATGATTTCTTGGAGGAAAGTCCCCAGACTCTTTTGAAGGATTGAGTTATTGTCGCTAAATCGTTTGGCTTTACCTTCGGTTTGGTGTGGTATGGTGATTGGCCCGTTCGGTTTTAAGAAGCGAAGCCATAGCTGGCCTAAAAAATCCAATACAGTTTTCATGATACTATGTTTTAGAGGTTATTTTTACCGTTTTCTTCTGCGAAGAAAGGTTGTTAACTTGAAGTTTTCCAAATATTTATATTATCATTTGAAATAAAAGTAATTTGTCCAAAATACTAGGAAGAACTCTTGTTTAGGTGGTATGAATGTAATACCTTTGTTAAGTGCCTATAATCTTTTCACCTATGTGAAAAGAACGTATCACAATCATGAAACGATCGTTTCACATAGGTGAAAAGATCATATCACCCTTGTGAAATGACTAATAGCATACGATGTTCTTATGAATAACCTTTTAATCTCATACTAGATATATGGCAGCAAAATATGACTTTTACAAGACTCCGGTATCGAAGGATAGCATGAAGCGTCCTCGTTTTCACGCACGTATCGTATCATCCGGCACGATCGATACGGATGATCTGGCCAAACGTATCCATGGTCGATGTACCGTCACGCCGGCAGACGTAGCCGCCGTGCTTATCTCTTTAAGCGAGGTGACAGCGGAATATTTGCGTGAAGGAAAACGTGTACATATCGATGGGTTGGGGTATTTGCAAGTCACGTTGCAATGCCCGGCCGTACAATCCACGCACGAGATACGTGCGGAGTCCATCCGTTTCAAGTCCGTGGCTTTCCGTCCTGAGGTAGAGCTGAAAGATAGCTTGAAGACGATGACGCTGGAACGAGCCAAGTACAAATCCCATTCCCGCCAATTGGAGCCTGAGCGCATCGACCAATTGCTCGCAAGCTATTTTGCCGAGCATGAATATATGACCCGTGTTGCTTTCCAGCGGCTTTGCGGACTGACGAGTAGTACGGCCAGCCGCCGTCTGCATCAATTCGTCGAGGCGGGTAAATTGCGTGATATCGGCACCCGCCACCAGTCGCTTTACGTGGCGGCTAGGTAAATCGTCGATCCGATCCCATTGCTTTCACAGGCTTCACAGGAACTCGTTTGATTTAAGGGGATTGAGTTTGTGTGAAGCCCGTGACGCATGAAACTTATCGGTAAATAGAGATAGTAAATGTTAAATATTAATAAATACAACAAGAGCCTACCTTGCCAAACGGGAACAAATATGTACCTTTGCACCGTTTTTAGTGCGGAGTATACGAAAAAAACAGGCACAACTTATTGATTGTCCGAAAATAATGCGTAACTTTGCGGCTCGAAATAGGAAAAGATTAGATAAATAATAATAACACATTCAAAGTTTAAAAAAAAGAAAGAAATGCCTACAATTCAGCAATTAGTTAGAAAAGGAAGGGAAACTTTGGTGGAGAAGGGTAAATCACCCGCATTGGACGCTTGTCCTCAAAGACGTGGCGTTTGCGTACGTGTTTACACTACGACTCCGAAGAAACCTAACTCTGCAATGCGTAAAGTAGCGAGAGTACGTTTGACAAATGGTAAGGAAGTTAACTCCTATATTCCGGGAGAAGGACACAACTTGCAAGAGCACTCTATCGTATTGGTACGTGGTGGTCGTGTAAAGGACCTTCCGGGTGTGCGTTATCACATCGTACGTGGTACGTTGGATACAGCGGGTGTTAACGGCCGTACGCAAAGACGTTCCAAATATGGAGCTAAGCGTCCGAAACCGGGTCAAGCAGCAGCTGCCGCAAAAGGTAAGAAGAAGTAATTAATTACATGCCTTCAAACTGAGATTTAAATTTAAGTATTAAAACAGGTTTGAGTTATTTGGATAGGCTATAAGGTTGAGTAAATGGTTCAGCGGAACCGTTGAAGACAAATTAAAGGCAACCAACGACAAGAACAAATTTTTGAAAACAAAATGAGAAAAGCAAAACCAAAGAAAAGACAGATCCTTCCGGATCCTGTTTTCGGTGATGTAAAGGTTACGAGATTCGTTAACCATTTGATGTATGATGGCAAGAAAAATACTGCCTTCGAAATTTTCTATTCCGCTTTGGAAACCGTTAAGGGCAAATTGCCTAACGAGGAAAAGTCCGCTCTCGAAATTTGGAAAGCTGCGCTTGATAACATTACTCCTCAAGTCGAAGTTAAGTCACGCCGTGTAGGTGGTGCTACATTCCAAGTCCCTACTGAAATCCGCCCGGATCGTAAAGAGTCAATTTCTATGAAGAACCTTATTATCTTCGCACGTAAACGTGGAGGTAAGACTATGGCTGATAAGTTGTCTGCAGAGATTGTAGATGCTTTCAATAACCAAGGTGGCGCATTCAAAAGAAAAGAAGATATGCACCGTATGGCTGAGGCTAACCGTGCGTTCGCTCACTTCAGATTTTAATTTTTTAAGGCAATAAAAAGAATATGGCAAACAACGATAAGCAATTGATGTTCACTAGGAACATCGGTATCATGGCTCACATTGACGCTGGTAAGACAACGACTTCTGAACGTATCTTGTTTTACACAGGTTTGACACACAAGATCGGTGAGACTCATGATGGTACTGCTACAATGGACTGGATGGCGCAGGAGCAGGAGCGTGGTATCACGATTACTTCCGCTGCTACGACTACATTCTGGAACTATTTGGGCAACCGTTATAAAATCAACTTGATTGACACTCCGGGACACGTAGACTTCACGGTTGAGGTTGAACGTTCTCTTCGTGTATTGGATGGTGCTGTTGCTACATTCTGTGCCGTAGGTGGTGTTGAGCCCCAGTCTGAGACTGTATGGCGTCAGGCTGATAAATATAATGTACCTCGTATCGGTTACGTTAATAAGATGGACCGCTCGGGTGCTAACTACTATGAGGTAGTACGCCAATTGAAGGACGTATTAGGAGCTAATCCTTGTCCGATCCAGATCCCTATCGGAGCTGAGGAGACTTTCAAGGGTGTTGTCGACTTGATCAAGATGAAGGCTATCTTCTGGCACGACGAGACTATGGGTGCCGAGTATAGCGTTGAAGAGATCCCGGCAGACTTGCAAGCTGAGGCTGAGGAATGGCGCGATAAGATGCTTGAGGCTTTGGCTGAGTGCGACGACGCTATCATGGAGAAATACTTCGATGATCCTTCTACGATCACGGAAGAGGAGATCATGGTTGCTATCCGCAAGGGTACGTTGGCTATGCAGATCAACCCGATGACTTGTGGTTCTTCTTTCAAGAACAAAGGTGTACAGACTTTATTGGATGCAGTTTGCGCGTTTTTGCCTTCTCCTGAAGATACTCCGGCTATCGAGGGTACGGATCCTTCAGATCCTGATAAAATAATCACTCGTAAACCTTTGTTCGAGGAGCCGTTGACGGCGTTGGCATTTAAGATCGCTACCGACCCGTATGTAGGTCGTTTGTGCTTCTTCCGTGTATACGCAGGTTCTATCAACGCTGGTTCTTATGTGTTGAACACTCGTTCCGGAAAGAAAGAGCGTATCTCGCGTTTGTTCCAGATGCACTCTAACAAGCAGAACCCGATGGAGGTGATTGGTTGTGGTGATATCGGAGCAGGTGTTGGTTTCAAGGATATCCGTACAGGTGATACGCTTTGCGACGAAAACCATCCGATCACATTGGAGTCTATGGAATTCCCGGAACCGGTTATCGGTATCGCTGTAGAGCCTAAGACTCAGAAAGACATGGATAAGTTGGGTATGGGCTTGGCTAAGTTGGCCGAGGAGGATCCTACTTTCCGCGTACAGACAAACGAGGAGACAGGTCAGACCGTTATTAGCGGTATGGGTGAGCTTCACTTGGATATCATCATCGACCGTTTGCGTCGTGAGTTCAAGGTTGAATGTAACCAAGGCCGTCCGCAGGTTAC
Source organism: Parabacteroides sp. AM17-47 (assembly GCF_003434625.1). Lineage (NCBI taxonomy): Bacteria > Pseudomonadati > Bacteroidota > Bacteroidia > Bacteroidales > Tannerellaceae > Parabacteroides > Parabacteroides sp. AM17-47. Next base: position 41,272 of record NZ_QTLI01000004.1, read on the forward strand.
TTATAAGGAGGCTATCACGCAGCCGGTTGAGCTTCGCGAGGTTTACAAAAAGCAATCTGGAGGTCGTGGTAAGTTCGCAGATATCATCGTTCGTATGGAGCCGGCAGACGAGAGCTTCGAGGGTACTTTGCAATTCATCGATGAGGTGAAGGGTGGTAACATTCCTAAGGAATTCATCCCGTCCGTACAGAAAGGTTTCGAGAAGGCTATGAAGAACGGTGTGTTGGCTGGTTATCCGCTTGACAAGTTGAAAGTGACTTTGATCGATGGTTCTTTCCACCCGGTAGACTCAGACCAGTTGTCTTTCGAGATCGCTGCTATCCAAGCGTTCAAGAACGCTTCCGCTAAGGCAGGTCCTGTATTGATGGAGCCGATCATGCAGATGGAGGTTGTTACTCCAGAAGAGAGCATGGGTGACGTTATCGGTGACTTGAACAAGCGTCGTGGACAAGTTGAGGGTATGGAGACTAGCCGTACGGGAGCTCGTATCGTGAAGGCTAAGGTTCCATTGGCTGAGACATTCGGTTATGTGACAGCTTTGCGTACGATTACTTCAGGTCGTGCTACATCTTCAATGCAGTTCTCACACTACGCTCAAGTATCCTCTTCTATCGCTAAGCAAGTATTGACAGAGGTGCAAGGTCGCGTTGATTTGATCAAATAATATTTAGAAACATATAATAAATATGAGCCAAAAGATCAGAATTAAATTGAAGTCTTACGATTATTCTCTGGTAGACAAGTCTGCCGAGAAGATCGTAAAGACGGTAAAGGCTACAGGTGCTATCGTTAGCGGTCCTATACCTCTTCCTACGCACAAACGTATCTTTACAGTGAACCGCTCTACTTTCGTTAACAAGAAATCTCGTGAGCAGTTCGAACTCTCTTCTTATAAGAGATTAATCGATATCTATAGCTCAACTGCGAAGACAGTTGACGCTTTGATGAAGCTAGAATTACCTAGCGGTGTAGAAGTAGAAATTAAAGTGTAAGTTTTTAACAATTAGTGAAATGCCAGGATTATTAGGAAAAAAAATCGGAATGACATCCGTTTTCAGTGCCGAGGGAAAAAATCTTCCATGCACTGTTATCGAAGTGGGTCCTTGTGTGGTTACACAGATCAAGACTTTGGAGAAAGATGGCTATGAAGCTGTACAGTTGGGTTTCCAAGAGAAGAAAGAGAAGCACACGACACAGCCTGAGATGGGTCACTTCAAGAAAGCCGGTGTAGCACCTCAAAGACACTTGGCCGAGTTCAAGAATTTCGAAACTGAGTACAAGTTGGGTGACGTGATCACTGTAGACTTCTTGGAAGACGCAGGTTTCGTGGATGTAGTGGGTACATCAAAGGGTAAAGGTTTCCAAGGTGTAGTAAAACGTCATGGTTTTGGTGGTGTAGGTCAGACTACTCACGGTCAGCATAACCGTGCTCGTAAGCCGGGTTCTATCGGTGCTTGTTCTTACCCCGCAAAGGTATTTAAGGGCATGCGAATGGGCGGCCAGATGGGTAACGAACGTGTAACCGTTCAGAATCTTCAAGTGATCAAGGTAATGCCGGAACACAACCTTTTATTGGTAAAGGGATCTGTTCCAGGAGCAAAAGGTTCAATCTTATTAATTGAAAAGTAATGGAACTGAGCGTATTTAATATTAAAGGTGAAGATACCGGAAGAAAGGTAACTTTGAACGATGCGATCTTCGGCATTGAACCCAACGATCATGCTATTTACTTGGACGTAAAGCAGTATTTGGCAAATCAACGTCAGGGAACGCATAAGTCTAAAGAGAGAAGCGAAGTATCTGGTAGTACACGTAAGCTGATCCGTCAGAAAGGTGGTGGTGGCGCACGTCGTGGTGATATCAACTCTCCGGTGTTGGTTGGTGGTGGCCGTGTATTCGGTCCGAAGCCTCGTGATTATGAGTTCAAGCTGAACAAGAAAGTAAAATCTTTGGCTCGTAAGTCAGCATTGAGCTACAAGGCAAAGAACAATGCGATTGTTGTCGTAGAGGATTTCACAATGGAAGCTCCTAAGACTAAAGAATTTATAACAATTGCTAAAAACTTGAAAGTGGCTGATAAAAAGTTACTTATGGTTTTACCGGAGAAGAATAATTTAGTATATTTGTCCGCTCGAAATTTAGAGAAGGCAAGTGTAATAACTGCTTCTGAACTAAATACATACGCTGTGTTAAACGCTGTTAATTTGGTTTTAACGGAAAGTTCAGTCGCTGTTGTTGAACAAAATTTTAAAGCATAAGGAGTAGAATAATGGGAATTATTATTAAGCCTATAGTAACTGAGAAACAAACAGCGATCACAGAGAAATTTCCGAATCGCTATGGTTTTCGTGTTTCTCCTGATGCCAACAAATTGGAGATAAAGAAAGCTGTAGAGGACATGTACAGTGTTACAGTAGTTGATGTTAACACCATCAACTACTCTGGAAAGCGTAAAAGCCGTTATACAAAATCAGGTATCATCAACGGCAAGCAAGCTGCTTTCAAGAAAGCGATCGTAACGTTGAAAGAAGGAGAAACAATTGATTTCTTTAGTAATATCTAAAAAGAGAAATGGGAATACGTAAATTAAAGCCCACGACACCGGGGCAGAGACACAAAGTTATTGGTGCATTTGATAAAATCACTGCAAGTACACCAGAGAAGTCTCTTGTAGTAGGTAAGAAGAGTACAGGTGGACGTAACAACACTGGTAAGATGACAATGCGTTATATCGGTGGCGGTCACAAACAAAAGTACAGAATTATCGATTTCAAGAGAAACAAAGATGGCATTCCTGCGACAGTAAAGTCTATCGAGTATGATCCTAACCGTTCATCTCGTATCGCTTTGTTGTATTACGCTGACGGAGCAAAGAGCTATATCATCGCTCCGAACGGATTGGAAGTTGGCCAAACAGTGGTTTCAGGTAGCGACGCCGCTCCTGAGGTAGGTAATACTTTGCCTATGGCAAATATTCCCGTTGGTACTATTATTCACAATATTGAGCTTCGTCCTGGACAGGGTGCCAAAATGGTACGTTCCGCAGGTGCATTCGCTCAGCTGACTTCAAAGGAAGGCGCTTATGCGATTATTAAGATGCCTTCTGGTGAAACTAGAAAGATTCTTGCGGCTTGTAAGGCTACAATTGGCGCAGTTGGCAACTCAGACCATGCTCTTGAAAAATCAGGTAAGGCCGGTCGCTCTAGGTGGTTAGGTCGTCGTCCTCGTAACCGTGGTGTTGTTATGAACCCGGTTGATCACCCAATGGGTGGTGGTGAAGGTCGTTCTTCCGGAGGTCATCCTAGATCCCGTAATGGCTTATATGCTAAGGGCTTGAAGACTAGAGCTCCTAAGAAGCATTCTTCAAAGTATATTATTGAAAGAAGAAAGAAATAATCTGATTAATTAAGTAAACTATGAGTCGTTCGCTAAAAAAAGGCCCGTATATTAATGTAAAGCTTGAGAAGAAAGTTCTGGCAATGAATGAGTCAGGAAAGAAAGCCGTAGTTAAGACATGGGCAAGAGCTTCAATGATTTCGCCTGATTTCGTAGGCCATACTATTGCAGTTCATAATGGAAATAAATTTATTCCTGTTTTCGTAACCGAGAATATGGTAGGTCACAAGTTGGGAGAGTTCTCACCGACACGTACTTTCCGCGGTCACGCCGGTAACAAGAAGAAATAATATCGGTAGTAACAGGAATTCAGGAATCTGAAAATAAAAAGAATCGAATAAAATGGGTGCTAGAAAAAGAATATCAGCTGAAGCAAGAAAAGAAGCCCAAAAGACCATGTATTTCGCGAAGTTGAACAATGTTCCTACCTCTCCTCGTAAGATGCGTTTGGTAGCAGACATGATTCGCGGTATGGAAGTATTCCGTGCGCTTGGTGTTTTGAAGTTTTCTAACAAGGAAGCTGCAGCAAGAGTAGAAAAATTGCTTCGTTCAGCAATCGCAAACTGGGAACAGAAAAATGAACGTAAAGCAGAAGCAGGAGAGTTATGCGTATCTTCAATCAGCGTTGATTGCGCTACTACGTTGAAGAGAATGCGTCCGGCTCCTCAAGGAAGAGGTTACAGAATTCGTAAACGCTCGAACCACGTAACTCTGTTTGTTGATACACTTAGTAAAAACGATAGTCAAAATTAATTTGTAGATGGGACAAAAGGTTAATCCGATTAGTAATCGTTTAGGAATTATCCGTGGTTGGGATTCCAATTGGTATGGCGGTAAGAATTACGGGGATACTTTGCTGGAAGATAGCAAAATCCGTAAATATTTGAATGCCCGTCTTGCAAAAGCTAGTGTATCTCGTATCGTTATTGAACGTACGCTTAAGTTGATCACGATCACTGTTTGTACGTCACGTCCGGGTATCATCATCGGTAAAGGTGGTCAGGAAGTTGATAAGTTGAAGGAAGAGTTGAAGAAGATCACTGATAAAGAAGTGCAGATCAACATCTTCGAGGTGAAGAGACCTGAATTGGACGCTGTTATCGTAGCAAACAACATCGCACGTCAGCTTGAAGGTAAAATCGCATATCGTCGCGCGGTAAAGATGGCTATCGCCTCTACCATGAGAATGGGCGCCGAGGGTATAAAGATTCAAATCTCTGGTCGTTTGAATGGCGCTGAAATGGCTCGTTCGGAAATGTATAAGGAAGGAAGAACTCCGTTGCACACTCTTAGAGCAGATATCGACTATGCTTTGGCTGAGGCCTTGACAAAAGTTGGTTTGCTGGGTGTTAAGGTTTGGATCTGTCGTGGTGAGGTTTATGGCAAGCGCGATCTTGCTCCTTCTTTCACTGCTGCCAAGGAGACAGGCCGTAGAAACGACAATGCCGGTGGCAACAGAGACAAGAACTTCAAGAGAAAAAGAGCTAATCGTTAAACGTTAGAATTTAAGTAGAGATGTTACAACCAAAGAAAACCAAGTTCAGAAGACAGCAGAAAGGTCGCATGAAGGGCGAAGCTCAACGTGGCAACCAGCTGGCCTTCGGTTCTTTTGGAATAAAGTCATTAGAGAATAAATGGATTACCGGTCGTCAGATCGAGGCTGCCCGTATCGCCGTTACACGTTATATGCAACGTCAGGGTCAGGTTTGGGTTCGTATCTTCCCGGATAAGCCAATCACGAAGAAGCCTGCAGAGGTTCGTATGGGTAAAGGTAAAGGTAATCCTGAGGGATTTGTTGCGCCTGTTACTCCGGGTCGTCTGATTTTCGAGATCGAAGGTGTTCCCTTTGATATCGCTAAGGAAGCGTTGCGCCTTGCCGCACAAAAACTTCCGGTTACAACCAAGTTTGTTGTGAGACGTGATTATGACATGCAAAATCAAAATGCGTAATTGTTATGAAGATTGCAGAAATTAGAGAACTAAGCACGAAAGAGTTGCTAGAGAGAGTAGATGCAGAGGTTGCGGCCTATGATCAGAAGAAGATTAACCATAGCATCTCGCCTATGGATAATCCTTCTCAGATTAAACAGCAACGCAGATTGATTGCGCGCATGAAAACAGAATTGCGCCAGAGAGAACTTAACAACAAATAATTGAGCCTGATGGAAACTAGAAATTTAAGAAAAGAAAGAACGGGCGTGGTAACGAGCAACAAGATGGATAAAAGCATCACGGTTGCCATTAAATGGAAGGAAAAACACCCCATTTATGGAAAGTTCGTTAATAAGACGAAGAAATATCATGCTCACGACGAAAATAACGAATGCAACATTGGCGATACCGTAAAGATTATGGAGACTCGTCCTTTGAGCAAGACTAAAAGATGGAGATTAGTTCAAATAATCGAAAGGGCTAAGTAAGATGATACAACAAGAATCAAGACTAGTAGTAGCAGATAACAGTGGAGCTAAGGAAGCTTTGTGTATCCGTGTTTTGGGCGGAACGAGAAAGCGTTATGCCACTGTAGGTGATGTGATCGTAGTAGCAATCAAAAGCGTAATCCCAGCTAGCGACGTTAAGAAGGGTGCTGTTTCTAAGGCTATCATCGTTCGTACTAAGAAAGAGATCCGCCGTCCGGATGGTTCTTATATCCGTTTCGATGATAACGCTTGCGTATTATTGAATGCCGGTGGCGATATCCGTGGTAGCCGTATCTTCGGTCCGGTTGCCAGAGAGCTTCGTGCAACAAACATGAAAATTGTATCACTTGCACCTGAAGTGCTTTAATCTCGTAAAATTTAAAGTAATGAGTAAATTACATATCAAAAAAGGCGATATAGTATTTGTTAATGCCGGCGAGGACAAAGGTAAGACAGGTCGTGTTTTACAGGTACTTGTAAAAGATAATCGTGCGATTGTCGAAGGTATTAATGTGGTATCAAAGCATACCAAGCCTAATGCGAAGAATCCTCAAGGAGGAATCGAAAAGAAGGAAGCTCCTATTCATCTTTCTAACCTTAACGTGGTTGACCCGAAATCTGGTAAAGCTACACGTATCGGCCGTAAGTTGAATGAGAAGGGTGCTTTAGTGCGTTATTCTAAAAAATCAGGGGAGGAAATTAAGTAATGAGCAATACTGCCAGTCTTAAGAAAGAATACCAAGACAGAATTGTTCCTGCCTTAACGAAGGAGTTCGGTTACAAATCCGTGATGCAGGTACCTGTTTTGAAGAAAATCGTGATTAATCAGGGATTAGGTATGGCTACGGCTGATAAGAAGATCATCGATATCGCTATCAGCGAGTTGTCTACGATCACCGGTCAAAAAGCTGTCGCTACCGTATCTAAAAAGGATATCTCTAACTTTAAGTTGCGTAAGAAGATGCCGATCGGTGTGATGGTGACATTACGTCGTGAGCAGATGTACGAGTTCTTGGAGAGACTTGTTCGTGTCGCTCTTCCTCGTATCCGCGACTTCAAGGGAATTGAGAGTAAGTTAGACGGAAGAGGCAATTATACACTCGGTATTCAGGAACAAATCATTTTTCCTGAAATAAATATCGATAATATTACCAAAATATTGGGAATGAATATTACCTTTGTGACCTCTGCGAAAACAGACGAAGAAGGTTATGCTCTTTTGAGAGAATTTGGATTGCCTTTTAAAAACGGAAAAAAAGACTAAGTAGTTATGGCTAAGGAATCAATGAAGGCCCGTGAGGTTAAAAGAGCAAAGCTTGTTGCTAAGTATGCCGCTAAAAGAGCTCAGCTTAAGGCAGAAGGTAACTATGAGGCTTTGCAGGCTTTACCTAAAAATGCTTCTCCTGTACGTTTGCACAACCGTTGCAAGATTACAGGACGTCCGAAAGGGTATGTACGCCAGTTCGGTATTTCTCGTATCCAATTGCGTGAAATGGCATCTAATGGTTTAATCCCGGGTGTAAAGAAAGCAAGTTGGTAAGAGTTTTTTTAGTTTAAATATTGTCCGGGTGGCCGGATCAATTTAATTAATTATTTATATGACAGATCCTATTGCAGATTATTTGACAAGATTGCGTAACGCAATCAAAGCGAAGCACAGAGTTGTTGAGGTGCCGGCGTCAAATTTAAAGAAAGAGATCACTAAGATCCTTTTCGACAAGGGCTACATTCTTAATTTTAAGTTTGTAGAGGATGGTCCTCAAGGTACGATCAAGATCGCCTTGAAGTATGACCTAGTAAACAAAGTTAATGCGATTAAGAAACTTGAGAGAGTTTCTACGCCCGGTTTGCGTAAGTACACTGGTTACAAAGAAATGCCGAGAGTATTGAATGGTTTAGGTATTGCTGTTCTTTCTACTTCTAAAGGTGTGATGACTGACAAAGAGGCCCGCGATCTGAAGATCGGTGGCGAGGTATTATGTTACGTTTATTAATTAGGAGGGAAGAAGAATGTCAAGAATAGGAAAATTACCAATTCATGTACCGGCTGGTGTTACAGTTACAATTAAGGATAATGTAGTAACAGTTAAAGGCCCTAAAGGTGAACTTGTACAGGAAGTGAATCCTGATATTAACGTTACTTTGGAAGACGGAGTTATCCATTTAACAAGACCTACTGATGATAAGAATCATCGTGCGTTACACGGTTTGTATCGCTCTTTGATCAACAACATGGTTGTTGGCTGCTCAGAGGGATATAAGAAGGAGCTTGAGTTAGTAGGTGTTGGTTACCGTGTTTCAAATACAGGTCAGTTATTGGATCTTTCTTTAGGTTATACTCACAATATCTATTTGCAGTTGCCGAAGGAAGTGAAAGTTGAGACGAAGTCTGAGAGAAATAAGAACCCTCTTATTATCCTTGAATCGGCTGACAAACAATTATTAGGTCAGATTTGCGCGAAGATCCGTTCATTCAGAATGCCTGAACCGTATAAAGGTAAGGGTATTAAGTTCGTGGGTGAAGAGATTCGTAGAAAGTCTGGTAAGTCAGCAGGTAAGTAATCTACGTAAACTGAAATTATCATGACAACGAAGCTAGAAAGAAGATTAAAAATAAAAGCAGGCGTACGCGGCAAAATCTCAGGAACTACTGAGCGTCCGCGCCTGACTGTGTTTAGAAGCAACAAGCAAATCTACGCACAGGTGATAGATGATACTACAGGCAAGACTTTAGCCGCTGCTTCATCTTTGAAATTAGATGTTAAGGCTCCGAAAAAGGAGATCGCTGCTAAGGTTGGTGAATTAATCGCTAAAGGCGCTCAGGAAGCTGGCGTTCAGACAGTGGTTTTCGACCGTAATGGTTACCTGTATCACGGGAGAATTAAAGAATTAGCAGATGCTGCACGTAACGGCGGCCTTAAATTTTAATGAAGATGGCAAATAATAGAGTTAAATCGACCAACGACTTAGAGTTGAAGGACAGACTGGTTGCAATCAACCGTGTAACTAAGGTTACAAAAGGTGGACGTACATTCAGTTTTGCTGCTATCGTTGTAGTAGGAAACGAGGATGGTATCGTTGGCTGGGGATTAGGTAAAGCCGGTGAGGTAACGACAGCTATCGCTAAAGGTGTAGAAGCAGCTAAGAAGAACTTGATCAAGGTTCCGGTACACAAAGGTACGATCCCTCACGAACAATTAGCTAAATTCGGTGGTGCTCAAGTGCTGATTAGACCGGCATCTCACGGTACCGGTGTTAAGGCTGGTGGTGCTATGCGTGCCGTATTGGAGAGCGTAGGTATTACAGACGTTTTGGCAAAATCTAAAGGTTCTTCCAACCCTCATAACTTGGTGAAAGCTACTATCGCTGCGCTAGGTGAGTTGAGAAGCCCGTTCGATGTTGCTCAGAACAGAGGTGTTGCTGTTGAAAAAGTATTTAGAGGTTAATTAGGGAGGATAAGTTTATGGCGACTATTAAAGTAAAGCAAGTTAAAAGTAGAATTAAATGCCCGAAAGACCAAAAGAGAACGCTTGACGCACTAGGGCTGAGAAAGATGAACCAGATTGTAGAGCATGAAGCTAATCCGGCGATCTTAGGTATGGTTGAGAAAGTGAAACATTTGGTTTCTGTAGAAAAGTAATAATTGGTTGAAAAAATAAATTATACGATATGAATTTATCAAATTTAAAACCGGCTGAAGGATCTACCAAGACCAGAAAAAGAATCGGACGTGGTCCGGGTTCAGGATTAGGCGGAACTTCAACAAGAGGTCATAAAGGTGCCAAGTCTAGATCTGGCTACAAGAACAAGATTGGTTTCGAAGGTGGTCAGATGCCTATTCAAAGACGTTTGCCTAAATTCGGTTTCAAGAATATTAACCGTGTAGAATATAAAGCTATTAATATCGATACTTTGCAACAAATGGCAGAGGCTAAGCAATTGACTAAGATTGGTATTAATGAATTGATGGAGGCTGGTTTCATCTCTTCTTCTCAAGTGGTTAAAATTCTTGGTAACGGTAGCTTGACCGCTAAGTTAGAGGTTGAGGCTCACGCTTTCTCTAAGAGCGCAGAGGCAGCTATCCAAGCCGCAGGTGGAACAGTCGTTAAACTCTAAGTCATGAGAGCTGTTGAAACAATCAAGAATATCTGGAAGATTGAGGATCTGAGAAATCGGATCCTCACCACTCTTTTATTGGTGGCTATATACCGTTTTGGTACGTATGTAGTGCTTCCGGGTATCGATCCCAAAGCGTTGACCGCTTTACAGGAGCAGACAAGAGGCGGATTGCTTGCACTGTTGGATATGTTCTCAGGTGGAGCCTTTTCTAACGCATCTATTTTTGCGTTGGGAATCATGCCATATATCTCCGCTTCAATTGTTATGCAGTTGTTAGCCATCGCAGTTCCTTCTTTCCAAAAATTGCAGAGAGAGGGTGAGAGTGGCCGTAGAAAAATCAATCAGTGGACTCGTTACTTGACGATAGCGATCTTGTTATTCCAAGGTCCTACTTACTTGGTGAATTTAAGCGTTCAGCTTAAGGCTGCCGGCGCTGCTTTACCGGGTGGTATTTGGTTCACGATCTCATCTACGATCATCTTGGCTGCGGGAAGTATGTTTATCTTATGGCTAGGTGAAAGAATTACAGATAAAGGTGTTGGAAATGGTATTTCATTTATCATTTTAGTTGGTATTATAGCCCGTCTGCCGCACTCTTTGTTCCAAGAATTCGTTTCTAGAACAAGTGAGAAAACCGGTGGTCTGGTTATGTTCTTATTTGAGATGCTGTTCCTTTTGCTTGTTATCGCTGGTGCGATTTTATTGGTACAAGGTACTCGTAAGGTCCCCGTGCAATACGCAAAAAGGATTATCGGTAATAAACAATATGGTGGCGCACGTCAGTATATCCCTTTGAAGGTGAATGCCGCTAACGTAATGCCTATCATCTTCGCTCAGGCGATCATGTTTATTCCTATCTCAATTGTAGGTTTCTCTAGTACGGGAGAGCAGAGCGGTTTTTGGGCTGCTTTCATGGATAATACGGGATTTTGGTACAACTTCGTGTTTGCGGTGTTGATTATCCTGTTTACGTATTTCTATACGGCTATCACGATCAATCCGACCCAGATGTCAGATGATTTGAAGAGAAACAATGGTTTTATTCCGGGTGTGAAACCGGGTAAGAATACCAAAGACTATCTGGATACCATTATGGACCGTATTACTTTGCCGGGTGCTTTTTTCCTTGCGTTGGTTGCTATCATGCCCGCTTTCGCTAGAATTGCCGGTGTAAGTATGGAGTTCTCCCAATTCTTTGGTGGTACATCTTTGTTGATTTTGGTTGGTGTGGTGTTGGATACATTGCAGCAAGTTGAAAGTCATTTGCTAATGCGTCATTATGACGGTTTGTTGAAGTCAGGAAGAATTAAAGGCCGTACAGGCTCTGTTGCCGCTTATTAATAGAATGATCTATTTAAAGACAGATGAAGAGATTGAGTTGATGCGTGAGGCTAATCAACTGGTGGGTAAGACACTTGGCGAGGTAGCTAAGCATATTGTCCCCGGAGTCTCCACACTTCAACTTGATAAGATTGCGGAAGAGTTCATTAGAGATAATGGTGCTGTTCCGGCTTTTTTGGGATATGGTGGTTTCCCTAATTCAATATGTGCCTCAGTGAATGATCAGGTGGTGCATGGTATTCCTTCTTCTAAGATGATCTTGAAAGAGGGTGACGTGATCTCTGTGGATTGTGGGACGATATTGAATGGTTTTGTCGGTGACTCCGCTTACACTTTCTGTGTAGGTGAGGTTGCGCCGGAAGTGAAGAAATTGTTGAAAGCGACGAAGGATTCACTTTATTTAGGTATCCAATGTGCTGTTGAAGGTCACCGTTTGGGTGATATCAGTAATGCGATTCAGACTTATTGCGAGTCTCAAGGTTACTCTGTCGTAAGAGAGCTGGTGGGACATGGTATAGGTCGGAAAATGCATGAGGAACCGGAAGTGCCTAATTATGGCAGACGTGGATGCGGACCGTTATTGCGTAACGGAATGTGTATCTGCATCGAGCCGATGATCAACATGGGAAGCAAGAACGTTGCATTTGAGAAAGACGGATGGACGGTTCGCACAAAGGACAGAAAGCCTTCTGCTCATTTCGAGCATTGTATCGCTATACGTCCGGATGGTCCCCAGATCTTATCTTCATTTAAGTTTTTAGAGGAAGTTCTAGGAGAAAACGCAATTTAATTGGATTTATATGGCTAAACAATCAGCAATAGAGAAAGATGGAGTAATTGTAGAAGCATTGTCAAACGCGATGTTTCGTGTAGAATTGGAGAACGGACATGAAATTACCGCTCATATCTCAGGAAAGATGCGTATGCATTACATTAAGATCCTTCCGGGGGATAAGGTAAGAGTAGAAATGTCTCCGTATGATCTATCGAAAGGTAGAATTGCTTTTAGATACAAATAAAATTAAACACGATATGAAAGTAAGAGCATCTTTAAAGAAGCGTACACCTGAGTGCAAGATAGTAAGAAGAAAGGGTCGCTTATACGTAATTAACAAGAAAAATCCTAAGTATAAACAACGTCAAGGATAATTTATTATTTTTGCAAAATAATCTAAGTAAGTAATATGGCTATAAGAATAGTTGGTGTAGACTTGCCACAAAATAAAAGAGGAGAAATCGCTTTGACTTATATCTATGGTATTGGTCGTAGCGCTGCAAAATCCGTATTAGATAAGGCTGGGGTTGATCGTGATATCAAAGTTAAGGATTGGACAGACGATCAAGCCGCAAAGGTTCGTGAAGTCATTGGCGCTGAGTACAAGGTTGAAGGTGACCTTCGTTCAGAAGTTCAGTTGAACATCAAGCGTCTGATGGATATTGGTTGCTACAGAGGAGTTCGTCATCGCCTTGGTTTGCCTTTGAGAGGCCAAAGCACGAAGAACAACGCTCGTACTCGTAAGGGTAAGAAGAAAACTGTTGCAAATAAGAAAAAAGCTACTAAATAATAAGAGTTAATATGGCAAAGAAAACAGTCGCAGCAAAGAAGAGAAACGTAAAAGTTGACGCTTACGGTCAAGCTCATATTCATTCTTCTTTTAACAACATTATTGTGTCTTTAGCGAATAGCGAAGGACAAGTAATCAGCTGGTCTTCCGCTGGTAAGATGGGATTCAGAAGCTCTAAGAAGAATACTCCTTATGCAGCTCAGATGGCAGCACAGGATTGCGCTAAAGTAGCTTATGATCTTGGTTTAAGAAAGGTGAAAGTATTCGTTAAGGGTCCGGGTAACGGTCGTGAGTCCGCTATCAGAACGATCCATGGCGCAGGTATCGAGGTAACAGAAATCGTTGATGTTACACCGCTTCCTCATAACGGATGTCGTCCTCCGAAAAAGAGAAGAGTATAATTAATTATAGTTTCTTAAACATTGAATCCGGAATTGTGAATAGATTGCATATTGACCTTATCCTCTCTGTAATCGCGGCTGCACGGTTCCAGATTCAAACAGAACATTTAAAAAAATAAAAAAATGGCAAGATATACTGGACCAAGAACAAGAATTGCCCGTAAGTTTGGTGAGGCAATATTCGGTGCGGATAAAGTTCTTTCTAAGAAGAACTATCCTCCTGGACAACATGGTAACTCCAGAAAAAGAAAGACTTCTGAATACGGTATCCAGCTTCGTGAGAAGCAAAAAGCAAAATACACTTATGGCGTATTGGAGAAGCAATTTAGAAACTTATTCGAAAAAGCTTCACGCTCTAAAGGTATTACCGGTGAGGTGCTTCTTCAATTGTTAGAAGGCCGTCTTGACAATATGGTTTATCGTTTGGGTATGGCCCCGACAAGAGCCGCAGCTCGTCAGTTGGTTTCTCATCGTCACATTACAGTAGACGGAAGTGTTGTAAACATTCCTTCTTACTCTGTAAAACCCGGTCAGGTTATTGGTGTTAGAGAAAAATCTAAATCCATGGAGGTTATTGCCGACGCATTGTCAGGCTTCAACCACAGCAAGTATCCTTGGATTGAGTGGGATCAGTCTTCAATGAGCGGAAAATTACTGCATCTGCCGGAAAGAACTGACATTCCTGAAAACATTAAAGAGCAGTTGATCGTAGAATTGTATTCTAAATAATAATTGATTTCCATGGCGATATTAGCATTTCAAAAACCCGATAAAGTATTAATGTTGGAAGCGGACAATTTCTTCGGAAAGTTTGAATTTCGTCCGTTGGAACCCGGCTATGGTATTACAATAGGTAATGCTTTACGTCGTATTCTCCTGTCGTCACTTGAAGGTTTTGCTATTACATCCATTAAGATCGACGGGGTTGACCATGAATTTGGTACAATCCCGGGTGTTATCGAGGATGTAACAAACATTATCTTGAATCTGAAGCAAGTTCGTTTCAAGCATATCGTAGACGACATCGAGAATGAAAAAGTGAGTATTACTGTTTCGGGTTCGGAAGTGTTCAAAGCCGGTGATATTGGTAAGCAACTGACTGGATTCGAGATCTTGAATCCAGATTTGGTTATTTGCCGCTTGGATCCGACCGCAAGTTTCCAGATTGAATTGACTATTAATAAAGGTCGCGGTTATGTACCCGCAGATGAGAACAGAGACCCGAACGCAGATATGCATGTGATCGCTATCGACTCTATCTTCACTCCGATACGTAACGTAAAATATTCAATCGAGAACTTCCGTGTTGAACAGAAGACGGACTACGAGAAGTTGGTTCTTGAAATAGCCACAGATGGTTCTATTCATCCGAAGGAAGCGTTGAAGGAAGCAGCGAAGATTCTGATTCATCATTTCATGTTGTTCTCAGATGAAAAGATTGCGATCGAGACAGCGGATACTGAAGGCAATGAAGAGTTCGATGAAGAAGTACTTCATATGCGTCAGTTGCTTAAGAGCAAGCTGGCTGATATGGACCTTTCCGTTCGTGCATTGAATTGCTTAAAGGCCGCAGATGTTGAAACATTAGGTGAGTTGGTTAAGTTCAATAAGAATGATTTGTTGAAATTCCGTAACTTCGGTAAGAAGTCGCTCACTGAACTTGATGAACTGCTTGAGAGCTTGAACCTTTCATTCGGTATGGATATCACAAAATATAAATTAGATAAAGAGTAAGTAAACGATGAGACATAATAAGAAATTCAATCATTTAGGTCGTACAAATACTCACCGTGACGCAATGCTTTCGAATATGGCTTGTTCTTTGATCAAGCATAAGAGAATCTTTACTACGACAGCAAAGGCAAAAGCGCTACGTAAGTATGTAGAACCACTTATCACGAAGTCTAAGGAGGATACAACTCACTCTAGACGTGTGGTATTTAGCAATTTGCAAGACAAATTTGCTGTAACAGAGTTGTTCAAGGAAATTGCTCAGAAGATCGGTGATCGTCCGGGTGGTTATACCAGAATCATCAAGACTGGTAACCGTTTAGGTGACAACGCAGCTATGTGCTTTATTGAGTTAGTAGACTATAACGAAAATATGTTGAAGGATACAGCCGCTAAGAAAGCTCCTAAAACAAGACGTTCTCGTAAAAAAGCAACAGCAGCGGTTACTGAGGCTCCTGCAGCTGAAGCAGCTAGCGAGGAAAAAGCAGCTGAATAAGCAAGTTTTTTACAATCATATAAGAAAAGCGATTCGTATCACACGGATCGCTTTTTTTGTTTATTAGCGAATTGATAAATTTGATGAGTTATAAGGAACATTCCTTGCTTGGCTATTGTTATATTTGTGAAAAAGAAAAGTAAGACATCATTGAACAACTAATAAAACAAATATAGTAATATGGAAATTGTAAAAGTAGTAGGTAGAGAGATCCTTGATTCACGTGGCAACCCGACAGTAGAAGTAGATGTACATTTGGCTTCCGGCGCATTTGGTCGTGCGGCTGTACCCTCTGGCGCCTCTACCGGCGAGAACGAGGCTATCGAGTTACGTGATGGCGATAAAAATCGTTACGGTGGTAAAGGTGTTCTTCGTGCCGTGGATAATGTAAATAAGGTAATCGCTCCCGCCATTTTAGGTATGAGCGCCTTGAATCAAAGAGAGATAGACCATAAGTTGCTGGATTTGGATGGTACAAAGACAAAATCAAATCTAGGAGCTAACGCTATGTTAGGTGTATCGCTTGCCGTAGCGAAGGCAGCGGCTAATTATCTGGATCTGCCTTTATATCGTTATATCGGAGGAACAAATACTTATGTGTTGCCGGTTCCTATGATGAACATTATCAATGGAGGTTCTCACTCCGACGCTCCGATCGCCTTTCAAGAATTCATGATCCGTCCGGTAGGTGCGAAGAGTTTCCGTGAGGGGCTTCGTATGGGCGCAGAGGTTTTCCATGCGTTGAAGAAAGTATTGCACGATCGGGGCTTGAGCACGGCTGTAGGTGATGAGGGCGGTTTCGCTCCGGCATTGAATGGTACGGAAGATGCCTTGAATTCTATTATGGCCGCTATCAAAGCCGCTGGATATGAGCCGGGCAAGGATGTGACGATAGCCATGGATTGCGCTGCTTCCGAGTTTTATCACGATGGTGTGTATGATTATACGAAATTCGAGGGTGAGAAAGGCGCTAAGCGTAACGCCCAGCAACAAGTCGCTTATCTGAGTGAGTTGGTGAATAAATACCCGATTGATTCTATCGAGGATGGTATGGACGAGAATGACTGGGCCGGTTGGCAAATGCTAACCTCCACGCTAGGCGGAAAATGCCAGTTGGTAGGTGATGACCTGTTCGTTACAAACGTAGAGTTCTTGAAGAAAGGTATCGAGAAGGGTTGCGCGAACTCCATCTTGATCAAGGTAAATCAGATCGGTACATTGAGCGAGACATTAGACGCTATCGAGATGGCCCACCGTAATGGCTACACATCCGTGACTTCCCACCGTTCCGGTGAGACAGAGGACGCTACGATCGCAGATATCGCCGTAGCTACCAACAGCGGACAGATCAAGACCGGCTCATTGAGCCGCTCCGATCGTATGGCGAAATACAACCAGTTGCTTCGTATCGAGGAGGAATTGGGTTCCTTAGCTGTTTATGGTTATAAGACTTATAAGAAGTGAAAAAACGGGGCAAGCCTACTAATCGATAGCCGGCCTGCCCCTAACATTTAATGATTATAAATCTATTGCCCTAAATAAGAGAGTGAATGTTGTATCTCTTCTCTAGAGACCGAGAAGTTCCTGTTCCCGGCCAATTTATTTAATACGAGTGTGCCTATGTTTTCTGCGCTTTCCTTATCCGGGAACGCAATTACCGTATCAATAGAGGGAATGGTGGGTTGGTAAATCAACACCTTTCCGTTCATCCTAATCTGGTACCCCCAGCCATCCCCCGATTGAAACGTTTGCAACTCCAGTTGCCGCCCGGGAGAAGACCCCATTTCTTCACCCCGGAAAAAAGATAAATAAAACAGTAATACCGGCAGTACCACTAGGCCCGGTACGAACCAAGCCCGTCCTTTCTTAGTACTCATCATCGTCATATTCATTCGGGTGAAGTTCCCAAATATCATCAAATTGAGTGGTACCACTTTTGCCGGATACTACGAATCCTTTCTCGCCAGAGGAGAAAGATGCTGTCGCCGTACGGGCAGTTCCCTTGAATTTAGCCACGTTTTCCCATAGATCGGTGGCCGGATAATATTTCCAAGTGTCGCTACGTAGGCTTCCGCTCTCACCGCAAGTCAGATAAGCGGCTCCATCAATCACGAAAGCAACCCCGTTCGTACGTGTGATCGTATAATCATCGTCATAATCCTCGTCCGAGGAATCCGATATATCCCTAAGTTGGGTCCATGATTCCGTGCTGGGATCGAATTTCCAGAAATCGTCTACATATTCGCCGTTATTTTGTCCGCAACATACATAAGCGATTCCATTTATCACGAAGCTGGTAGCGCCCTGACGCTTTGTCCCGCCGATACTGATCGTTTGCGTCCAGCTATTTGCCGCCGGATTAAAGGCATAAAAGTCTTTTAGGTAATTCCCGTCGTATCCGCATCCGATATACGCTTTACCGTTTACCCCGAAGGCCACGGCTCCATATCGGCCCGAGCCGGGGAAATCCGCTTTCTGTGCCCACGTATTGGTGGTCGGGTTAAATTCCCAGAAGTCATTCAAGTAATTGGTACCGTCGTATCCGGTTCCCAGATATCCCTTTTCATCTACCGCCATAGCTACGGCCGAATTGCGGGCGGTTCCGGGAAAGTCCGCCTTTTGCGTCCAAGTATCTCGTTCCATATCATATTCCCAACAATCCGATAAACGATTTTTTCCGTCGTTTCCGCAAATCAGATATCCTTTGTTACCGATCGTGAAAGAGGAGGCGTAATTTCGCGCCAATCCGTCCATGTCAGAGACACGGTACCACTTACCGATCAAATCATCGTCATCATCATCACTGCAAGAGCTGATGATGACAGGAAGAAAAGCGATCAAGAATACAAGAATCCTTTTGTGTATCATTCTAACTACGTGTTTTGTTTTTACGGAAGCAAAAGAACGAGGGTTTTACGAGACCCACAAATTAAATCGGTAAACATACGGTTTTTATCGGTGAATAAGCCGGATTTATAGGTTAGGGCCTCGAATGGTTTTGAAATCGGTTTCATCTTCAGTATCGGGCCGTTTACAGAGGAAACCGGTGGGTTCATGGGTTTATCTTGCCGGGTTTTGCGCTAAATACGTTCTTTGCCATCGGATTGATAAAAGATTATTCGCTTATTAAATAAGAAGTATGGTTAGAACATTCTTTGCTTTGGGGTGCTTGATGCTCTGTCTGGGACTGTTTTCCTGTTATGACGAGAACGGTACGTATGGCAGCGATCTGGTGGACTCCGCTTTCCGTAACGTTCGTATAGATACCAGCACGGTCGTAGTGACCTCGGTATTGATCGACTCGTTGGAGACATCCGGTAAGAACGTCGCTTTGGTAGGCCGGTACAAACATTCATTATGGGGAGTCGTCTCGTCGCATAGCTTTATCGCTTATGAGAGACCGAGCTATGGGACTGATCCGGACGAGACGGTCGTACTGGACTCGCTAGTCCTGTCTCTCGCTTTCGATGGTCGCTTTGTAGGAGACACGACCCTCCAACAAACCCTCTCGATTTATCAGCTAACGGAGAAGATTGTCTTAAACGATAACGGGTACTTATATAATAATAGCAGTGTCTCTTACGCTCCCGAGGCTTTGGCGGTCTGCTCATTTAAACCGAAGCCGAAGGGCGGGGAGAAACTGGAAGTCCGTCTTCCCGATGCGCTAGGGCAAGACCTCTTGTCCCGTTTTCATGCGCAGGATCAAGCGGTGTCCGAGGATCGCTTTGAGGACTATTTCAAGGGGGTGGCGATCGTGCCGGACTTGGCGGGAAGCGAGTCTCTGCTGACTTTCACGGTAGCCGATTCCTCCGCCGCTTTAGTCCTGCATTATCATTTATCCGATGAGCTTTCCACGGAGAAGGAATTATGGTTCTTCCCAAATACGGATACCCAGTTCAATCATATCGACCATGACCGTAGTGGAACGGATATGGCAGGATATCCGATGAAAGGAGTGGAGATACCTTCGGCTGAGCTTAGTAACCGGGGCGTATTATTCGGAGGCTTGGGTTGGTATACCCGTCTGGAATTCCCGTATTTGAATAATCTGATGCAACAAGGCACGCAAGTGGAGATCGAGAGCGCTTTACTTAAGATTTATCCCGAGCAAGGTACTTATTCGGATTACAATACCTTGCCGGACAGCCTCTACCTATATATCGCCGATGAGAATAATGTGGTGACGGATGCCGTGACCGATTATCTCGGTTCCGAGGTTCAACGAGGTACGCTATCGGAAGACAATACGTTTAACGAGAACACCTATTATTATTTCGACGTGACTCAATTCATGCAAGAGGAGCTAGGTGCCTTTGGCATGTATAAGCATAATCTTCAGTTGGTTTTTAATAGTGATGATTACACCGGCACGTTCAAGAACTTGACGTTTAACGATCAGGGAGGACGTAACCCGGTCACCCTACAACTCATTTATAAGGTCTATGAAAGTTACTAGATACCTTCTTTACCCTTGCCTCTTGATGGCGGCAAGCACATCCGCGCAGAATGCGATGACTTCCTCACCTTACTCGATGTTTGGACTGGGTGAGATGGCTTCCGGTTTATATGGTCAAAATACCTCGATGGCGGGTGTCACTGTCGGCATGCGGGAAGGGATGCTGATGAATATAGAGAATCCTGCCGGATTGACGGCGTTGGATAGTTGTAAGTTGTTCGCTGAGGCATCTGCCTTCGTGAAGAATGAGCGATACCGCTCAGACGGGAGCTCTAGCAACGCATTCACCGGAAATTTCTCCGCTTTCTCATTGGGAGGGCGTATCATGCGACGGTGGTATATGTCCGCCGGGGTAACTCCTTATAGTTTCGTTGGGTATTATTTTAAGTCCTCGCAAGAGTTGGAAGGATCTCCCGGAACCTTTGTAACCAGTACGTTTTCGGGGACAGGCGGGCTTTCCAAGGCTTTCCTTTCCCAGGGATTTTTATTGACCAAGCATCTATCGGTCGGTATGAATCTTAATTTTATCTTTGGAAATATGACGCAGAATGAGATACAAAGTGCGATGACAGTGTCAAGGGAGATGTCCGGCCGCTCTTTTTACGCCGATTTCGGTTTACAATATCATCGTCCGATCGCCCGGGAAACCTTTCTAACGGTCGGCGCCATTTACGGCTATAAGCAACGGATCTCATTGAAAAACACGGTGACGGTGACGGGAAGCAGCACGGAACCCCCCTATAACCAGAAAAGGGTGACACAATATCTACCTCAATATATAGGTATCGGTAGCTCATTGGCGCATAAGAAATGGACGTATGCGTTGGACTATCTGTTCCGGCAATACGGGGTATTGAACTCGGGCGATAGCCGGGTAAAGTTCCGGGATTCGCATGAGCTACGCTTGGGCGTATGCTATTTCCCGAATGGATTTAGCTCCAGCAGTTATTGGAAACGGATGTCTTATAAAGCGGGTGTTTCCGTTTCCACGCCTTACCTGCGGTTGAAAGGGCAATCCGGCGGGGCGTATCGGGTAAGCGTCGGCTTGGGGTTACCCGTCTTGAATGGCCGTATCAATACGGCGTTTTATTACGATCGCCTCCAATTGCAAGGGAATGCGTTGCGAAGGGATATCATGGGCTTTACGGTGACCTATACATTAAGCGAGAAGTTTTATCAAGTGAAACTCTAACATTATACCCTTGTGCATGGACAAGACATTGGATGGCGGTATCATTGTTGCGAATTGTGTGGCTTTAATGGTATTATCAAATAAATAACCATTCCTTGTCTGCTTCTGGAAACCAGTTCTAAATCTCCACCCATACGTTTCACTAGCGTCTTCGTGGCGGCTAACTCGAGGTTGACACCCATTCCTACCCCCTTTGTCCACCTTTGCAATAAGAGCCGGTAATCAAGGAGGAGGGATATTTCTTCCTGAGATATTTCTAGGTCTGTATTTTGTATAAAAAATGAGACGGTATCATCCTTAATCTTATAGCCGAATCGGATGTTTCCTTTTGGAGCCCGGCTAGCCGAAAATAACAAAAGATTAATTAGCGCCTGTCCTAGGTAGGATCTGTCTGCTTTTATCTTTTTATCGGGGCCTTGTGAATATTCAATGTTGGTGGTACCGGGAATTTTTGTCGGTGCTATATGCCGGATTTCCTTCATCAGTTCAGATAAGGAGAAATTCGTGAATTTAAAGGAGATCGTTCCGGATTCAATATTGGAAATGCTTAATATACCGTCTATTAATTGTTGGAGCATCCCGTTGTTTTCTCTTATGATATTGACATATTGCCTGCGTTGCTCCTCATCTTCCTCATCGATCAATATTTCGGAGAAGCCGATGATGGCATTCAAGGGAGTTCGTATCTCATGATTGATGTTGGAGAGAAATGCTGATTTCATGCGGTCGGACTCTTCCGCACGTTCTTTGGCCTTGCGCAAGAACCTATTGCGTTTTTTACGGGAATAAATTATATATCCGAAAAATGTACAAGTCAAAAGTGATATAATAAGTAAAGCCCCTAATTCCCAAAGGGTATTATGAGAGACCTTCAGTTGGAGCTCTTTGATCTTTAAGGCTTTTTTGTCTTCTTGATGTTGTATTTGCATTTTAGCCAGCTCATCTAGGTATTCAGATCTGCGGAGACTGTCGTTGAGGGATATGCATTTTTTGTATTGGCTTATGGCAAGGTCATCCTTTCCTATTTTATGGTACATATCTGCCTGCTCATATAATAGGTCTATTAAATATTGGCGGTTGTGTTTTGGGGAGATATCCTTAATCATCTCATTATATAAATCGATAGCCTTTGTATACTGTTTGGATAATATATAATAATGAGCTTTTAATCGCATTAGTACAGTGGCTTGATTCTTAATTGGATATTCTTGTGTCATATATTCAGCTTCTTGTAGATGAGAACGCATAAGAGCTGTATCTCCTAAATCGTAAGCCACAAATAAGTATGAACGGTGATATAGGTATTTTATATAATATAATGGATTTTCTTTATCTAATTGGGTAATGTTGTTTTCCTGGCATTCATCTATATAAGTTTTTAGTTTTTGCAGATAATAGATGCGTTTGTTTACATCGATCTCATCTCCTCTATGGTTTAATATCTGTCGTATGATGTTAATCCTTTTTATTGGTGAAGAGTTACGTGCTTCCATTCTTTTGTAAACATCCTCATATAGATTAAAAGCTTCTTTGAAAAGTTTTTTCGAGGAATAATAGTGTGCTATTGCTTGATCAACCATTTCTTTACCTTCCGGGTAATTAAGTTGTTCTGATAATTTATTAATCAGCTTAGCTTCACTAAATACCCTTTCATCATTTTCTTGTTGTTCATACGTATAGATATTCCATGTCTTGGTCCGGAAAAAGTATTCTAGGTTATTTCCATTAAGGAAGACAGGTTCCGCTTCTTTTAATAGTAATCTCATGCTGTCGATATCATGTGAATAATGATATTTAATCAGAAGAAAGTATGCGTTTCCTAGATATTTGTTGTTTTTTTGTTGTTCTGCCTCTTTCAATAGTTTTTCCGCATAGATCTTATAGGAATAGTCATCGGGGTTTTGGTAAGCTAGATCATTTAGCTTGATTAATCTTGCGCTATCAGGTAGTCTCGCTAATACTTGCTCCAAGCTATCTAGCGTGGAGGCTGCCCGTACATTATCGAAGATAAAGGTGGTGGATAAGGCGATCAGTATAAGAACGATCTGTTTTTTATACATTAATTTGAGCTTTATAAAGTGGCTTTTGACCCATTGGCAAATCTACGTAAAAAACTTTAAACATTATACAAGCGATCACCATAAATATCATGTCTTGATCATAGAAACATGCGATTTGACAAAATGACAAAATGATAACTGAAGTCCCCGAGAATCGATTTTTCCGGGCAAAGGTACGACTCGTTCCCAAATACGAGAAGAAAGAACGACAATCGTCTCGTTGATAGGTAAATACCGAAAAATGGCCTTTCGTTCTAGCGAAACTGATTCATCATAATTCACGTTTTAAGGCAAGAAAAGGATAAAAACGGTGTTACGATAGGGTCTTGACAGGGTACGAATGCCCATTCACGAGTACTTACGACCCAATGCGCGGCCGCTCATGATGCCTAACGCTGGTATATGCGTTGGGCTACGCGGCCTATCGCGACGTGTCTCGCCACCTATCACGTCTGAAATTGGCCTCTTTTTGGCGAAAAAGCACACGTACCACTACCTCTTTCTTGCTATTTCGTCCCTTTAGAGAGACGGATGTGTCAGCGTATTTGCCTAATAAGAAGTAAATTGTCATTCTTGAAGGGCCAGATTGTTCATCAAGACAGGCAGGTACGAGTCGCTGATAGGGATCAGTTCCTCGCCGATACGTATCCGCTTACGCTCGATATAATTAATGTGGGAGAGGGATACGATGTAAGAGCGATGTACCCGGCAAAAACGATTCCTGTCCAGAAACTCCTCGAACCGCTTCAAGCTGACTTGCGTGAGCAGGGGCTTGCCATTGATACGGTGTACCTTTACATAATCGCCGTACCCCTCGAGGAAAAGGATCTCTTCCCGGCGGAGGCGAATGATCTTGCTGCCTTCCCGGACGAAGATGGGGCGTTCTGTTTGCTCCTTGCTCAGCGCTTGGTGGACATCGGCTAAAGCCTTGTCCAGTTTCTCGAAATATCCCATGAGCGTGTTCAGGGTCGAGGTGTCTCCGTCGAAAGTGATACATTTCAGCATAGTGTTTTTTACCTTTATTTGTTGTACCGCAAAATAACAGGAAAGTTCGGTGAAGAAAGGTTAAGCACCGATTAGTGGTATAATCGGGTCGGTGAATCGCCTTACGTGAGGGGGTGAAAAGACATTATTCCTCCTCCCTCAGAATCCATTTCTTGAAGATCGGGGTCTTGGTTTTGCTAATGATAATACGTTCGGGGACAGGTAAGGTGAGGTTGACGGACAGGCGGCTCCCGAACCAAAGATCTATATCCTTGATGGCGTTGCGTGAAATGATGAATTGACGGTTGGCCCGGAAGAAAAGCCTCTCGTCCAGTTGCTCTCCCAATGCGTCGAGGGTACGGTCTACGGGATGTTGTTTTCCGTCGAAGGTATAGGCGGTAACTTTTTCGTTGGCCGTATAGAAATAAAGGATCTCCTCAGCCGGTAACGGATAGAATTTATCGGCCAGCATGATCAATAAGCTCCTGACCGTGTGGCGACTCTGGATTGTACGGTTCGTTTGCCGGATATGCGCCAGCCTTTCCTCGGTATCGAACAGCCGTAATTTATTCAAGGCCCTTTCCAGCGAGACCAGCGTGACAGGTTTCAGTAAATAATCGATACTGCTTACTTGAAAAGCCTGTAACGCATACTCATCATAAGCGGTCGTGAAGACTACCGGAGCATCTATCTCCACCTGTTCGAATATCTTGAACGCCGATCCATCCGCTAAATGGATATCCATGAAAATGATATCCGGATGAGGCGATGTCCGGAAGAACTCAACGCTCTCTTCGATACTCTCCAGCTCGGCGATCACCTCGATCGGGGTAACCGTATTTTGCGCTAGGATCGCCTTTAAGCTATTAACGGCGGTAGTCTCATCTTCTATAATAACTGCTTTCATGAGTGAATGGGTTTATTGAGTAAAGGAAGCGTGACCTTGAAATATTCCTTGCGGTTGGAGATCTGGATGTCCTTTCCGGTAAGCATCCGGTAGCGCCCCCATAGGTTCTTCAATCCGATACCGCTGCCTTTGCTATCTTCCGACTTAGGATGTATTTTATTGGATATGATTAGTTTGTCCTCATGGGTGGTATAGATATCGATCTGTAGCGGGTATTGCTTGCTGATAACGTTGTGCTTTACGGCGTTCTCGATCAAGGGGAGTACGCTCAATATCGGCAGATACCAAAGTAAGTAAGGGGTATCCGCTTGGATGGAGAAGAATAGTTTTCCCTCGTAGCGCACGCTCAGCAGATAGGTATACGCCTTTACGAATTGAAGTTCTTCCGCTAGCGTAACCAGCTCTTTCTTGTTGCTTTGCAAGATATACCGGAAGACGTTGGATAGCTCATCCAGATAAGCCAACGTCTGTTGTTTTTCTCCGCTCTGTATCAAGGCGTTCAATCCATTTAAGGAGTTGAAGAAGAAATGTGGGTTGATTTGTCCCATCAAGGCGTTATAGGAATTCTGTAACTTCTCGGTCTTCAATTGTTCATATTCCAGTTTCATTTGTTGCTTGCTGCTTAACAGGCGGATTAGTACGGAACTTAGCATAACCGTAAGGAAGACGAAAAGATGCTCCGTCATGAAAGAGTTAGGGACCGTGAAAGGCTTGGGAGGTACCGGTATGCCCCGGCGCTCGGCAGACCTGATGGTTTGTGTAGCCATCCTGCCCCGGTCGATGCGGATCATGATATCCTGGGTAGCTGGCTGGGGCCCATCTTCCCCAAGCCATTCTACGAAAATGGCCGTGTACAAAACCGGCGACAGATGAAACATGCCGTAGGCGATGCTGATACAAGTTACGCAAACCAGCAATACCCTTTTATACTCTTTCCTGCGGAAAAGCTTGTCCCCGAGCTTATACATCAAGCTGTTGACAATAAATAAGATGAAGGAGAACACGAAGAACCAGATTAGTAAATAATACATGGTGCGATCCGGAGGCTGGATACCCATGCTCGGGTTTCCGGTCTCGAACTCATATTTACGCATCAGAAGGGCGAAGTTCACGAAAATACTAAGCAAGACGGATATCGTGAAGCCGATCAATAAGTCGTTTCTTTTTAATTGTAACATAGATAAACCCTTTGTCTGCTTACAAAGATAGGGCTTCCTTATCCGAGCGGGAAAAGGAATCGACGAAACGGATAAAAATATCGGTGAATCGCCCGGGCTTCCGAAAATAATGTACCTTTGCCGGAAATTAGGATCTCTGTCGCTATGACGAAATGGTTTGTCTACATATTTCTGGCCAGTGTCTGCCTGTTGCTTTCCTGTGGCGGTAAATCCGTCCGGGAAAAATTTGCGGAGGCGGACCGGTTGGTAAACGAGAATAACTTAGATAGCGCTGCCTGGCTGCTGGAGGAACAAATAACGCTTTCCGCTCTTTCGGATAGCGATAAGGCAGAGTATGGACGGAGGCTCGCTTGGCTTCATCTCTTGCAGGGGCGCAGCTTAGTGAACGACTCGCTCATCGACTACTCAGTGGATTATTATAAGGAGCATGCCTCGGAGCCTTTACTTTCCGCTTATTTCGTAAAGGCTATTTATATGGGTGATTCCCGGAAGGGGTTGGAACAAAGACGTGCTTTGTACCGAGAGGCGATAGATTCCGCTTATTCCCGTTCGGATTCGACCTACCTTGTACGTTTTTATGACCGATTGACTTCCTTGAGCTTTGGTGAGGGGTTGTATCGGGAAACGATCGCAGACTCGAAGGAATGGGAAGCCTCGCCAAAAGCTGGATTTAAGGAGATGGCCTATTATATGGCCGGGTTGAGTTATAGCCGCTTGCGAATGAGGGACTCGGCGGATTATTATCTTCGTTTGGCCGCGGACTCGGCCTTGGCTAAGAATATCGAATGGTATGCCCATCATTTTGCCCGTAATTATGCGGATTTCTTGTATGATTTTAATCCCAAGGCTTCTATCAGCTATTTACGTTTGTTGGAAGAACGATATCCGGAGCGAGAGACCCCGGGATCCTATGTTATGCCTTGGATCAATCTAGGGGAATTGGATTCTGCCCGGAAGTATATCGAGAAGAATACGTTAGGCTTGGAACTTAGTCACAGTGATGATATAGCCTCGCATGCGCTGAATTATGCCTATCAATTTATATTGGGCGTAAAGGAAAATAAACCGGTGGATATTTCCCGATTAGGGCAATATTGCGATTCTTTGTATACCGTGAAATCCCAAACGGAGAAGGCTGAGCGGGAACGATTGGTCGATCAAAATCGTTTACGCCGAGAAAATCTTCGCTTGGAGATGAGCCGGCAGCGTACGTTCTCTATCTTGGTGATCGTTTCTTTGCTTTCCATATTGGTAGCTGGTGGAGTTTTCTTATATATCCGTAACCGAAGGAACCGTTTGATTGATATGGAGGAGCGTTTGGAAGCCTTGCGTCAGCTCTTGAATGAGTCCAAGCAATCCGTAGCGGAGGAGGAGAAACCCGATAGTGCCTTTTTCCGTAAGGTCTTGTTGCAGCAATTGGGTGTTATCCGCTTGATGGCGACTACTCCCACGCAACAAAATAAGGAATTGCTCCAGCAAATGACTCGTATCACGAACGAGGATGTCCCGGTAGATACGCTTTTGGTATGGGATGACCTGTATCCGATTATCGACGCAGTCTATGATAATTTCCATACGCATCTGGTCCGATTGTCTGATGGGCGTTTGCTGGAAAAAGAGATCCAGCTTTGTTGCTTGCTATGCGCCGGCTTCTCTACCAAGGAAATCAGTGTAGTTACCCAGCAAAGCGTCCGTACGATCTATCAGCGCAAGACGGACATCCGCCATAAGCTGGGTATGGACGAGAAAGAGGATATCATCGGCAATATAAGTGCTCGAACGGCAAATATAAACTTTTCTCTCTAAGTCGTTCGCTAATGCTTTGTAAATCAGTGTATGTGTATAATGCCTTGCACTTTAGTTTCTTGCCTGTATAAATCGATTTTAGCTGTTTCCCTCCTTACATTTGTCTCGAATCAAATTTGAATTTTATGAGAAGACAAGTATTATTTGTGGGATTGATTTGCGTTGCCTTTTTGGTAAACGCGCAAGAGGAGAAAACGATCGATTTGGATGAGGTTACCATTCAAGCCTCTTCGATTATAAGGAAGAAAGACCGTCAACTTATATTCCCCTCTAAAGACCAAGTGCGGCGCTCGATGGATGGCTTGGATTTGACAAGGCGGATGTCCTTACCTCGTCTATGGGTAGATCCGAATACGAAAAGTATCTCTATGGCGAATGGAAACGTTCAGTTGCGTATAAATGGCGTGTTGGCTTCTTCCTTAGAAGTCGCAGCCCTCTCGCCGGAGGATATCAAACGGGTGGAATATCACGATAACCCCGGCTTGCGATATGGGGAAGGAATCGATATCGTCTTGGATTATATAACGATCAAGCGGACTTCCGGAGGAAATCTCGGCGTGGATTTAAGCCATCAATTAAACACGTTTTGGATGGCAGATTATATATATGGTAAGTATAACCGAGGACGTTCGGAGTTCTCTTTATCCAGCTTTGCGAACGGACACCGGTATAAAGAGGCATGGCAAGACCGGAAGGAAATCTTTCATACCCCAGATGGTACCTTCCAGCGAACACAGGAAGGAATCCCCGGGAGGGATTATGAGATGTATTGGACTACGACGGCGAATTATAACTACACGAAGGATGATGATTATTTCTTGAACGCTAAGCTGAATTTTTATTATTATGACTATCCGCATAACTATAGCAGTGCCCTTTTAAGGAATAGCGAGAGCAAGATGACGACCGATCTTATCGATAATAATAAATCCTTGAATACCCGTCCCTCGCTCGACTTGTATTATTTCCGGAAATTACCACGTAAACAATCATTGGCTGTCAATGTCGTGGGAACTTATTCGAATACCGATAGCCGTCATACCTACCGGGAAGAACTGGAAAGTATTCCTTTGACAGATATTTATACGAAAGTAGATGGAAAGCGCTATTCGGTAATCGGAGAGGGTATCTACGAGAAAGAGCTAGAGACCGGTCGCATTTCCGCCGGTTTGAAACATACGCAGGCTTATACGGACAACGTATATTCCGGTTCCGGTGATTATACGACCCATATGACGGAATCTGAATCGTATATGTATGCGCAATACGTAGGAACTTGGAAGAAGTTGGTTTATAACGTAGGTTTGGGCGCCTCCCGTAATTATCTATCGCAAGAAAACTCGGGCTCTTATAATCGGTGGTATTTCCGCCCGCAGGTAACACTTACTTATACTATCAATGAGGTATTATCCGCTCGTTATCGGTATACCCTGCGCAATGTAAACCCATCCTTGTCTGAGTTGAGTAACGTGGAGCAATGGATTGATTCCTTACAGGTTCGTAGAGGTAATCCGGGTCTATCCCCTTTCTTATATCATAACAACGCCGTGGAATTTCATGTGAATACGGCAAAGGTCAAGGCCGGCTTTACTTTCTCTTACCAATACCAGCCCCGCATGGTCATGGAAGAGACCCTGTATGACGTTAGCCGGGGACTTTTTATCCGTACCTACGATAACCAACGGAGTTTCCATCGTTTTACGCCGGAACTGTATTTGAATTATTCACCCTTCGGCGATTATCTGCGCATGAATATCTCCGGAGGCTTGAACCATTTCCAATCGAATGGAAATAGCTATTCGCATACATACACGGATCCCTTCTATGTGATCTCTTTGAATAGCGATGTGAAGAACTTTAATTTTAACCTGTTGATTTATAAGAGAAGCTATAGTTTTTCGGGTGAGACCAGTCGTGAGGCCGATCGTTTTAATAGGTTGGGTATCGGTTATAGAATCGGGAAGGTTCAGTTAAGCGCTTCTTTCTCTACCCAATTTACATCATCCGCCTGTTACCGGAGTAAGAACCTTTCAGCGATCGCTCCCTATGTGACCGATCAGCGTTTTGGTGATATTTATCCGGGCTTCGAGATCGGATTCTCTTACCACTTAGATTTCGGTCGCAAATACAAATCCGTGGATCGTAAGTTATATAATTCAGATAATGAATCGGGTATATTGAATAGTCGGAAGTAAGTTACATCTATATTGTCGATTACGTGTTCGCGGCTTTCAGTATGCAATATATCATAATTGGGTAGGATATAGTTCTCTATCATTCCTACCCGTTTCATGCGTGCGAACACCTCTTGATAAGGCTGCCCCAATTTGCGTGCGGTTCCTTCTATACAAAAGGAAGCGAACGCTAGCTCTATTTCTGTTTGCGATAGTTCGATTTGTTTATCCATTTTTCCATGTCGCTTAGATGAATTTGCTTTAAATGTACGTAAAAAGCGGCTCATGCGATAAAATCCGTGGATGAAATTATCTATAATAGAGGATTCCGTAGTGGTAGTACTAAAATGATATTTGTCTTTGTATAACTGAGAAGTATTTGCTAACTTTGTTATCTATAACCAGAAAAAGGATAGGGTTATGACTATAGAGGAGAAGCAACTGGAATTTATGATTTATTGCATAGAGAGTACCGCGGAACGATTAGGGCGTTATGGTTCGGATGTATATAATAAACTGAAGGAACTAGGAGCGATCAATGGCTATATCCGCTCTTATTACGATACCTTGCATACGCAAGGGAAATCATATATCGTAGACTCCATCTTAGAATATATTTACTATCGTGATCCTCAATGGCTCCCGGACGGATATAAACCCTTCCGTAGTATTGAAGAGAAAGGGAAAACACTATGTTGACGGTTTATCATGGTTCCACTTGCCGTATAGAGGAGCCTTTGGCTGGGGTTTGCCGGCCTAATCTGGATTTTGGAATCGGGTTCTATGTTACGGACTTGAAAGAACAGGCAGTTCGTTGGGCACTTCGTACAGCAGAGGTACGTCATAAGGATGAGGCTTGGCTGAATGTTTATTCTTTGGATATGGATGTCTGTCGTGTCTTGCCATATCGCTATTTATGTTTCGAAACTTATGATGCTGATTGGTTAGACTTTGTAGTGGCCTGTCGTCAAGGTCGAAATTTGTGGTCAGCTTATGACATGATAGAAGGAGGTATAGCGGATGACCGTGTGATTCGTACGATTGACCTTTATATGCGTGGGGATTATACACGCGAGGAGGCCTTGGCTCGTCTTATCCATCAAGAGCCTAATAACCAGATTTGCATAATTAACCAAGAGATCATAGATCGTTGCCTCTGCTTTACGGAAGCGTTTCTTTTACCTAAAACATCTGCTCCACTTGTTGTCCCTGGTGCGGCTGATACGGTTATGCAGGGTAAATATAGGGGAGTTATCGAACTGCTTGCGTCTCGTTTGCGTATTTCTACCGATAAAGCATTAGACCTTTTTTATAATAGTGATACTTATAAATGCCTAACATTACGGAATGGAGATTTGCTTTTAAAAAGCGATCTCTACATTCTTGACGAAATCATACGAGAGCTGCAAGATAAACAGGGCTAGTGTCTTAACTTGCGTGCGGTTCCTTCTATACAAAAGGACACTTGTTCGTATTCTTCCTTTATAACCTTCTTATTCTCTAAAAGATAAGCTTGTATTCTTCGTTTGGCGGCGGCGAACGATCATTCGCTGCCGCCGAATATATATTCACTGCCGCCGAACGAACGTTCGCTGTCGCTGAATAAAGTATATATTAGGTAGTGCGGAAATTTACATAGGGTTCAAGAAACATTTGTTTTGGTTTGTTTCGGCTTTTGTCCTTATGGATTGGATGAGGAATTCTAAATATTCGCATGGATGTTTGCGGGATTCATGGGAAATTCCGTACTTTGTACCGAGCCGTTAGAGTGGAAGCTCGGCGGGTTCGTTTTCGTGGAAAAGGCGTTAAAAGATATTATTCCCACTTCTGAAATCCCCAATTTCGTGCCCGGGAATAATAACAACAGACGCCCATGCTTGTTATAGTTACTTCGAGAGGAGCATCTTATAATGAAGCGTGGGGCTGCTGTTTGTTATCCGGGCAGGGTATGGGGATACCTAGAGGTGGGTGACAATGGCTAAGCCTCGCGCTTTTTCTTTGTGTGGATGATAAGGAGCGGTTGATGATTGTAGGGTAAATCAATTATTAATTCAAATAGAATGAGTATGAAAAAACTTTTCTTTCTTTTTGCTTTTCTCGTAGGACTTGGGATAAGTAGTAGTGTATATGCGCAATTGGTGAAGGAGGTAACACTGACCTCTGCCAATACGCTGGCATCCGAGCTAGGAGCGGATGTGGGCAAGGTAACGAGCTTGAAAGTAAATGGGCTACTGAGAGCGGAGGACTTTAAGACGATGAAGGAGCAGATGGGTATGCTTCAAGTGCTGGATATGAGTGGGGTGACGGAGTTGCCTAAAATGGGTGGCGCTTGGGCAGATTTACGCTATATCCCAGCTAATTCTTTCCAAAACAAGTTGACGCTCCGAAAAGTGGTATTTCCGGGAGTACTTCAAATTATAGAGCGGGAGGCCTTCTCTGACTGTAGTACCTTGACAGACTTGGATTTCTCGAAAGCTACGCAATTGCAGAGGATAGAATATAATGCCTTTTATAAATGTAGTGGTTTGCTGAGCTTGGATTTATCGACGTGTGTGAATTTAGTGGAAATAGGGTCTTCTGCTTTTAGGTTTTGTAGCAATTTAGTGACGGTAAATTTGACGGGATGCGTTAAGCTGACGAGTTTGGGGAGTTGGGTATTTGGCGAGTGTTCCTCTTTGCAAACGGTGGAGTTATCTGGTTGCTCGGCATTGAAGACGATAGAATCTTATGCATTTAATGGGTGTTATCAATTATCTGGTTTCGATTTCTCTCAATTGACAGCCTTAAAAGATATAGGCGAAAGAGCTTTTGAAGGTTGTGCCTTGGCTGGTGATATCGCTTTTGCTTCTGGAATCACCCAATTGGGTAGATCTGCCTTTTCTAATTGTCGTAATATCACTAGCGTTGATTTCAGTAAAAGCACACAGCTCGCAGTTATTTCTTCTGGAACGTTTAGTTCTTGTCAAAGCTTGAAAAAAGTAGATCTGAGTAATTGTGTATCCTTGAATACGTTGAATCTAGCTGCTTTTGAAGGGTGTTCTTCTTTGGAGGAAGTCGTAATCAATAACGGTTTCTATACCTCTATCGATGGAGTCCTTTTTGTGGTGGACAAGGCTACTTTATTACTCTATCCGGCGGGAAAGAAGAATGAGGCTTATACGATTCCTTCTACGGTGAAGACGCTTGGTGAGCGTTCGTTTCCTTATAACGAATCATTGATGGAACTGACGATCCCGGAATCTGTGTTGACTATAAAAGGAGAGGCTTTTTATAACGGATCTTTCTCGGGAAGAGGAGCGAAAGTAATCATGAAGGCTGAGAAGCCGATCGGCTTGTCGCAATCGATCGGTTTGGAGAATGCGTTGGTATATGTACCGAAAGGCTTTGCTAAGGCTTATCGTGAGGCTGCTTTTTGGAAAGAAAGCAAGATTGTAGAGATTGATGCGGATCCTGTAGTAGTGACCTTGGAGGCGGCTGGTTCGCTGGGTGCGAAATTGACGGAACTGAATATTCCATTGGCTACTATCTTAGAATTGCGTATCACCGGTCCGATGAACGCTAGTGACTTCGAGGTCATTAAGCAAATAGAGCTGTTGCAAAAGGCTGATTTGAGCAAGGCTACGATGGAAGAGGATAGGTTGCCGGATAGTGCGTTTGGAGGGTTGCGTTATTTGGAAGAAGTTATCCTTCCGAATACGATAAAGGAGATAGGTAATTCTGCGTTCTCTGGTTTATCCGCATTGCGGAAAGTGAATATGCCCGAGTTTGTAGAAAGGATAGGGGAGTCTGCGTTCTCGGACTGTTACAGCTTGCAAAAGATTGATTTATCGTTATTGTCTCACTTGAAGGCGATCGGTTACTCTACTTTCTCTTCCAGCTCATGCGTACCCGTTTCATTGAAACTTCCGGATGGATTGGAGCGGATTGACGGTTACGCTTTTAATAATACTGGTGTTACTTCCGTGGACTTCTTGAATACGTCCTTGTCTTATATAGGCAACAATGCATTCTATGCATGTCCGATCACCGGCACATTATCTTTCCCCGGTACCTTACGATCCATAGGCAATTCTGCTTTCGCTTCCGCAAAGGTCTCATCTATCAAGTTGAAGTCTACAGAGATGGTACGTTTGGATGGAGCTGATGTTTTTAAATCCGTAGATAAGACCACCTGTAAAGTTTACGTCCCGAAAGGCATGAAGGATACTTATAAAGCAAACACCTATTGGTCTCCATTCGGAAATAACATTGTGGAGTTTGGGCAGTTGATTACGTCAACTTCTAATAATGAAAATTATGGATGGGTAGAAGGTAGCGGTGCCTATGAAGAGGGGGAAATAGTGACTTTGAAGGCGGTTTGTCAGGATGGAAATTGGGAAGATTATTATTGGGCTAAATATGTTAATTTGTTCTTTGGCTGGTATGATGGTGAGACAAAAGTCTCCGATGATACTATATATACTTATAAGGCAGGTAAGGAGGACAAAGCATTTGTCGGTAAATTCGTGCGTATAAGTTTCCCTAATACATCAGACCTTCTTCAAATGGTAAGAAATGATAGTAAATCCATTACGGTGAGGGTGGAGATGCCTGCCGATGATCCTCGATTGTTTGCTGGTTGGTATGAGAATGATCAATGTGTTTCCAAGGAAGAAGAGTTGACGGTGCAAGTTGGTATGGTAGACCGATCCTTGGAGGCTCGTTTCTTCGACGATGGACTTATGGTTGTTAACGGTGGTAATGTCATCGTAAATGATCAGAATAAGGTGGATGGACCTGCTGTAATTTTGCATCACGGTAGCCTCACCGTTGAGGGTAATGAGATTTGGAAACCGAAGAGCTTTGCTTACTATCGGGATGCCTCCTTGCTGGTGGATGCTGAGATACAGACCGAGGCGATCTCCTTCAATTGGAACGCTAGGAGTAACTATTGGCATTTCGTATCCTTCCCCTACGACTTGAAGATGTCCGAGATCAAGCTGACAAGCAGCGACGCTCGCTTTGTCGTACGGGAATACGATGGCAAGTCTCGTGCCGATAAGGGAGTGGGTGAGTCTTGGCGACAGCTTTGCGACTCGGAGACCTTGAAGGCAAATAAGGGATATATTATCCAATTCAATAGCGACGATACGATGGCCGATGGATTTACTACCCAGACCGGTGATATGAAAGCCCTCCTTAATCGGGCGAGCGTGGCGATTCCGTTGAATACCTACGCCTCGGATAATGCCATGAATGCCAATTGGAACTTCGTGGGGAATCCGTATCCCGCCTATTATAGCGTGGAGCGATTGTTCGCTGATGGATTGGACGCTACGGTGACGGTTTGGTCTCCCGATTTGAATAACTACGAGTATTATACGCAGGATGATAAGGATGTCTATCTGGCACCGCTTACGGCCTTCTTCGTACAAAAGAAGACTTCCAACTTAGTATTCAATCCGGAGGGCCGTGTGGCTGCCCTGCCGAGGGAAACGCAAGCAGCTTCAGCGTTACGTAGTGTGGATAACCGTCAAGTTGTCAACCTGCTGTTGGCAGGCGAGAAGGCAAGCGACCGTACCCGTGTGGTATTCAACGAGGCTGCCTCGCTGGAGTATGAGATCGGTCTTGATGCTGCCAAGTTCGGCAGTCCGAATGCGGAGGCCGCCTCTTTCTATAGCTTGGATACGCAAGGGAATCGATTGGCTATCAACGAGCGTCCGGTAGCGGATGGCGTGGTACGCCTTGGATGTGTCCTGCCTGCTAAGGGAAGCTATACGATCTCATTGAAAGAGAAGATTGGCAAAGGTATTCAGTTGGTGGATAAGCAGACGGGTGCCGTATGCGACCTGAACCAAGAGGCTTATACCTTCGAGGCCGAGGCTGGAACCCTCTCTGACCGCTTTGAGCTGAGAAGCGATGTGGTGACTTCTGTTGAGGCAATCGATGCGTCGATTCGCTGGAACGTGCGAGAAGGCTTGTTGATCGTGTCCGGCTTGCGTGATGTGGAAACTTTGAGTGTATGCGATGCGGCGGGTCGTATTCATTTCGCTGGTAAAGTGACGGATGGTGAGGTACATATGGCCCTACCTCAGTCTGGTATTTATTACATGACATGGACGACAAAAGCGGGCGAGCGTCAGACTTGTTCCATTAAATGGTAATCGCTATGAGAAAACGATTGTTTCGATATATTACGATGGCTTTGTCTCTTTGGATCTTCCTCGGAGGATCCATCGGGCAAGTCTATGCGCAGGATGAGTTCAATCCGACTCCTCCACCGGAGCCGGGGAAACTAACGCTCTTACTCTCCACGGATCCCCACGGATCCGCTTATTTGGAGCAAACGAATCCCTCCGGCATTTATGATACGGGTACGGAAGTAACGGTACGGGCCTATCCGCATACGAATTATGAGTTTGTGGCTTGGCAGTCCGCCGATGGCGAGGAGTTATCCGGCCTCTCGGAATATACCTTCACCCTTACGGAGAAAAACGCTCGCTTGATAGCCAAGCTATGTTTTAACCCGAAGGAGAATCCATCGGAGCCGGGAAATGGTTATTATAATCTGATTACGACCGTCAGCTCCTCCATGGCTGGATGGGTAGAACAGAATGGCCAAGGTATTTATGAGAATGGCAAAGAGGTGACACTTATCGCCCATGCTTATCCCGATTATGTGTTCAACCATTGGGAGAGCGATGGGAAGAAAGTGTCGGAAGAGGCAACCTATCGCTTCACCATGCCGGGCAAGCATGTTTACCTGCGGGCCGTGTACGACTGGAAGCCGAAAGATCCTTCCGAACCGGAGATCGGGTATTGCCTTTACGTGAACACTTCCGATCCGGAGGCCGGCTATGTATCGCAAAGCGGAAACGGTATCTATGAGTTAGGGGATAAGGTGACCGTGATCGCCTCGCCTACGAAAGACTATGACTTTATCGGCTGGTATGATGAGGCGGGTATGTGCCTGTCTACCGACATCTCTTATACGTTGACTATTAGTAAGCGAACCACTACGATCGAGGCTCGTTTCAAGAAGAGAGAGGCACCGGTGGATGAGGTGGAGATCGTACCCGGGCCGAATCCGGATGATCCTTCATCTACGGAGAAAGGCGGCGAGGTGGAAGTGATAGGCGAAGCCATTCCCGGCCAAACGGTCGAGATCATCGCGATGCCGAAACCGGGTTATGCTTTTGAAGGTTGGTATTTGGATGGCGTGTTTATCCCGGAGGCGGAGATGAGCCATGAGATCTTGATCGGTAAAGATATGGGTAAGCTAGAGGCTAAATTTCGGGAATTACCCGTTGACTTGGAAGTAGAGGGTGGAGAGAACGGTTGGGCGGAAGTGACTCGCTATAGAGGTGATGTCATTAACTTGAAGGCTGAACCGATCGTAGACCATACCTTTATGGGATGGTACTTGCTAGATCAGTTATTGTCGAAAGCGTTGAATTATGATTTTGATGTCAATATTCTACGTGCGGCCTTGCCCGCTATTCGTGCGGTGTATACCAAAGGTACGGTAGCCAATGAGACGATCGTTAGGGAGGAACTAGTCACGATCGCTTTCTCCGGGAACCAACTCTGCGTGACTGCTCGCCAAGCGATCCGTAGATTGATGGTTTATTCGTTCGAGGGGGACTTATTAGGTACTAACGGCCAAATGGAACAAGGTGATATCTATCGCTTATCCATACGTAGCCCCTTACTTCTCGTTATCGAGGCAACGGATGGTACTCGTATCGTCTGTAAATTGTCCTCCGGACGGTAGTCCGTGGCGTGATTTGGATATATGATTCTTTCAATGCCCATTCTAAGGTTCTTATAATGCCCATCGTAAGCTCCTTTGAATGGGCATTGTTAGATGCTTACGATGGGCATTGTAAGAAACGATAAACAAAAAGCCATCCGGCATTCCGCTGGATGGCTTTTTGTATGGCAATAGAATCGGAGAGATTACACTCTCTTTTCTTTGATTCTTGCTTTCTTACCGGTAAGAGCACGCAAGTAGTACAATTTAGCACGACGTACTTTACCGACTTTGTTAACCGTGATGCTTTCGATAAACGGAGATTCGATCGGGAAAATTCTCTCTACACCTACGTTCTCAGACATCTTACGAACTGTGAAACGTTTTTTGTCGCCGTGACCGGAGATACGGATAACAACACCGCGATACTGCTGGATACGCTCTTTGTTACCCTCTTTGATACGGTAAGCTACCGTGATCGTATCACCACTCTTGAATGAAGGAAGTTCCTTCTTCGTAGCGAACGCTTCTTCTGCAATCTTAATTAAATCCATTGTTTATAGCTTTTTAATTGTAATTTATAATGAAACGCAATTTAACGGGCTACATTTCCCGACAGAGATTACGTAAAGCGGGTGCAAAGTAACGAAATAAATATTTGATTCGCAATAGATAGATGCTTTTTTGCTCGCTATTTGATTAAATCTTTTATGTCTACCAAGGATTCAAACCATTGACATCCACCAGCGATTCCCGTTCCTCCTTCCACATTGCTGTAGATCCGGACAGGCTCGGCCAGACCTACATTCGTAAGTCCGCCCATGATACCTTCATTCTCGATGTTTTGTAAAGATAGCAGATATTGGTAATAGGGTTCGGACAGGGAATATAAACGAATATGGCGTTTGGTATAATATTTAGTATCGGACCTGAGTTGTTCTTTTACTTGCAACGTGTATTCCTTCCCGTCGAACAGCTCGTCGGAAAATACCCGTCCCCGCCAATTTACCATCGAAGAGCCGAAAACCTCATCCAAGATACCTTGTTGTTGCGTGAATACGGGATCTACGGAGAAGTCCAACAGGACACCAAGATGGTCGTCATCTCCCCATATCTGTAGAGAATAGTAATTTGATTTACCCGGGGTATCTTGGAAAGTGATTTGATAGATAAGCACATCGTTTTCTTCTATGTAGGAGATATTCCCATCTCCATCGACAAGGGTACCGCCGTTGCCGGTAGCTTCTTTACGGGGAATTATGCGCAGGCCTTTGATTTCGGTCTTGGAAGGAATCTTATCTTCCGCCGAGGCTGTTCCATATTCCGGGGTAGAAGCTACTATCTTTACGGTTTGTCCGGGCAGTGGAACCGTATTCGATATATAAAGCGTATCTGTTACCCATCCACCTCGATCCTCTCCGAGCCAACGAGAAGATTTCCAATAGGAATATTCTTTCCAAGGCATCTCCTCCTTGAAGATCCCGTCTATATATAATTCCACCTTGGCGTTTCGAATCGTCACGTCCGGCTTGCTCTCTGAGTGAAACCATGTGCGGGATATGCTGGCCATTACGACTGTATCCGGCGAGAAGGCCGAGTTGATCACCATTTTCGGTGTAGTACGATATTCCTCTAGGTCAAACTTCCTGTAGCAGGAGGTTAGGAGCAGGCTGGATAATAAGATTGATAAATAGAATATAGGTTTCATGTTCTTTAGAATTTATAAGTATATGATATAGACGGAATGATCGGTAAGAGCGATAACGTCTCGAAATAATGGCTGTAGTTTATCCAAGACCGCTTATGGATAGTTATCGGGTTCATCTGGCAATAAGCGTTATATACGCTGATATTCCAGATACCGAGATGGCCGTTCTTTTTAGGTCGATAAATATTAATCCCCAGATCTAAGCGGTGGTAAGCGGGGAGACGTACGTTATTACGCTCCGTGAAATAGTCCAAGCCTCCTTCCGGTAAGAGCGGAGGGACAGGAGTGAGGCCCAAATCCTCGTAATTCTCGAATGCCACCGTAACCCGGTTTCCGGTCATGAAAGTCCAGCTTCCGGTCAGTTCCAATTTCTCGTTGATCTTCCAGTTTGCGACGATATTCAGCTTATGGCGGTTATCGTATTTCGCGGGGAAACGTTTGCCATTATTAATCTCGTCGAACTGCCGGTCGCTCCACATTAGTCCGTATCCGATCCATCCTGTTATACGCCCCGTCTCTTTCCGGGCGATAAACTCCGCTCCGTAGGCCCACCCCTTACCGGCGGCCAGTTTCTCCTCCCAACCGACGAACGAGGGTAAGAAGTTGTAACCATCTTTATAATCCAGTAGGTGATTCATCCATTTATGATAACCTTCCACCGAGAAGGAATAGTCTTTGTGTAAATTGTAATAAGCGCCGACGGATACTTGATCACTCTCCAATGGCTTCAGCTTCTTGCTGACCGGCATCCACATATCGGTAGGGAGACTCATATAACTTTCGCTGATCTGATGTACGTATTGATTCATCTGGGCGTATGAGGTCTTAAGGCTTAGATTCCTCGTGAGCAGAAAGCGTACGGATAAACGAGGGTCTAAGGAGACATATGTCTTCTTTTGTATATTATACATGTTCAGGCGTAATCCGGCGTTAACCCGGACAATGGAAGATATCGCCCAGTCATCTTCGGCGAAAACAGCCAACTCATTCGCTGAAAGGCGCTCGTCTCCGGTAGTTCGTTTGGTCGGAGACAAATTCTCGGAGGTCTTTTCCTCGATATATTCCGGGCTGAAACGATGGTAAAGATAGTCGGTGCCATAACGGATATGATGTGCCGGGGTAGGAATATAGTCGAAGTTCGCATGGACTCCGAAATCATTGATACCGTTTCGGGTTGAGGTCTCGATAAAACGTGAAGAATAATCTTTGTCACCCTCGGTTCCGTAGTATTGTGAAGTCTCTTGTTTTAGTTTGGATTGATAATGGGAATAAGCCAAGGTGACGGTACCGAACATCTTGTTGTTAAACACATACGACCAGCCGGAAGATAATGCGATGTTACCCCAGCGCATCTTTCCAAAGTCCTTGTTCTCGAAAGGGGTTATATCATCACCTACGGAGAACTCGGAACTTCCTCCTTTTAGGAAATCCTGTCCGAAATAGAAATTAACGTAAGCTTGGCTCCGGTCATTGATATGGTGGTTTACTTTTAGGTTCAGATCGGTAAAAGCATAGCGTGCGCTGAATTTCTCCCCATTCTTTTTCTGAATTTTATTGTAGATCGCCAAACCCGGTGCGGACAAGCCATCCAGCCAAGAGCGACGGAAGGAGGCGTTGAACGAAGTCCGGTTTTTAATGATCGGCCCTTCGAAATTTAAGTTACCGGAGGTCAATCCCAGCATGGCGCTACCATGGTACTCTTTCATATTGCCATCTTTAGTATGCACATCCACTACGCTGGAAAGCCTTCCCCCATAGCGGGCGGGGAAAGCGGATTTATAAAAATCCACATCTTTCAAAGCCTCGGCGTTGAAAGCGGAGAAAAGTCCTCCGAGATGATTGACCTGATACAGTTGGATTCCGTCTATCATATACAGGTTCTCGTCTCCATTCCCCCCACGGACATACATCCCGGCTAATCCTTCCGTTCCGGCTGATACGCCGGGTTGGGTTTGCAGGGCTTTGATCACATCGGCCTCACCGAATAAGGTCGGGATGGTCTTGATCATCTTCCGGGTTATTTTAATCGTTCCCATCTGAGGGGCTTGTATCGGGTTTTGTGTGTCATTACTACCGGTAACGACAACTTCGGCCAATGCTTCACCGCTTTCCAGCAGAATTTCCATCACGGTATCCCGTTCGAGCGGTTGGAATGTATGTGAGAAACGTCCGTATCCGATGTAGGAAGTCTCCAAACGAACTGCCCCGACCGGTAAGGTTAGACTGAAGAAACCGTGGTTATTGGTAGCCGTGCCCTTTTGTGTGCGAGAGTCATAAACGGAGGCCCCGATTAGATACTCCGTAGTCGCTTTATCCCGTACAAATCCGCTGATGGTTACTGAGCGGGGGCGTTTCTTCAAGATGATGTGGGTACCGTTTATCTGATAAGACAGAGGGAGCTTTTGGAATAGCCGGGTAAGGCATTCCGATATGGATTGGTTATCAGATTTGAATGTAATCCGGGAAATGCCTTTGAGAATAGAAGGATCGTAGGAGAATGTCATGCCTGTTTGATGCTCTATTTTTTTCATGATTTCTTGGATCGGCTCTTGTTTAGCCTCGATACTGAGAGTCGGCTCTTGTCCCCAAGCGCTTGATTGAAAGCCGAAGATAATCAAGATTATGAGTAGTATTAGCTTCATGAAGTACTTCATTTTTTATTACGAGACAGGAAAGATAGTAAAAACCCCTATCACAATTCACGTTACTATTGCGATATTTTCTTATTTTTGGAGAGTAATAATGATAATGTTGTGATGAGACAGATTGGTATCTTGCTTTTGTGTTGTATTTCCCTTTTATCGAGTGGGGCGCAAACAGTCCCGAACCTTTATCGTGAGGTGGATCAGGAAAAGATGAATCATTGGGTTGATTCCGTGTTTGACGCTATGAGTTATGATGAACGGATCGGGCAGTTATTTATGGTTATAGCGAATCCTAAATCCGATAACCGGAATATGCAACGGCTCATGCGTTACGTGAACGAGATCAAGATCGGGGGTATCTTGTTCCATAAAGGGGATCCGGTGACGCAGGCGGAGGTGACCAATCGTTTGCAAAAGGCTTCCCGGATTCCGATGTTGGTCTCTTTGGATGGGGAGTGGGGACTTTCCATGCGATTAAGCGGAACCACCCGTTTCCCGAAAAATATGATGCTAGGCGCTATCGAGGACAATGCCTTGATCGAGGAATATGGAAAAGAGGTGGGACGGCAGTGCCGGGAAATGGGAATTCATATAAATTTCGCTCCGGATATGGACGTGAATAGCAATGTGGATAATCCCGTGATCGGCCTGCGTTCGTTTGGCGAGAATCCGGAGGCTGTGTCGGAGAAAGGTATTGCTTACGCAAGAGGATTGGAAAGTACGGGCATCTTGTCTGTCTCCAAACATTTCCCCGGACATGGAGATACTTCTGAGGACTCGCACGAGACATTACCCGTCGTGCGCCATAACCGGGCCCGCTTGGATAGCGTGGAACTTCTTCCTTTTAAACGTTATATATATGATGGGTTCGCCGGGATAATGACGGGACATCTTTATGTTCCGGCATTGGACAAAAGTCATAAGCCGGCTTCTTTCTCTAAGGCGGTAGTGACGGATCTATTACAGAAAGAACTCGGTTTTCAAGGTCTGTGCTTTACGGATGCTTTAGCGATGAAAGGGGCTTCCACAAAGAAAACGGATAATCCTTCGGTGAAGGCTTTGCTTGCGGGGAAT
This sequence comes from Parabacteroides sp. AM17-47, assembly GCF_003434625.1. Lineage (NCBI taxonomy): Bacteria > Pseudomonadati > Bacteroidota > Bacteroidia > Bacteroidales > Tannerellaceae > Parabacteroides > Parabacteroides sp. AM17-47. The sequence goes on from NZ_QTLI01000004.1 coordinate 84,657, forward strand.
GATATCTTGCTCGCTCCGGCCGCTCCAATCAATGATTTTACGGCCGTGAAAGAGGCTATCGAGGAAGGGGTATTGGATCTGGAAGCGATCGAGGCCAAGTGCTTGAAAATATTAAGGTACAAATATATCGCTGGATTGAATGCCTATAAGCCGGTCGAAACAAAAGGCTTATCGAAACGTTTGAACTCTCCGCATGCGGCATGGATGGCGGCGAAGTTGAATTCGGAGGCTATTACCGTTTTGAAGAATGAGGATACGATCTTACCTCTTAAACAGTTGAATAAGAAAAAGATCGCGGCGCTCTCGATTGGAGACGGGGTTGGTAATGAATTCCAGAAAATGCTGGGTGAATATGATTCGATCGCTTGCTTTAGCATTGGACGGCGTTCTACGGCTGCCCAAGTCCAGCAGGTTTATAATAAATTGCAAAAATACGACGTGATCATTTGTGGCGTACATACGATTCGCATTCCCGAGAGTTTAGCGTTGAGGCAGTTGGCCGCGAAGAAAGAGTTGGTCTATGCTTTCTTTACCTTACCATATGCTTGTAAGGAATATAAGAAGTCGATCGAGAAGGCGAAGGCGGTCGTGTTGGCTTACGAGGGCACTCCCTTAGCGCAGGAATATGCGGCCCAAGTGATATTCGGTGGTATTGCGGCGAAAGGGAAACTTCCGGTTTCGATTCCGGGATTGTATTATGCGGGTACTGGTATTTTTACGGAAAAGACTCGTTTGGGGTATCACCAGCCGGAAGAGGTGGGAGCGAATCCGGACCGTCTGGATGTAATTGAGTCGATCGTTAAAGAGGGATTGGATGAGAAGGCTTATCCTGGATGCCAAGTGCTGGTGGCGAAGGACGGCGTGATTATCTATAATAAATCGTTCGGTTATTTTGATTACGAAAGTAGGCAGCCGGTCACGGAGTCATCGGTCTATGACTTGGCCTCGGCGTCGAAGGCGGCGGGAACTTTATTGGCGGTCATGAAAGCGTATGATGAGAAGAAATTCACCTTGAACAATAAGATCTCCGATTTTATACCGGAGTTGAAGGAGTCTAATAAAAAGGATTTATCGATAAAAGAGTTACTGTACCATCAATCGGGAGTGACTCCAACTATTAATTTCTATCTGGATGCCATTGATAAGGATAGTTATAAAGGCAGTTTATATAGTTCGGTGAAGAACGCTACGCATCCGGTTCGTTTTGACGCTAAAACGTATGTCCGGAATGATTTTAAATATCTTCCGGATATAGTATCAGATACACGGAAACCCGGATTTACGACTGAGGTAGCCCGTAATTTCTATGTGAGTGATTCCTTTAAAGATACGATCCTTCAAGATATCAAGAAATCCCGTTTGGGTACGAGAGGTAGGTACGTATATAGTTGCGTGAATTTCATTATGCTGAAAATGATGGTGGAAAATCTGATGAAATCTCCGATGGACCAGTTTCTTCGGGATGATTTCTACAGCGGGTTAGGGGCTTGGCATACCACTTATAATCCGTTGAAGCGAATGGATACCTTGCAAATTGTACCTACGGAGCAAGATGGATTTGTCCGCCGTCAATTGCTTCGCGGATATGTGCATGATGAGGCGGCCGCTTTTCAAGGGGGTGTTTCTGGAAACGCCGGATTATTTTCGAACGCGAATGATCTGGCGAAGGTGCTCCAATTGATGCTAAACCAAGGGACTTATGGCGGCGAGCGCTATCTTTCTTTGGAAACCAGCCGTTTGTTTACACAAAGCAAGAGCCCGACTTGCCGTAGAGGGCTAGGATTTGATAAGCCGATGATTGGTAATCCGAAAGCCTCGCCTTGTGGGGCTTTGGCTCCCGCCTCGGTCTATGGACATACAGGATTTACGGGTACTTGTTTTTGGATAGATCCGGATAACCAGCTTATTTATATATTTTTGAGTAACCGGGTGAATCCTAGCCGGGCAAATAATAAACTGGGATCGCTTGATATACGTACTCGCATACAGGATGCGATCTATAAGGCGATTGATAGGAAAAGCCAAAAAGATTCGTAATTTTGTGACAGTTTTAACAGATAAGGTATTAATTAAAAAGCAGGTATATGTTATACGGACACGGTGATGATTTTTATAACGCAAAGAACGAGGTAAAGATAAACTTTAGCTCGAATGTGTGGCACGGAGCTAATTTAGATAAACTGAAGGAACATTTGATCGAGCATTTTGATAAGCTGACTCGTTATCCGGAGCCGGATGCCGCTACCTTGAAAAGATTGTTGGCCCGCCGGTATGAGATCAAGGAGGAGAATATCGTAGTGACGAATGGTTCGATCACCGCTTTTTATTTGTTAGCGCAAGCTTGGCGAGGCGCGAAATCCATGATCGCTATTCCTTCTTTCTCTGAATATGAGGACGCTTGCCGTTTGCATGAGCATGAGATCTCTTTCTTCCCGACATCGGACGATTTATCGGAGTTATCCTTGGAGGGACAGGATTTCTGTTGGATTTGTAACCCGAATAACCCGGATGGAAAGCTGATCCACCGCACGGAGCTTCTCCGTTTGATCTCGGCGAATCCGCAGACTACCTTCATTATAGATCAGGCATACGTGGCTTTTACGACGGAAGACATGCTAAAGCCGAGTGACGTGAAAACGCATAAGAACTTAATCCTTGTCCAGTCTATCTCGAAGGCTTATAATATCCCCGGCTTGCGTATCGGTTATCTGGTTGCTTCTCCGGAGATCGCGGAGAAAGTGAACATGTATATCATACCTTGGTCGGTAAATGCTATCGCTATCGAGGCAAGTAAATATATCTTGATCCATCCGGCGCAATTTACGTTGCCGATCCGTAAATGGCAGCGTGAGACCGCGGATTTTATTTATCAATTAAGTAAATTGGATGGCTTGGAGGTAATCCCGACCTCTACGACTTTCTTCCTTGTCCGTTTGAAGAAGGGTACAGCCGCTGATTTAAAGCAATTCCTTTTAGATAATTACGGAATCTTGATCCGTGACGCTTCGAATTTCCGGGGCTTGGATGAGACTTATCTACGGCTCTCCACCCAGAAGGCTGATGAAAACCAGATCTTGCTTGAAGGGGTGAAGGTTTGGTTGGAGCAACAATAAATGAAAAAGGGCTATTTATCGAATAGCCCTTTTTCATTTCCTTTTAAATCTAAGTAGCGTGTATTATTCTACTCGTTTGTTGATTACGATATGACCAAAATAGCCAAGGAGAACCAATCCCAGACCTGTAAGTAGAATACTATTTGTCATACCACCGGTAAAAAACGGTACAGCCAAAACTGCCGCACCAATAATGAGTACGATCACTCCTAGATTTTTAATTAACTCATTCATGGTTATAGATATTTTATAATTATTTTCTTTTCTACCGCAAATAAAGCAATAATAACCCGATCGTGAAAATATTTTCGGAGAAAAATAATGAAACGATTGAAATTAGCTTCTATATTTGTGTTATAATATAGTTACGTATGGGAAGAATACTTTACATAGTTTATTTGTGGCTGTTTTTTGTACCTGTATTTCTGGTACTGACTATACTTACGGCTGTGACGGTTATCATCGGTTGTCTATTGGGGGGAGAGAAAATCTTCGCTTATTATCCGGGTATGATCTGGTCTCGATTGACTTGCTATCTGGCGCTTTGTCCGGTGACGGTAAAAGGGCGTGAGCATATAGACCGGAAACAATCGTATGTTTTCGTAGCAAATCATCAAGGTGCGTTTGATATTTTCTTGATATATGGTTTCTTAGGCGTTCCCATTAAGTGGGTGATGAAGGCGGGTATCGCTAAAATTCCATTTGTCGGGACCGCTTGCCGTGCCGCCGGTTTTATCTTTGTCGATAATTCTACGCCGAAGGCTGCCGCCCGTAGTGTTTTGGAGGCGGAGCGTTGTCTTCGGAACGGGGCTTCCGTGGTTGTTTTCCCGGAAGGTTCGCGTACGTATACTGGGAAAATGATTCGTTTCAAGAAAGGGGCTTACCAAATGGCTCTGGATCAGCATTTGCCTATTATTCCGATCACCTTAAACGGGCCGTTTGATGTTTTGCCGATCGGGTCGTTGAATGTCCATCGTCATCGGATGGAGATGGTGATCCATCCGGCGGTTTCTACCGAGAATATAGACACTTCCCACAAAGGAATGCAAGCGTTCGCTGATCAGACTCAAGAAATCATAGCATCTGCCTTGTGGGAAGAATATAAATAATTTAGGTTATTATTTCCAGCTTTTCAAGATGCCACGTTTCGCTACTTTCAGGCTGAATCCGAAGTTATCGCCGAACATGGAACCGGCATCAGCTGCCAAAGACCCTGTAAATTCCCATCCCGATAAACGGGGATGTTGATAAGAGATATCTAAAAGTCCGGAAGCTCCTCTTTTCTTGCTAAGGAAAGGGGTGGCATGTCTACCCCAACTATTCATCACGGTGACTAATACCCGATAAGATACTTGTGAGGAGATAGCGCCTTCCGCACCGAAATGCCAGTCACGAACACGGTTGTTCTTGAATCCTAATGAACCGGCCTCGTTATACTCTGGGCTTGTGATCAGAGGAGAACCTATCGCCCGGTTAAAATAAGAGGCTCCGGTAGTGTATTCTCCGTTGTTATAATAATCATCACCACCGCCACCTACGCCGGGATGTAGGTCGTGATCAAAATCGATGAAGTGGAACTGTCCGCTTTGGTCTCTTGTAACCAGATACTCCACGACCACCTTACGCAACCACGGGAATTTTGGTAAATCCAATTGTCCTCCCCATAATCCGTCGGTATTGTTTACGAATATCATACCGGATTTATCCTCGAAGAAATGTTGGTAATAGGCGGATACTTGCCAGTTAGGTTGTGTAAAAGCCAATTTGAAATCGTAAGAGCCATAATGATTACCCAGTACGTTGATTTGATCGGAGACTGTTGCGTCGCCACCACCTTCGCTGCCGCAAATAACCCGGATCAGGTCCTTGATGGATTGAGGTTGCTTTCCGATCTTAGGATTGGTTGAGGTTCCTCCCCATTGTGCCCAATGCTGTACTCCGATTACACCGGATAACGGGAAGTCATTGCGTGTATCCTTAATCTGTACGAATAATGATTTATGATGCCATAAAACGTTATCTACATAAGTCTGCTTATTGTTTGTGAAGTTAGCCAGATAATCCTTGTCGAAAGAACGACCGACGGCAAAGTCTCCTTTGACTTGCATCCAGCCTTTCGTTAAAGGAACGACGGTAAATTCAGGAATACTGATGTTCACTTCCGGAATCGGGCGGGCATTGGCGGATTGCACGATATCGCCCGAGCTAAGCCAACGATCCCAAAGAGAATTATAGCGTTCCTTGCTTCCTACACTCAATAGCAAGCATTTGTAACCTAACTCGGCATATATTTGTTGGATAAAGAAATTGCGATGACGAGGAACTGCGGCCACTACGTCTAATCCGGCTCCCCAGCGAAAACCTTTGCCAAAAGTTTGATTATGGAATACTCCCGCATTCAAATATCCGTTATTCGCTTCCAAAGGAACAATTCCGTATCGATTGCTAACCATCCAGAAAGGGGTATTATCGCCACTAGCTACCGATCCGAATATCTCGGCCTTATAGGTAGTCGCTTCCGGAGTTGTCTCTTTTTCTTGAGCGAAACTAGCCGTTGCCATCCCCAGACAGGTCAGACCTATAAAAATTGATCGCACTGATTTCATGTATATATAAATGTTTTGTCTGGGCGCAAAGGTAAGGATTTATATGTTTGGTGCAACCATTATTGTTTCTTTAACCACTCGAATATAGTTTGATAGGCATCGTTCCGATAGGGCTTTTGAGATAGGATCAGATCGTGGATGCCGTTTGGTATGGTATCTCTCGTGACTTTGTCTCCTAGTTTCTCCCCGTATTTTTGAATGTCTTGAACATCCAAGACGATGTCGGAGGTCATGTATTCCTCATGCCATGTCTCTGTTTCCGGAAAAGATTTGTTGGAAGACATCACTAGTATCGGACAATCCAGTTTTAACCCTTTTTGTACCGCCTGTTGTGCTTCTTGTATGGCTTTGATCCATCCGGCTTTTTTCGGATGCCCGAATATCATTTTCCAGTTCGTGTCAAACTCCCATTCTCCTTTATATTGTTTAAGCAAGCTATAAGCGTAATTCGGGTCACCCAGTCCTTGTACGGTAAGATTCGGGAATAGCCTCCCGACAAACGCAACGGTTGGCAGTACGACTTTCTCCATAAACCATCCGAAATTCCAATCTAGAAAAGGGCTGTTCAAGATAAGCCCGTCTATCGGTAACTCCCCTTTCTTGCTATTCAAATAATAAGGTGTGATCAACCCGCCCGTAGAATGCGCCATTAATAATATCCGTTCATTACCTTCGGACCGGATGGTGGCTAAAGCGGTATCGATATCAGCGAAATACTCTTTTAGGCTCTTGCAAAAGAACGGGTTTTGATTGGGTAATATCGAACGTCCGTATTTCCGCAAGTCCATCGCATAAAAATTATATCCGTGAGCGTTTACGCTATCCCCTAATTGTTTCTGGAAAAAATAGTCATTATAGCCATGGATATACAGCACGGCCTGTTTTACGCTATCCAGTTGAGGTTTCTTGACCAGTGTGCAAACTACCTTCCCTTCATAATCATCCGGCATCTGGAAGGTACGGCGTAAATAGCCATCTCCCAATACATCGGGTACGTATTGGGCATATACCTCGCATAAAATGAAACAGAGGAATATAATAAGATTTATTTTTCGAGACATAAATATATTGTTTCTATTTTATAACTGTATTTGCAAAGATAGGGTTTATCAATCAATGGTAATTAACCAAGATCATAAAATAAAAAATGACAGATAAGCATGAAAAACGATAGGATAAACGTGAATATTGCAACTTATACGTAAAAAGCCCTATTTGTGGGTACTCTATGATTTTTTATCTTAACAATAAATATTTTACTTTGTTGGAAAATGGAAGCGTGTATGGAACCGGAAATAACAGTAATAATCATAGATGATGACCTTGGATCGATCCAGAAATTGCAAAACGATCTATTGGCCTTCTCGGAGGTCAGGATATTGGATACAGCGACAACGGCGGAATTGGGCAAGAGGCATATCCTTAAGTATCAACCGGATTTGGTGTTTTTGGATGTGGAACTTCCGGACATGTCTGGCTTTGATTTGCTGGATGATATACGGGATGATATTCTTCCGAACTTGAGAGTCGTTTTCTATACGGTATACGATAAATATATATTGGATGCCTTACGTGCCTCTGCGTTTGATTATTTGTTAAAACCTTATTTAATTGATGAGTTAGCGGCACTCATCGAACGTTTTCATACGACAGAACCTGCGGATGTTGCCTGCATGGAGAGATCTTTGCGGAAAATATTGAATCGGGATAGTCGATTTGCGATCCAAACCGTTTCGGGTCTTTTGCTAGTCCGTTGTGAGGAGATATTCCTGTTTCAGTTCTTGGGAGACCAGCGTTGCTGGCAGATTGTCTTGACTTCCCGTACTACTCATAAACTAAAAATGAGCACGACAGCGAAAGATTTGTTGTCTATCAATAATGCGTTTGTTCAAATAAGCCAAGATTGCATTGTGAACTTGACTTATTTGATGTTCATCGAGAATAAGACCTTACGATGCGAGTTCTATCCCCCCTTCCAAGAGGAGGAGAGGATCGCCTCGCATCGCTATTTTAAACAACTGAGAGAACGGTTGGATATTATTTGATGATTACTCTTCTTTTCTCCCTAATTTTATCTGTTTTGCAGGGTGTAATAGGCTTCTGAAGTGAATAACTAACGGCTTGTCGAGTGAATAACTAACGGCTATACCTAGCCGCTAGTTAACGGCTTGGGAAGTGAATAACTAATCACTTGAGAAGCCTTTTGCAAGCGATTAAGTATGTTGTCTAAATAATTCATTTTCACCGCATAAGGAATTTACATTTCAAGTCGTAAATTATTTACTTCAGTAACGGATAGTGCCTACTAAGATTTGCTTATTTTCTGACATTTACATACAAGAGAGTCAATATATTCTAGCCATCCAATCCGCAAAAAAGTAGTCATATACCCTATAAAAGCCATCTTCCTGTGTTATCAAATCATTTTTCAACAGAGGTTTGACCGCAGATTGTACAGAACTGGCTGAGGGTAGCTTGTATTTTTTGATAAATGCTGATGACGTGAGACCTTCTGCTCTGCCCTCTTTGGCGATAGCTTGTAAAACAAGTTTTTGTTTGGGAGCAAGATTGGCAAGTAGATCCTTGTAACTACTTTCTTGTGTTAGAATCACATTCTTGCGGGCTATTTCTATCTTATCCATACTACAACGCTCACCCTCTTCGGTCAATGCGAAAAGTTCGTTCATTATCATTTGCACAAACCAAGTATAGCCATCGAACATCCGATAAACTTCTTCTATTACGGATTTGTCAATAAGCTTTCCCCTTTGCTCAAAAAGCCGGTTGGCGAACTCCACATAGATATGAATGGGTATTGGCTCAAGTCCTATACTAATAGCGCTTTGATAAAAAGGCTTGGAAGAGGAATTAAACATATTACTCATCAAATGGCGTTTACTGCCGGAGAAGATAAACATAGTCTGCTTGCATTGTTGAATCTTGGTTCGCAACAACGCTTCTACATTTTTCTCCTCATAGCCGCCAATTTGTTGGAACTCATCGATCGCCACGATACATGGTTTATCTGCGGTCTCTAGATAAGCGAAGATCTCATCAAGCGTTGTTTGTGGTGCTTGAATGTCTCCTAGCCCAATATCAAAACTAGGTTCTCCGGTTACCATATCCAGTTTAAAACCCGCACGCAATGAGGTTATGATTTGAAAGAACCGTTCCGTCCAAACCGTTTTCTTTGGCTTCAATTCGTCATAGATGGCTTTTCCTAATAGATATACGAACTCTGTTAATGAAGTAGTGGCATAAATATCCACAAAGAACGCATGATAATTTTTTTCTATCGATTCTTGATGAAAAAGATGTTGGATCAATCCGGTCTTACCCAAACGGCGTGGAGAAATCAATGCGACATTACGTCCGTTCTCAATCTGTTTAATCAAGAAGCTTGTCTCTCCCTCCCGGTCACAAAAATATTTGTCTGATACATATCTACCCACGACAAAAGGATTCATCATTGCGATTGTCTCCATAATATAAATACATTTTATTGCAAATATAATAATTATATCCATAATAAAGAAAGGAAACGGTATGTTTCACTTGCACGTGTGGGAGTCCGTGGCAAATAATTTGATATATAGTGATTTAATTCGATTATTTATATATCTTCGCATTGTAGAAACCGCCGTTTCGGAAACAGCGGTTTCGGAACTGTGTATTATTGCCATGCGTAAAGATTAATCTTTAGTATCGAAGAAATGGAAAAACAATCATTTATCGCTATAGTAAAGCGTTATTATCCTTGGATCTGCAGTATGGAGAAGGCTGCTTTTCGTATACATGATGATGTGAATCAGAAATATGATCATGTGTTGCCTTATGGATTTCATCTGAAAATGACGGCATCATATGTCTCTCGCTACGGATATCTGGTAGCTGAGACCGAGGCGGATATATTGATTTTGTATGCCTCTGCTTATCTGCATGATACGATAGAAGATGCACGGATGACCTATAATGATGTCGTGAAATTCCTGAAAGAGTTCAAGGGGGGAGACTTAGTCTTGCCGGAAGGCGTGATACAGCACATGGAAGACCAAGTTCCGGAAATCGTATACGCCTTAACGAATGAAAAAGGACGAAACCGGGGAGAACGGGCGAATGACCTGTATTATCAAGGAATACGGCAGACTAAATTCGCTTCTTTTATAAAAATGTGTGATCGGCTGGCGAATATCCAATATACGATGATGTTTGTTTTTGCGAACCGGATGTTGGATGTTTACCGTAAAGAGTATCCGGAATTTATCCGATCGATCAGTGAAGGTGCGGTTACACAGGTGCCGGATGCCATGAAGGAGGAAGCGGAACGTCTGTTAAATAGCGAATCGTATATTATATAGTCTTCTCGAATGTCTTTTTTTCAGAAATCCATACGGAGCGATGAAGATCTGCTCACCTCATTGAGGCAGGGGAGCGAGGATGCGTTTACTGTTATTTATGAGCGGTATCATAAATTATTGTATGTGTTGGCCTATAAATATTTGAAAAGTACATATTCTTCGGAAGATGCCGTACAGCAAGTTTTTCTGAAATTGTGGGAGGCACGTTCCCTACTGATGGTGAACGTGAATTTAAGGAACTATCTCTATACAATGCTAAAGAATCACGTATTAAATGAGATCCGGAATAATAATAGCGCCGTAGAGAAAAATTATGAGATCGTACAATCAGCGCCGGAATATGAGGATGAACTGCTTATAAAGATAGAGGAACAAGATATGATGTCTCATTTTTACCAAGCGATCGATCACTTGCCGGAGCAGAAACGCCAAGTCTGTCTGTATAAGCTGAAAGGGAATCTATCTAATCAAGAAATCGCCGATAAGATGAATATCTCGGTCCCCACGGTAAAAACACATTATGCGCAAGCGATAAAAATACTGCGGGCACATTTCGAGAGACTATTTTTATTTCTTTTATATTTGTGGAACTCATCCTATTGATGGCTTTGCGTGTCAATTGATAAAAGGAAATGCATATGAAAATACCCGATCTATCGATCATAGAGAAAACGCTAAATAATGAGGCTACTTCCGAGGAGTCTTGTGAGGTTGTTCGTTGGTTTAAGACCCCGGAAGGACAGGCATGGCTTGCTGAGCGTATCGATCAGGATGAGAAAACGATTCATATGGGGGAGGAAGAGGCATGGATCGACCATCCGATACCCTCAGCCGTAATGTATCAGAATATTATGCGGCAACTCCGCCGACAAAAAATACGCCGTTTTATAGCGTATGCGGCTGCGGTCTTTATACCGATTGCTTTAATTATAGGACTTTTCATACGCATAAACTCACAAGTGGATTTGTTGGCGGATGGTGGGTATGACGAGGTGTACGTACCTAATGGGGAACGCATGCAGCTGCTTTTTCAAGATGGAAGTAAGGTCCATTTGAATTCGGGAAGCCGTATTCGTTATCCGAAAAAATTCGGTCTCTCCGAACGTAAGGTTTATTTGGAAGGAGAGGCTTGGTTCGAGGTCGCCAAGAACAAGAATCGGCCTTTTATCGTGGATCTTTCTTATATGGATATAAAAGTGTTGGGTACTACCTTTGATGTGAAAGCCTATCCGGAGGAAGAAGCTATATTCGTCGCTTTAGAGACAGGATCTATCGAGTTGAAATCAAGATCCTTCAAATCTTATCAATTACGCCCGGGAGAAAAAGCGGTTTATAACAAGGCTTCCGGACGTTGTGAGGTACTCCGTTCCCACGATGTCAAGATGTATTCGGCATGGAGACGTAATGTGCTCGTATTTAAGAGCGCCCCTTTATCGGACGTAATGAAAACATTGGCTCGAACTTATGATATATCCTTTGACGTGAAGGATTCTGCCGCTTTACGATATACGTATACGATAACGACGGATAGCGTCAATTTAACCACGGTACTAAAAGAGTTAGAGAAAATCACGCCTGTACTATTCGAGGAAAAAGGGGGTAAGATAGAAGTCCGGATGAAAAAATAAAAAAATTAGCTATAACGACTCATCCTTTTTGATTTGTCGTGTGTCTATTTGATAGGAGAGCAGGAAACAGAGTGTTAACCTTAAAATAGATATGCGTATGGATTCCTCATAAATAGATAACATAAGAACAGCCGAAAAGCTCCTACCCTTTTCGGCTGCCAGTCGTATTAAAAATAAATTTCTAATACCAACTATTAAAATCAATACAAATATATGAAAGAAAAGCAAGAAAGCCCTCGGCGTAGGTGCCTTTTAATATTAATTGAGAAAATACCGAATGCCATGAAGTTAACCTTTCTATTTTTAGTCATATCCTTGCTGAGTTTCACGGCTACCGCCTCGGCTCAGCGGGTTTCTATAACATTAGAGAATGCGAAAGTGGAGAAAGTTTTGGCGGCTATTACAGATCAAACGGGTTTTAATGTCGCTTATAGTAAACAAGTTGTGGATGTAGATCGAAGGGTAAGTCTGAATTTTACTAATGCGGAACTTACCCAGGTCTTGGATAAATTGACGGAAGGAACGCTGTTGGGTTATGAGGTGAATGGCGGAAAAATTTATTTGTTTAACCGTATAGAGAATAAGCCGATTAATCAGCAGTCAAAAAAAATAACAGGTCAAGTAACAGATCAGAATGGAGAACCTATTATTGGAGCTAATGTTATAGTAAAAGGTTCTACCACTGGCACCATTACAGATTTAGATGGAAACTATAGTATAGAAGCCTCTTCTTCAGATATACTTTTAATCTCTTATATAGGTTATAATACCAAGGAGATTGCGGTGAAAAATCAATCAACAGTTGATATAAAGCTTGTGGAGGATACCCAGAACTTAGATGAAGTTGTTGTGGTTGGATATGGTGTACAAAAGAAAGTCAATTTGACAGGGGCTGTAGCTCAAGTTACAGCTAAAGAATTAGAAAATAGGCCAGTGTCGAATGCGACTCAGATATTGCAAGGAACCATGCCAAATGTAAATATTACCTTTTCTACGGGAGAACCGGGTGCGGGAGGTTCTATTAATGTTCGTGGACAGGCATCAATTAATGGAGGCGAACCATTGGTCTTGATCGATGGTGTTCCAGGCGATATCAACCGTGTGAACCCGAAAGATATTGAATCTGTGTCTGTGTTGAAAGATGCAGCCGCTTCGGCAGTATATGGTGCTCGCGGTGCGTTTGGTGTGATTTTGGTGACAACGAAGAGTGCGAAGGCTGGTAAGATGAGCGTTTCCTATGGAACTTTCTTTGCGACATCCAAGCCAACGGTTCGTACGGACTTTATGACTTCTGGATATGAGGCGGTTTCATTGTTGGATGAGGCTTTCCGTCGTGCCACGGGTAATACTTATACTCGTTATACGGATGAGGATATGGCTGAATTAGAGGCTCGCCGATATGATAAGACGGAAGACCCTTCCAGACCCTGGACGGTCGTGAAGAACGTGAACGGAAAAGATATCTATAACTATTATGGTAATTATGATTGGTGGAATACAGTGTTCAATTCTCACCAGCCCTCTCAATCTCATAGTATCAATTTATCCGGTGGTACAGAGAAGATCAATTTCTTACTCTCCGGTAATTTCTATACGAAAGATGGTATTATGAAGATTAATACGGATAAGTTTACCTCTTATAATTTCCGTAGTAAGATTAATGCGCAATTGTTCCCATTCTTGAAGGTAACGAACAATACCTCCTATTACGACAAGAATTACACCTATTATGGTCGCGAGGGTGGAGGCAATCCTAACTTTGTGTATGTAACGGTACATGCTTTACCCTGTTATGCACCAGTGAATCCAGATGGTACGGCTACTTATAATACGCTGAAAAATAATTATTCCATTGGTGATGGACTTTATGCGATGTTGTTGGATGGAGGAACAAAAGGAGAGAAAGGTATCCATGAGTTTACGACAACTACCAGTTTGGAATTTGATATTGCGAAACATATCAAATTGAATGCGGATTATACTTATTCGTTTTATATAGCGGACGATTGGTATCGATCTACGGTAGCGACTTACTCTATTGAGCCTGGTGTTGTGCAGGAAGTTCCTAATTATAATACGGATCAATTGAAGAAGACAATGTGGTTTGACCCGATGCATGTGGCGAATGTTTATGCTAATTACAATCAGGTGTTTGGGAAACATACGGTTGGTTTGACTGCGGGTGTAAACTATGAGAATAAGAAACATTCTCGTCTTTTCGCTTCCCGAAAGAATTTAATATCAGAATCGTTGAGTGATTTGGAATTGGCGACTGGAGATATGTTGGTTGGTGGAGGTGCGTACGATTATGCTTTGTTTGGTGCCTTTTTCCGTGCCAACTATGATTTTAATGATCGGTACTTGATAGAGGTGAATGGCCGCTATGACGGAACGTCTCGTTTTAAATCGGGTATGCGTTACGGCTTTTTCCCATCTGTATCCGCTGGATGGAGATTAAGCGAGGAATCTTTCTTTGAAAAGGCAAAAGAAGTGGTAAATAACTTGAAGATCAGGGCTTCTTTTGGATCATTGGGTAATCAGGCAGTAAATTCAAGCAAGCCGAATTATTATCCTTATATCGAAACAATGAATACAAGCTTATCCAGTTGGTTGATAGATGGACAGAAGACGCAAAACGTAAGTTCGCCGAACCCGATTATCGACAACTTGACTTGGGAAAAGGCGACGACTGTAAACGTTGGTGTAGATCTTAGTTTCTTGAATAGTCGGTTGAACGTATCAGGTGATGCGTATGTACGTAATACGACAGATATGTTAGTACCAGGAAAGACGTTGCCAGCAGTATATGGAGCGGCTTCTCCACAACAGAATGCAGGAGATCTTCGAACCAAGGGATATGAGTTGGTGGTCAGTTGGAAAGATCAATTCGACTTGAAAGGAAAACCGTTCAATTATGGCGTATCGTTTGTACTAGGTGATGCGGTGTCTGAAATTACTCGTTATGACAATCCTAACAAGTTGTTGGCAAATCATTATGAAGGCAAGCGTTTTGGTGAGATTTGGGGATACCGGATCGATGGTTTCTTTAAGACAGACGAAGAAGCCGCAAACTGGAAGATTGATCAAAAGTTGGTAAATACACAGATTCAAAAGGCTCCGGGTGAATGGGGACATTTGCGTGCGGGTGACTTGAAGTTCCGTGATTTGAATGGTGATGGTGTGATTTCTCCGGGAAAGAAGACCGCTGATGATCCGGGTGATATGGAAATCATAGGAAACTCAGAGCCTCGCTATAATTATGGACTTAATTTGAATGCTAGTTGGAATGGTTTTGATGTCTCGGCTTTCTTCCAAGGCATCGGCCGTAGGGATTGGTATCCAAGCGCAAATGCGGATAAGTTCTGGGGACCCTATTCGCGTCCTTATTTCTCGTTTACTCCGAAGAATTTTAATGACTTGGTTTGGACTCCGGAGAATCCGGACGCATATTTCCCATTGTTGAGAGGATATACGGCATTGAATAGTGGTGGATGTTTGAGAGATCCGAATGACAAATATATTCAAAATATTGGTTATTTGCGTTTGAAGAACTTGGTTATTGGCTATACGCTTCCTGATCGTTGGATGAAAAAAGTCTTTGTGCAACATTGCCGTTTATATGTAAGTGGAGAGAATTTGCTTACGTGGACTCCGTTTGTTACAGATTATATTGATCCGGAGCAACCGGTGGCAGATAGTAACGGACGAAGCTATCCGATGTCAAAGACATTCTCTGTAGGTTTAGATATTACATTTTAACTAATAAATTAAAGACTTATTCGAAATGAAGAGATTACTTTATATAATAACGATAGGGCTTAGCTTGACGGCTTGTGATATGGATAAGTATCCGTTAGATGCTGTTTCTCCAGATACCTTTTTTGATACGGAAAACGATTTGCGGCTTTATTCTAATTCTTTTTATGACGCATTGCCCAGTGCTAGTGATATTTATGGTGAGGCAGTAGATAATATTATCAAGATGGATTTGGCAGATGAAATCCGCGGGACTCGGATCGTACCGACTAATGATGGAGGGTGGACATGGGAGGAATTAAGGAATATAAATTTCTATTTGGATAACTCCTCCAAATGTGTAGATGAGGCCGCTAGACTTCGTTATGATGCTTTGGCCCGTTTTTTCAGAGCCTACTTCTATTTTGACAAGGTGAAACGTTTTGGCGATGTACCTTGGTATGAACATGCCCTAAATGATAAAGATGAGGAGAGCTTGATGATGTCGCGTACATCTCGTACGGAGGTACTGGATCATATTTTGGCCGATATTGATAATGCGATTGCCTTTTTGCCTGAGGAGAAAAAGGTTAATGAGGTTACGCATTGGACGGCTTTGGCGTTGAAGGCACGTATCTGTTTGTATGAGGGTACTTTCCGGAAATATCACGATGAGTTTAATTTGCCAGATTACGAGCGTTTTCTGAATGAGGCGGTGAGTGCTGCGGACGAGTTGATGACAAAGAGCGGGTATAAGATTTATAGTATGGGAAAACCGGAAAGCGATTATCTGAACTTTTTTGCTTCGCACGAGGCTATTAAGGATGAGGTGATCCTTGCTCGTGGATATAGCGATGAGTTCCAAGTGTATCATAATCTCAATTATTATACAATGACTGCCTCTTTCGGTCGTCCGGGTTTGGAGAAACGACTCGTAAACAGTTATTTGATGCGTGACGGAAAACGTTTTACGGATCAACCGGGCTATGATACGATGTTTTTTACGGAAGAGATGAAAGGTAGAGATCCTCGTTTAAGCCAGACGGTACGTACGCCGGGATATACCCGAATTGGGGAGAACGAAACTTTGGTGCAGGAGTTTGGATCAACCGTGACTGGATATCAGATGATTAAATTCGTGACGGAACGTAAGTGGGATACGAATAATAAGGATATAAATGATATGCCTTTGTTTCGTTTTGCGGAAGCTTTATTGATTTATGCGGAAGCAAAGGCTGAGCTAGGTACATTGACACAAGCCGATTTGGATAAGTCGGTTAAGCTGCTTAGAGATCGGGTAGATATGCCTTCTATCAATATGGCGGAGGCTAACGCAAACCCGGATCCTTATTTGGAAAAACAATATCCGCATGTAAACGGTGGCAACAAGGGGGTGATCTTGGAGATCCGTCGGGAGCGTAGGATTGAGCTGGTGATGGAGAGCTTCCGTTGGGATGATATGATGCGCTGGAAAGAGGGTGCTACTTTTACGGAGCAGTTTAAGGGTATGTATTTCCCGAATATCGGTCCTTTTGATTTGGATGGAGATGGCAATATTGATGTCTGTATCTATGAAAATGAGAAACCTGATTTAGGAGGAAAAGGAATCCAGTATCTGAAACTGAATAGTGATGTTACGTTGGAACATGGAAATCATGGATGTATTGTGGTGAATCCTCATATCAAGAAGACTTGGGATGAGAAAAAGGATTATCTATATCCGATACCTATCCAGGAACGTTTGCTGAATACGAATTTGACACAGAATCCGGGTTGGAATGATGGTATATGATTGGAGGAATGGAAAGCGGGTTGTATTTTTACAACCCGTTAAAAAAGGATATAATATGAAAAGGTCAGTAGTGTTTGCAGCCTGTTTATGGGTGAGTTGTTTGTTTACGTTAAGCGCGCAGAAAACGACCATTGAGTCAAAGGAGGAGAATTCTCTTCGTGTGATGTCTTATAATGTGCGGAATTGCCGGGGTATGGATGAAGTGGTGGATTATCAGCGTGTGGCGGATATCATGAACCGGGTAGATCCGGATGTGATAGCTGTGCAGGAGTTGGATAGTGCGTCGGTTCGGAGTAATGGTGTTTTCGCACTGAAAGAGTTGGCGGATCGTACTCGTATGTATTATACTTATGGGCCTTCGATCGATTACCAAGGAGGAAAGTATGGTATTGGCATCTTGTCGAAGGAGAAACCTTTGAGCTATTGGATGTTGCCCCTTCCCGGCAGGGAAGAGCGGCGTTTGTTGTTGGTGGCAGAGTTTAAGGAGTATGTGATGTGTTGTTCGCATTTTTCATTGACGAAGGAGGATCAGGTGCTATCGGTTCCGATTATTCTTGATGCGTTGAAAGATATACGTAAACCTTTGTTCTTGGCGGGAGATATGAACTCTATCCAAGGTTCTCCTACTCAAAATGCCTTGCAAGAGAAGTTTATGCCATTGAACAATTACAAGGATAACACGATTCCGGGCCAGAGTCCGAACCGGTGTATCGATTTTATTTATGGATTTGATAATGGAAATCAATATTCTGTCTTACGTCGTCAGGTGCTTTATGACGAACCGATCGCCTCGGATCATTTGCCTCTTTTCGTAGATGTGCGATTGAAAGCGGGTGTGGCTGATATTTTCCGGACAAAACCTTATTTGCAGAATCCGCTGTCGAATGGGATTACGGTCTCTTGGTTTACGAATGTGCCTGTACATAGCTGGGTGGAGTATGGTACGGATCGTAATTTGGGAGAACGTGCGGAGACGATCGTTGACGGACAGGTTATTTGCAACAACAAGCATCATAAGGTTCGCTTGACAGGTCTTAAACCGGGAGAAACTTATTATTATCGGGTATGTTCCCGTGAAATAACACTATATGAGGCTTATAAGAAAGAATTTGGCGAAACCGCTTATTCGGATATTTATTCATTTACGATACCTACTTCGGTGGAGACGGATTTTACGGCTTTGATATTTAATGACTTGCATAAGAAAAACGAAGTGTTAGACCTGTTGGCAGATCAAATAGAAGGGATTGATTACGATTTTGTAATGTTTAATGGGGATTGTATAGATGATCCTAGAAACGAATCGGAAGTAGTTCATTTTCTTTCTTATTTGAATAAGAAGGTCAAGGCGGAAAATGTTCCTGTTTTTTATTTGCGGGGAAATCATGAAATACGAAATGCTTACTCGATTCAGTTAAGAGAGCTTTTTGATTACGTTGGTGATAAAACATATGGAGCTTTCAACTGGGGGGATACTCGTTTCGTTATCTTGGACTGTGGTGAGGATAAACCCGATTCAACTTGGGTATATTATGACTTGAATGATTTTGCGGGTTTACGTATGGAGCAAGTTGGTTTTTTAAAGGCTGAGCTATCAGGAAAAGCCTATAAAAAAGCGGCGAAGAAGGTCTTGATACATCATATCCCTCTTTATGGTATGTCTGAGAAAAGCTATCTTCCTTGTTTGGACTTGTGGGGGGGCTTGCTGGCTAAAGCTCCGTTCGATGTAAGTATAAATGCGCATACACATCGTTTCGCTTATTGGCCAAAAGGTTCCGTAGGAAATAATTTCCCAGTTGTGATAGGAGGGGGGAATCGACCGGAGAATGCGACCGTCATGATCTTGTCGAAAAAAGGGAAAGTTATGACACTGAAAGCCTTGAATACAAAAGGGGAGACTTTGCAGATAATTAATCTGTAATTGTCTTGTACAAGATTGGTAGAAACACGTACGTTACTCATAGGGTATTATGTACGTGTTTTTTCTTCTCAATCTCAAACAAATCATTACTTTTGTAGCGAACATTTAGGTTGATAAACAAGGTGGATGGAGTAATGGATGACTTGATAGACGATTTGTTTATTTTGAGATTGATAAGGGCAGGTGACCGGCTGGCCTTTAAGCATTTGTTTGAGTTATATTTCGCTCCCTTATGCCGTTTCGTTCATTTATATATAAAGAAGCCGGAAGCGGCGGAAGATATCGTATTGGATATATTCACTGGTTTCTGGGAAAAACGGGAGACATTGCAAATTCAAGTAACCATAAAAGCCTATCTTTTTCAGTCCGCACGAAATAGGGCCTTAAACTATCTGAGAGACAACGAGCATTTTGTCCCGACAAATGATTTCTCATCCCTAGAACGCTTTGAGAACGATGATACCTTAGAAACACGAGAATTACAACGTTTGATTCAAGAGGCTATTTTATCTCTTCCCCCAAAGTGCCAAGACATTTTCAACAAGAGCCGCATGGAGAACTTATCCAATAAGGATATAGCCGATCAAATGAATATCGGCGTAAAAGCTGTTGAGGGACATATCTCGCGAGCCTTGAAACATATCCGGGCTTACTTGGGAGATGCCTATCATTATTTGTGGTGATATTCTCTTTTCAACAAAAATACTAAAAAGCATGTAGGGTTATCCTCTTTTGAAGTGTCATACTATAAAAATGATGCTTTATGAATAAAGATATACCATGGCGATTCATTATCTCTCATTTGAAAGGCGATGTGGATGAAAAGGAGGAGAAGCTGTTCTGCGAATGGCTTCAAGAGGAAAGGAATACGCTCCTGTTCCGGGAACTTGAATCATTGTGGCGAGAGATTAGGGAGGAGACTTCGACCTATACGCCAGATACTGATTATTATTGGAGGCAAATGGAAAGCCGGATGTTGCGGAAGGATGAAAAGCCGAAATCTGTGCCATTGTGGAAGTTTTGGATGGCGGTATCTGTAGCTACAGTGTTATTGGTGCTTTCGCTCACTTTTTCTTTTTTAT
The DNA here is from genome assembly GCF_003434625.1 of Parabacteroides sp. AM17-47. Taxonomy (NCBI): domain Bacteria; kingdom Pseudomonadati; phylum Bacteroidota; class Bacteroidia; order Bacteroidales; family Tannerellaceae; genus Parabacteroides; species Parabacteroides sp. AM17-47. The sequence goes on from NZ_QTLI01000004.1 coordinate 104,892, forward strand.
ATAACAAGACGGAATATTGGACGGACTCTTCCTGCAAATTGTCTTATTCCTCTTTAAGTGGTAAATCCAAGATTATATTGCCGGATAGTAGCGTGGTTTGGCTAAACTCGGGTTCCTCTTTGCGATATGCGGTGAACTTCTTTGAGAATCGTGAGGTGGATTTAAGCGGGGAAGCCTTATTTGATGTGACAAAAGATAGTCGACATCCTTTTGTCGTATCAACTTCCGGGGTGAAAGTGAGGGTACATGGAACCCGCTTTAACGTAAACTCTTACTCAAAGGAGGAAAATATCTTGGTTACACTTTTCCAAGGTTCTGTATCCTTAGAGGCCGGAGGGCAAGAGGCTTATCTGCATCCGGGCGAGCGAGCCTCCGTGAGCAAGAAATACAGAACTTTGGATATAACCTCAGCCGATATGTTCTATGACTCATTCTGGGCAAGCGAGAGTGTGAGGTTTGAGGCGAAATCATTACGATACATCACCCGCTATCTGGAGAAATGGTATAACGTGAAGATTGAGGTAGATCCTTCCATTCCGGATTCGCAAGCCTATACCTTTACAATCAAGGATGAATCGCTGGAAGTGATCTTGCGGATCATGTCCCGTATCAATCCGATTTCCTATATGTTCGATGGGAATGATCACGTAAAAATAACACATGTCGAACCTTCTAAAAAATAATGCCTATGAGATAAACCGGATAATATGCAAGAAAAAGGCTTAAGCAGAAACTTAAGCCTTCCGGGAGAAATCCCTGATTCAAATTAAAATCTATTTACAGCTTATCTCAAATTTGGCCGTTTGTGTAAAGCCGTAAAGATGTTAACTTTAAATATCATGCAAATATATGAAGAATAAAAGACAATTTATGAAAGGAAGAAACAGTTTATGTGCGATATTCTTTCTTCTATTCTTTTCTTTACGTTTGTTAGCCGGTGAGGTTGCAGGCAAGAAAATATCCGTTTCATTCTCGAATATACCGTTGAAGGAGGCGATCTTAAAAATAGAGGTTGCCAGTGGTTACACGTTCTTCTATGACGGTAATAAAATCGACTTGGGTCAGAAAGTAAGTTTGAGCGTATCCGACCAACCGATTGAGTCAGCCTTGCATTCTATGCTGAAGACCACGAAACTTACGTTTGAGATCACCAATAAGCAGATCGCCTTATTCAGTAAGCAGAATGCTGGTTCCCCGATAGGGAAAGCGCCTCATAAAATTACAGGTACGGTGGTGGATGCCTTAGGTAGTCCGATAATCGGGGCAAATGTGATGGTGAAGGGTACGAATAATGGTACAATTACCGATTTGGGTGGAAACTTCTTGATTGAGGCCTCGGAAAATGATGTCTTGCAGGTATCTTATATCGGTTATATGCCGCAGGATATCCCGGTTCAAGGAAATAAGGAAATAATAATCACTGTTCGTGAGGATACACAGGCTTTGGATGAGGTCGTAGTTGTTGATTATGGAACTCAGAAGAAAGTAAATTTGACAGGTTCTGTTTCTTCAGTCAAATTTGATGAGGAATTGGCGAATCGTCCGATCACTGATGCTTCTCAAGCACTTTCCGGAAAGGTTTCCGGCGTGTGGATCAGCCAGAATTCGGGTAAGCCGGGAGATGATGGAGCGCAATTGAGAATTCGTGGCTGGGGTACATTGAATAATTCGGACCCGTTGGTGATTATTGACGGAGTAGAAGGGGTATTCAGCCAAGTAAACCCGAGTGACATCGAAAGTATCACAGTCTTGAAGGATGCGGCTAGTGCGGCTATTTACGGATCAAAGGCCGCTAACGGTGTCGTTTTGGTTACGACGAAGATGGGAAAGAACAATGAGAAAACCCAAGTAGAGTTGAACTCTTACGTCGGAATGCAGCAGATCGGACGTCATTTTGATTTAGTGACGAATAGCGCCGAGCATATGACTATGGCGAATCAAGCTTTGGTGAATGGGGGAGAGAACCCTCTTTTCTCGGAAACATTGATCTCTAATTTCGCTAATGGAACAGATCCTTATAAATACCCGAATACGGATTGGTATGACTCTCTTTATCGGAATGCTTTAATAACAGGGCATAATTTATCCATTCGCGGTGGATCGGAGAAACTATCTTCCTTCTTGTCTTTGAACTATTTGAGTCAGGAAGGTATTTTGATGAACTCTAAGGCGGAGCGGTTCGGTATCCGGGCAAATGTGGAGTATAAAGTGAATTCATGGTTGAGAGTTGGCGCTCGTTTGAATTATACTCGTAGGAATTCCCAAGAGCCTTTTGATTTGTTCCGTGTATTCGAACAGCAACAAGGCGCGGCTCCTTTCATCGCTCCATATACCCGGGATGGCCGTTTCGGTTCAGTAGAGGCGATTAAGGATGATGGCACTTTATTGTATACGACTTATCAGCCGGTTATAGACGCTTCGAACGGGGCGACTAAAACATCCAAGGATTATATGGCTGTAAATGCTTTCGCTACCGTGGATTTTACGAAAGACTTGAACTTACAAGTAACATGGGCCTCTAATGGCAATTGGAAAATGGTTGATAAATATAATGAGACCCTTTATGGATATACGGATTCTGGCATAGAGACGATACCGAAAAATTACAATCGTGATGGTATTGTGTTGAGTAGAGAGCAAGTATCGACCATGCGTAATAATTTCCAAGCGACATTAAACTATAGCAAGCGATTTGCGGATAAGCATTATGTTGCCGCTATCCTTGGTACCCAATTGGAGAATTACAGTATAAAGAACGTATTTGCCCGAAGAACCAACCCACCCAAAGAAGGATTAACCCAAGTGGACGCGGGAACGGAAGGTATCAAGGGAGAGGGAAATTTTGAAGGTCTACGCATGGCATCTTATTTTGGTCGATTGAATTATGCCTTTGCGGATAAATATTTATTTGAGATGAATCTCCGTGCCGATGCCTCCTCTCGTTTTAAACGGGGAAATCGCTGGGGTGTTTTTCCGGGTTTCTCTGCAGGATGGCGTTTGAGTGAAGAGGCGTTTATTAAGAACCTGAATCTGTTTTCTAATTTGAAACTACGTGCGTCATGGGGACAATTAGGTAATCAAACCATTGAAGGATATTGGCCTTATTTAACAGTGATCTCCCAAAATTATGACTTGAGTTATAATTATGGAGGTTCATTGGCTCCGGGTGCTGCCGTAACCGCTTTGGTGGATGAGGATATTACTTGGGAAACTACTTCTTCCTTGGATATTGGCGTGGATTTGGGCTTCTTAGGTAATAAGTTGAATATTGAAGCTGATTACTTCAATAAAAAGACAACCGATATTATCGTTCAATTGCCAATACCAAATGTATTAGGGGATAAGACCGCACCGTTTGAGAATGTGGGCGAAATGAAAAATAATGGTTTTGAGTTAGTCGTGAATTATGATAATCTTGAGACGAGCAGAGATCGCCTTGGATTTAACGTAGGACTAAACTTTACGTATATCGATAATAAAGTAACGAAATTTCAAGGAGGAAACTCTCCGGACCAGCTTTATTTGATTCGTGAGGGATATCCGTATAAGGCTTTGTATGGCTATAAAGCGGTTGGCATCTATCAATCGGACGAAGAAGCCGCTCAACATATGCATAGCAATGGGCTTAAGCCGGAAATGGGAAATCTGAAATACGAGGATGTTAATAACGATGGAAAATTAGACTATCAAGATAAACAAGTACTTGGTAATACGATTCCTAAAATTACGTATGGACTTACTGCCGGCTTACGCTATAAAGGGTTTGACTTAAATATCTTATTCCAAGGTTTGGGACAGGCGAATGCGTTTACGAAGAGCGGCATGACCCGTATGCAATACGAATGGCTGACTATTTCTGATAAATGGCGGGATGCGTGGAGCCCAGAGAATCCGGACTCAAATATACCGATGCTTCGGTTTGACTCTTCATGGGACACGTATGACTCCTCATTTTGGGTGCATCGTATCGATTTCTTGAAATTGAAGAACTTACAATTAGGTTATGCGTTCCCTGAATGGATTACCTCAAAGCTAAAAATGCAACGGTTGTACGTATATGCGAATGCCCAGAACCTGTTTACGATTATGTGGAAAAAAGGGTATGAAGGATATGATCCGGAAAGAAATACGTTTGATTCGGGTACCAATTATTACCCGACTCCGAGAATATTTACATTTGGTATAAATCTTAATTTCTAAAAGTATGAAACAGTTATTAGCATATTGCTTATCAATTATACTATGTGTCTCTTTCACGGGATGTATGGAGAATTATTTGGATTTGTATCCTGAGGATAAGATTACTTCGGCGAGTTTCCCGGAAAATGAATCGGATATCAAACTCCTTTTAAATGGTGTCTATGCTCAATTGAGGGAAAAAGAGGTTTATAATCAAGGCTTGTTTGGCTTTGGCATAACGGATGGAGCTACCCCTAACGCATTTAACTGGGGAACGGATGAGGTTTTTAATAAGCTGGGTGCCGGGCGATTGAGCTCTAGTGACGGAGGAGTCGTAACGTATCGTTGGAAAAGATGTTACGAGATAATCTCCCGGGCAAACTATTTGTTGGCCTGTATGGATTTAGTGGATTTATCGGAAGAAGCGAAAGCCAAATATTCAGGTGAGACTCATTTTCTACGGGGACTGGCTTATTCCGTGCTAGCGGAAACCTATGGTGGGGTACCTATTATATTGACGGACATTTCCACGGAAGAAGCTCGTAGCTTGAAGCGGGCGAGTTTGGAGGAGACTTGGCAACAAGCGCTGGATGATTATGAGGTTGCGATCACCAATCTGGGAGTGGATGCTCCTGAGCCGGGGCGTGCTACTAAGGGGGCGGCTTTAGGTATGAAAATGCGAGCCTACTTATACCAAGGTAAATACAAGGAGGTTCTGTCTTGTGTCGAGCAAATTGATGCGTTGAAGAAATATGGTCTATTCCATAGTTATGAGGGTTTGTTTGATCCGGCTAATGAGAACAATAAGGAAGTATTGTTTGATATCCAATATATTGAAGGCGAGAATTCGCAAGGTTCCTATATTGACCAGTATTGCGGAACGGGTACCGGAAGTTGGACCCGTGGAAGCCGTTATGTCCCTACGGATGATTTGGTAGCGGCTTATGAGACGATCGACGGCTCTCCTGTAGATCCCGATAATCCTTATGAGAACCGGGATCCTCGTTTAGGTTTCACGGCTGTACTTCCGGGTTCTTATTTCTTGGGCTATCGTTTCCCTAATTACCTGTATCCGGGAGGTGCGTTTAATCATGCCGGTAATCGGTTGAAACATTTAAGTACCCGTAAATATCGGATTCAGGATGAGTCAAAGCTTCCTCCTTCCGGGCAGTCTTATATCAATGATATCATACTGAGATATGCGGATGTCTTATTGTCAAAAGCGGAGGCGATTATAGAGACGAATGGAAGTGTAGCGGATGCGATCGCTATCCTCAACCGGATCCGTACGGAAAGGGATGACGTTAAGATCTCTTTGCTGCCGACATCTATGAGCCGTGAAGAGGCTCGTGAGAAAGTAAGGCATGAGAGACGAATTGAGTTGGCGTTGGAAGGTCGTTATTGGTCAGACGTGAAACGTTGGAAAATCGGGAAGACGCTTTATCCTATGATTATAAAAGATCATGAAGGAAGCGTGATCGAGACGAAGTTCCCGAATGGATATCTGGAATATTACGATTTACTGCCTATTCCTGATAGCGAGCGCTCTTTGAATCCGAATTTGGATCAGAACCCGGGTTGGTAATGTTCAACTAAAAGAAGGATGAAATGAAATTTATATCTAAATTGATACCGGTATTAGCCCTTTCCGGAGTGGCCGTGGCTACTCAAGCGGCGGAAGGGCCAAATGTGATCATCGTATTTATCGATGATTTCGGATATGGGGATTTAGGTTGTTACGGGAGTACGAAGCATCGTACTCCCCATATCGACCAGATGGCTAAAGAGGGAATACGACTGACCGATTTCTATGTGGGTTCGAGCGTGAGTACACCTTCCAGATCGGCTTTATTGACAGGGTGTTATCCAAGGCGAGTCTCCATGCATGTAAATGCGGACCCTACACCTTTGATGTCCAAAGGGAGGCAAGTGCTATTTCCAGCTTCGCATAAAGGCTTGAATCCCGGTGAGATAACGATCGCCGAGTTGATGAAGGAGCAGGGGTATGCGACGGCTTGTATCGGGAAATGGCATCTAGGGGATCAATTGCCATTTCTTCCTACCCGGCAGGGTTTCGACTATTATTATGGTATTCCTTATAGTAACGATATGGATCGTACGTATTGTCCGTTACCCTTGATGGAACAGGAGGAGGTAATAGTGGCTCCTGTCGGTCATGATTCCTTGACGATTCGTTATACCAATAAGACTGTGGAGTTTATAAAGTCTCATAAGGAATCACCGTTCTTTATTTATTTGTGCCATAATATGACTCATAATCCGTTAGCGGCTTCTCCCGCTTTCAAGGGAAAGTCTCAGAACGGACTCTATGGAGATGCGACCGAGGAATTGGATTGGTCGATGGGAGTCTTGCTTGAGACTTTAAAGGAGGAAGGATTGGATCAAAATACCTTGGTTATCTTTACTTCCGATAATGGTGCGGATGAACACTTCGGCGGTACGAACCGTCCGTTGAGAGGCCAAAAGGGTACGACGTATGAAGGTGGATTCAGGGTGCCTTGTATAATGAGATGGCCCGCTAAAATACCGGCGGGACAGGAGACTGATAATCTGGTGACTTCGATGGATTTCTTACCGACATTGGCGCATTATTGCGGTTATGCGGTTCCTTCCGACCGGGTGATAGATGGACATAATGTGTCTGGAATCTTGGAGGGAGAATCGATGGCATCGCCCACGGAGACTTTCTATTATTACCAGAAACAACAATTACAGGCGGTACGTTGGGGAAACTGGAAGTATCATTTACCTTTGAAGGAACGTATCAAAGGCCCTCACTTCCCGGATACGGAAGTCGGTGAAGCTCGTTTATATAATTTGGCGAATGATTTGTCGGAAACAACCAATGTCATCGATAAACATCCCGAAGTAGTAACGAAGATGAATCAATGGATCGAACAGGTTCGTAGTGATATGGGAGATTGGGGATATGAAGGCCGGAACCAGCGTCCTGCCGGTATCATAGATGAACCTTTTCCCCGTTTACTTAAATAAAAAGATACATATATGAAAACACTGAAATCATTGTCTGTTTTAACAGCGGCGGTATTATCGAACAGCTTGAGCTTGAACGCTGCCTCGGATGCGGCCAATAAGCCTAATTTTGTAATCATATTCTGTGACGATATGGGATATGGGGATTTGAGTTGCTATGGGAATCCCACGATCCGCACACCGAATATAGACCGTATGGCTTGTGAAGGAATGAAGCTGACCCAGTTTTATGTGGGGGCCGGAGTTTCTACGCCAAGTCGGGCCGCGTTAATGACCGGACGTTTGCCGGTTCGAAATGGATTATATGGAGATCGGGTAGCCGTACTTTTCCCTAACTCAAAGGCTGGGTTAGGACAAGATGAGGTCACGATCGCCAAAGTTTTACAACAAAACGGGTATGCGACCGGCTGTGTAGGCAAATGGCATTTAGGTGCGTTTTCTCCCTATTTACCGACGGATCATGGTTTTGATACCTATTTCGGCATACCTTATTCCAATGATATGAGCCCTGTTCGGAATAAAGGCGCGCATGCCCGGAATTTTCCTCCGACTCCATTGATATTGGATGGTAAGCAAATCGAATCGGAACCGGATCAGGGAGAATTAACCCGTCGCTATACGGAGAAAGCGGTATCGTTCATCAAGGATCATTCAAAGGAGCCTTTCTTCCTTTATTTCGCTCATACCTTCCCGCATATCCCATTGTACACGAATGCCCGTTTCGAGGGAACGAGCAAACGAGGCCTGTACGGAGATGTGGTTGAGGAAATAGACTGGAGCGTTGGTGAAGTGTTGAAGGCTCTGCGTGAAAATGGCTTGGACGAGAATACGTTTGTTATTTTTACCAGCGATAACGGCCCTTGGCTGACGGAGCATGAGAATGGTGGTTCCGCAGGTCCGTTGAAGGATGGCAAGGGTACTTGGTGGGAAGGTGGCTTCCGGGTTCCGGCCATTTGCTGGATGCTGGGAAAAATCAATCCGGCGATCAACGATGAGATTATGACCTCGATGGATTTATATCCGACTTTCCTCTCGATGGCGGGTATCGAGCAACCGAAAGATCTTGTATTGGATGGCGTGAATCAAACCGGATTATTGTTTGAGGAAAAGCATTCCGCCCGTGATGAGGTTTATTATTGGTGGGGCAGTGAGTTGATGGCGATCCGTAAAGGGGAGTGGAAGTATTATTTTAAGACGATCAAGGACCAATATCTGCGTACCTGTAAGATCGAGACTCCGGCAGAACCCTTGTTGTATAACGTGGAGACAGATATCTCAGAGCGATTCAATCAGGCGGATAAGCATCCGGAGATCGTGAAATTACTGATCGAGGCCGGTGAGAAACATAAGAAAGGAATGAAGATCAAGCCTTCCGTATGTGATATGATGTAATGGGACATTTAAAAACACTAGATTAGATGAATAAATATATACTAACAGCGGCTTGCGGATTGGCTTTTTCCGCAGCTTCCGCACAAACAAAGGCTTTGCCGGATAGCCCGAATATCCTGCTGATTTTGGTGGATGATTTGGGATATGGCGATTTGTCCTGTCAAGGAGCCGCCAAGGACATTCAAACTCCACATATCGATAAATTATTAAATGAAGGAGTTCGTTTCACGAATTTCCATGCGAACTGTCCGGTCTCCTCTCCTAGTAGAGCCTCGTTATTAACCGGGCGTTATCCGGATATGGTAGGCGTGCCGGGAGTCATTCGTACGCATAAAGAGGATAGTTGGGGGTATCTGTCGGAGGATGCCGTATTATTACCCCAGATGTTGAAGAAAAGAGGCTATCATAATGCGATGGTTGGAAAATGGAATCTAGGATTGGAGTCTCCGAATACCCCTACGGAAAGGGGTTTCGATTTCTACCGGGGATTTTTAGGGGATATGATGGATGATTATTATACCCATCGTCGTTTCGGAAATAATTATATGCGTGAGAACTTGAAAGAGATCGATCCACAAGGACATGCTACAGAGATTTTCTCTGATTGGGCGATCCGTTACCTGTCGGATATGAAGCAAAAGCAAGAGCCTTTCTTCTTGTATCTAGCTTATAATGCCCCACATACCCCGATACAACCTCCTCAGGAATGGCTGGAAAAGGTGAAAAAGCGTGAACCGTCACTTCCTGAGAAGCGTGCTAAGATTGTCGCCTTGATTGAGCATTTGGATTATAACGTCGGACGTGTGTATGAGGCCTTGGAACAGAATGGCCAGTTGGAGAATACGATCATTATATTTACCTCTGATAATGGAGGGCAGGACGATGCGGGTGCGAATAACGGCCCGTTCAGAGGCGCGAAGCAGGATATGTATGAGGGAGGGATCCGGGTAGCCGGAGGTATTTATTGGAAGAACCAGATCCGTCCGGCGGTACGTGATAATTTCGTCATGCTTTCGGATATGTTCCCGACCTTATGCGATCTGACAGCCGTGCCTGTATCGCATGAGATCGACGGTATCAGTATCTTGCCTCTTTTACGGGGTGAGGAACAAGATACCGGAGATCGAATGGTGCATTGGGTACGAAGGGAAGGTAATTCCCGATATGGAGGTCAGGCATATTACGCATCTCAATACCGGGATTTCAAGATTTTACAAAATACTCCTTGGGAGCCTATCCAATTCTTTAATATAAAGGAAGATCCGAAGGAACAAAGTCCGATAGGGGAACGATCTTCGGATACGTATAAAAACTTGTTCAATGGCTTGATGGAGCATATCCGTCAGACGGGTATGATACCGTGGCAAGGCAAACGGTATAAGTGATTTTCCCATGTGATTTTTTAGAAGCACGTACATCGTTATTCATGGTGGTGTACGTGCTTTTTTGTATTTTTTTATTGCTCTTAACTGAAATTGAATGTTTTTTGTGTATGTTTGCGGGAAATCTTCGGGAGTTTATTTATATGGGAATATCCGATGAGAAGCTATGGGAATCGTGTCTGAAGGGAGATAAGGAAGCCTTCCGTGAGCTTTATTGCCGATTTTACGCATTGCTGCGCAATTATGGAATCAAGTTACTTCCCGACAAGAACTTGGTGGAAGATTGCGTACAGGATATTTTTATCAATTTGATTCAAAACCATACCTCCCTCTCTCCGACGGCGAATGTCAGAGGATATCTGCTTAAGGCTTTAAGACATAAGCTGTATGATACGATCGAGAAAAACAGGAAAATGGAGGATGTCTCCTTATATGAGGACGTGTTTCAAGTGGATGAGTTATTCTCCCGTATCGCATTGGATACGACAGATATGGACGACCGGGTTAAACTTTTGATGAAAGCCTTGACAAAACTTTCTCCCCATCAGCGAGAGATCATTTATCTTTATTATGTAAATGAATTGGGGCATAATGAGATAGCTGGTATTTTAGGCATAAATTACCAATCCAGTAAAAATTTATTGTCTAGAACACTCCGTAAGTTAAGGCGGTGGTTCTCGTTGGAGCTTTAATGTATTCTTGGACTCTCTTTATGTCGCAGTATATCAAAGATATATTGTGCCAATAATTTTCACCTTGATGGCACAGCCGTGCCCTAGGGATGGCAAAAGAGGTTGTAAGAATGAAAAAAATGGCGGATTCGCTATTTTTCCCGGTAAAAAGTGAGTACCAAAACGAATTCCATCCGTAATAAGAGTAAACAGGTATCTCGTGAATAAGAAACAGGACATGGTTGAGAAGGATTCATTTCGGCAAGCCGGAGAAGATTTGTTGCGTAAAGTTCGTGAAGAGGAGCGAGTGGATTCGCGACTGGCACTTTCTTCTTGGCAGAAGTTGGAGGAACGTTTGAATGCTCCCCGTAAGACCTCTGTTTTACGTATACGCTATCTTGTTTCTTCCGTAGCGGCCGCCGTCATGTTGCTTCTTGCCGTGGGATGTTATTTTTGGATAATGGGGCATGATAAATCTTCATTGCCTTTTGCCTTGTTGGAGGAAAAGAATGTTGGCGCCTTGCCGGGGGATGAGATTCTCTTGGTGAAGGATCAAGGTTGGGTTCAACTGAAAGATGAAGCTACGGTAATTTATGATACGGTAGGCAAATCAAATGTAGAGGAACACCAAATAGAAAAGAATGAGCAAGAAACTAAAATTGATGAGCCGGATCAAATAATAGTACCGAAAGGACGGCGTGCGAATATCGTATTTTCAGATGGTACTAAAATGTATATTAATGCAGAGACTCGGGTGATTTTTCCTACGGTTTTTGCTAAAGATAAGCGGGAGATATTAGTGGATGGAGAGGTCTATTTGGAAGTTGCTGCGGACCCTTCTCGCCCTTTTATTGTTAAAACGAGTACGATCGAGGTAAAAGTGCTTGGCACTCGATTCAATGTGTGTGCTTATCGGGATGAACCTGCGGCTTCCGTTGTATTAGTGGAAGGACAGGTCGAGGTGAAAAATGGCGATAATGGTAAGAATGTGCTGAGCCCTGATGATATGCTTGAGTTAAAGGGTAAAGAAATATCGATCAAAAAGGTAGATGTCTTTGAACATATTTGTTGGAAAGATAACTTGATGCTGTTAAATGATCGTAAGGTTGGAGAGGTCTTAAATCGGTTGTCTCGTTATTATGGCCGGACTATTTTATTTGGCAAAGAGATAGGTGAAATACCTATTTCAGGAAAATTGGACCTGAGAGAGAGCTTGGAGGAAGTTGTTGAGATTATTTGTCAATCTCTTTTTCTACGCCAAGAGAGAGACGGGGAGAATAATATAATTTTATTAAAATAATTTGCCTATGGGAAAGGAATGATCTGTAAGCGTGTTTGCATTTACAAGAGAGCCAGAAGATACTGCCATATCTTCCGGCTCAAGAGCTTTGTTTAATCAATAATTACGTACTAAAGAAAAAACATTACAAAGGTATGAAGAAAAAAGAAGATTTCTGCCGAGAATCAAATCATTTTCTCAAAAGTCTTGGTTTAGCCTTATGTCTGGTAAGTTTTGGAGGATCTGCGATATATGCGTCTTCCCTATATGCGCAGCGGACTATGCTAAGCATTCAAATGAATGATCGTACGGTAGAAGATGTATTTGAATACATTGAGAAAAACAGTGAGTTTATTTTTGTGTATCATGGTTCTAACATTGATTTGCATAGGAAAGTTAATCTGGATGTTCGGGATCAGTCTGTAGAGATAATATTAGATAAATTATTCAGCGGAACGGATATTGAGTATATTATTAATAATCGTCAAATAATCGTACGTCGAGACACGAAAAAAGAGGATTTACCGATTGCTAATCAACAGACGAAAAAGGTAAAAATAACAGGTGTCGTGAAAGATGCTCACGGGGATCCAGTGATTGGTGCGAATGTAGTAGAAAAAGGAACGACTAACGGCACTATTAGTGATCTGGATGGAAACTTTTCCTTGGATGTTTCCGCTGGGAATGTGCTAATGGTATCTTATGTCGGTTTTCAAGAAAAAGAGGTTCCTGTTGGGGATAAAAAAGTTCTCCAGATAGTGCTTGATGAAGATTCAAAAGCCTTGGAGGAAGTTGTCGTTACCGCTTTGGGTATTACTCGTTCAGAGAAAGCGTTAGGTTATGCTACACAAAAGTTCAAGGGGGATGAATTGGAGAAAGTTAAGGGCGTGAATATCGCGACGAGTTTAAGTGGTAGGATCTCGGGCATGCGAGTGTATAATTCTACGGAATTTGGGGTCGCTCCTAAGATAAAATTACGTGGAGAGGAGCCTTTGGTCGTCGTGGATGGCGTTCCTACAAATCAAGCGTTTAGTGATTTCAACCAGGATGTGATTGAGAATATCACTGTGTTGAAAGGGGCTACGGCCTCTGCGTTGTATGGTTCCCGAGGTGGTAATGGAGCGATCATGATTACCACCAAGAAAGGGGGTGATAAGGGCTTTTCTATAGAGGTAAATACCAGTAATATGTTTAATGCCGGACAGTTAAAAATACCGGAGGTGCAGACGGCTTATAGCGCCGGGTCTGGAGGTAAATTTGATAATATAGATTATGTCTGGGGCGATAAGTTGGATATTGGTCGTGTTTATACGCAATGGGATCCTATTAAGAAAGAGTATCGGGAAATGGAGTTGACTTCGAGGGGTAAGAATAATTTTAAGAATTTCTTGGAGTTTAGTATGATCAGTAATACTACGGTCAGTGTATCATCTTCTGGTAAGAATGGAAGCATCCGCACTTCTTTGTCTTATTTGTATGATAAGAATCAATATCCGAATTCACGTAAGAATAAATTCTGGTATAATATTGGTGGAGAGCTGAAACTAGGCAATAAGGCGAGCGTGGAAGGTAGTATGAACTTTACGCAGGAATCTGCGCCGAATACGGCTGGGTATGGATATGGTACCGGATATATGTACAATATTTTATTATGGACTGGTCCGGAGTATGATCTGCGGGATTACAAGGATTATTGGCTTGTCCCAAATGAAAAGCAAAATTGGCATTATACGGATTGGTATGATAATCCTTATTTTGAGGCTTATGAGAAGATTAAGTCGATAAATAATTTTACGACGAATGGTTCATTGTCTTTTAAGTACGAGATACTCCCTTGGCTGAAATTGCAATTGCGTGCGGGAGGAGTCGCTTATGCGAATAATAATGTGACTCGTTCTTCGGTGGGAACGATCTCTAAAGGCCGTGGTGGCTGGGAAGACGGAGCGCTGGGTTATTATAAAGAGGGCAAGAAGACTGGTTTTACCATGAATTATGATTTCTTCTTGCTGTTTAATAAGAAGCTGAGTGATTTTAGTGTTGACGGTTTATTGGGAGGTTCTCTTTATTATACGAAAACAAAGAATCTGGAAGCTTCCACGAAGAATGGCTTGTCTGTTCCCGGTTTTTATTCGATAAAAGCTTCCGTAGAAAGTCCGATCGTGGATGCGGAGACTAAGACGAAAAAAGTAAATAGTCTGTTCGGCACGTTGACATTGGGGTATAAGGATACTTACTATCTGGAGGCTACAGGGCGTAATGACTGGTCTTCTACTTTGCCTTCAAATGATAAATCATATTTTTATCCTTCCGTGGGAGTGAGTATTATTCCTTCTAATATAATAAGCTTGCCGGATTGGATACCCTTCTGGAAATTGAGAGGATCGTGGACTGTCTCTAAAACCGATTTAGCTATTTATGATTTAGATCGGGCCTATACGATTAAACAGAATGTTTGGGATGGCTTGAATACGGCTAGTTATCCGGATTATTTGCGTGGCGACGTGAAGCCTATCACGAATCGTACATGGGAAATCGGTACGGGTATTCACTTCTTGCAAGGACATCGCTTGAAATTAGATGTGAGTTATTTCAATAAGTTGACTTATAATAATACGATCAGCCAAAGGATATCTTCCGCTACGGGATATAAATCGAGATTGATGAATATTGACGAAGAATATGTTCGTCGGGGGGTGGAGATTTCTATTGACGCTACTCCGGTGCAAGTCCGTGATTTCTCATGGGATGTGTCGTTGAATCTTTCGACGAGCAAGAGGTATTACGCTAAATTGGATGAGAACTTCAGCCCGGATAATTTGTGGACATACGTGGGCGCTCGTACGGATTCTTATTCATATAAAGGCTATGACAAAGATCCGGATGGTAATTATATTATTAATACGAATGGCTTGATGTCTAGGAGCCAATATAGCTCTTTGATTGGTTATACGGATCCGGATTTAGAGTATGGTCTAGCGAATGTATTCAAGTATAAGAATTTTACGCTGACACTCAATTTTGATGGCCGTATTGGTGGAAAATCATGGTCGAATACGGAATTCCACATGTTGGAAACCGGCGCTCATCCGGATACGGACAATCAATGGAGATATGATGAGGTGGTGAATGGCAAGAAAAACTATGTGGGTGAAGGTGTCAAGATTGTATCAGGTGAGGTCAAATATGATCAATATGGCAGGATTACATCAGATACGCGGGTATTCTCTCCGAATGACATCGAGACTTCTTATGAGGATTTTGTAAGAAGCAGCCATAATAATCCAGATAAATTAGTTCAGAAAAAGACATTCTTGAAATTGAGGGAAATGTCAATCGGATATAATTTGCCGAAGAAGTTTATTAGTAAGTTAAGTATGAATAGCTGTTATGTAGGCTTTATCGGACAGAACTTATTTGTGTTGACCAAAGATTTTAGATTCTCGGATCCGGATGGCTTTGAGGATATTGAGGGCGAGGATATATCTTCTCCATCTATAAGGTATGTAGGTGTAAACTTGAAAGTTGAATTTTAAAAGCTAAACGTATGAAAATTAAAAATATATTGATATGCGGACTGGTTTTGTTGGGTATGGTTGGATGTGATGATTTCGAAAGCGTAAATACAAATCCCGACTCAACTAACAAAGTAACATCTGCGATGTTGGCAACAGAACTGTTACGTGATATTACCACTTATAAAAATGGGAATGGAAAGGATTTTATCCGGGATGAATTGTTAGCTAAGTATTTGTCGTGGACAGAGGCTAATGATATAGATCTGGCATTCAATTTGTTGGGTGGAGCGAATTATGATGCTTTGAGAGATTTGCGGAATGCCTCGAAGATGATTGATTTTGCGACGAATGATGAGTTGAAAAACTCCTATACGGCATTGTCTCATTTCGTACGGGTTTTCTTTTTCTTCAATTTGACAATGCAAGTGGGGGACATACCTTATTCTGAAGCTTTAAGAGCTGAGGATGAAGAGGTGTATTTCCCGAAATATGACTCTCAAAAAGATGTTTTTCTCGGGTTATTGAATGAATTGGATGAGGCGGACCGTCTCTTTAGTGCTGGCACTAATTTTGAGGGTGATTATATTTATGGAGGGGATGTGACGAAATGGCGTAAGGCTGTGAATGTTATGCAATTGAAGTTGCTTCTTAATTTGTATAAAAAGGTCGATGATCCGGATTTAAAGGTTCGGGAAAGAATCAATGAGATTATCAATAACAGACCTGTTTTTGAGTCGAGTGCGGATAATTTCCAAGTTGTGTACTCTAATAAGGCTGGACAGAAATATCCTTATTTTAAGGAAATTAATAGTTTTGTGAATAATGACAGGATGACTAATCTTTTTGTTGATAAATTGAAAGCCTTGAAAGATTATCGTTTATTTTATTATGCGAAACCGACACCGAGCTCAGAAGAGGCCAAGTTGGATCCCTCGGAATGGGATGCTTATGGTGGAGTTGACCCGACCTTACCGGAGTCTGAGATCTTGACTTTTGTGAGTGGGGGAACTGTTTCTCAAATAAATGATCGCTACGAGGAACTGCCGGAGGGCGAGCCTGTATTTTTCTTGAGTTATCAAGAACAAAATTTTATACTGGCTGAGATGGCTCTGAGAGGTTTTATCTCAAAAAGTCCCAAAGAGTATTATGAGGAAGGCGTTCGTTCTTCAATGCGGTTTGTGGCGGATAATACCCCCGATGATGTTATGTTCCATCATAATCGAAAAATAACAGATGCCTATATTCAAGAATATCTCGGAAACCAAGGCGTTAAATTCGCTAGTGATTTTCAAGAACAGTTGAGTCAGATTATTTGGCAAAAGTACATATTGACGTTTCTTCAAACACCTTACAATGCTTTCTTTGAATATCGTAGGACAGGTGTACCGAATATTCCGATAAATCCGAAATCGAATAGGAATATACCTTCTGATAAAATGCCGTTAAGATGGATGTATCCATCGGAAGAGTTGGATTACAATATGGATAATGTCTCAAAATCAATTAGCGACCAGTATGGAGGGTCGGATGACTATATGGGTGTCATGTGGATTTTGAAATGAGAATGTCATGCATATAATTTTCCGGGTCATTTCAAAGGAAAAAAGTGCTCTTTTTTTGTTATTTCTATAAAGATATTTACCTTTGTCTCTATGTTAAGGATAATAACACATATTGAACGCTTGTTGCTGACGCACGATTGTGTGATCTTGCCGAAGTTTGGTGGTTTCGTGCTGCAAACTTTGCCGGCGACGTATCAGGAAGAGGAACATTTGTTCCGGCCGATGCGTAAAGAGGTTATGTTTAATGTCACGCTACAGCATACAGACGGCTTGCTCTCCGAGTCATATATGCAGACGTATGGCGTTGATTACCGGAAAGCTCAGTTGATGCTGGAAGAGGATATCGAGGCTTTGAATGTTTCTTTGGAACAAGACAAGCGGATAACATTGGGGCGAATCGGGACTTTCTCTATAGGAGAGGAAGGGCAGACCATTTTTACGCCGGGCGATTCTGGGGTATTCAATGCGGATTCGTATGGTTTACCATCGTTTCATTTTCCGGTTTTGCGATCATTGGAGGAGGAGCGGGAAGAGGTTGCTTTACTTGCGGGTAAGAAAAAGAAAGATGTGTTCTATATCCCGGTTAGTCGTAAGTTGATCCGGGTTGTCGCGGCATCAGCTGCTGCTGTCGCATTATTCTTTGTGGTTTCAACTCCGGTGAAAGAAGTAAACCTGTCCGCTTATACAGCTAGTTTTGTTCCTACGGAGATGATAAATTATAGGTTCGAGGAACCTATTTCTCAGCCGGAGGAAATTCAAATATCTCAAGTGGACGAGATGGTAGCGGAGGTAACTCCCAAAATAGAAGCGACTAAGGAGACTGAGATTGCCAAAGCGCCTTCTGCCCCTGAGGTAAGGAAAGAAGTCGCTGTCCCCGCTCCGAAAGCGGAACTCGTGGCGACGAAAAAGATGTATCATATCGTAATAGCGAGTTTCCCGACAGAGGAGCAGGCGAATGAGTATATATCCGGTGTAGACCGCACGCAATGTAAGAATGTAAGCAAGGTGGTTCGTGATGGTAAATATCGTATTTATGCGGATAAGTTTAATAACCGGGCGGATGCCGAGAGCTACATGGCGACACTTCGAAAAATAGAAAAGTATAAAGATGCTTGGCTGTTCATTAGCCGTTAATAAAAAAGCCTGATCGAAAGATCAGGCTTTTTTTTATGACTTGTCGTCGTTTTGTGGCCGGGGCAGTCTTTTCTTCTTCAACCGTCCTGCCTTTCGTAAGGCTTGGTCCAGAATGTACTGGATTTGGCCATTGGTGCTGCGAAATTCGTCCGCAGCCCAAGCTTCGATAGCTTCCATCATATCAGCGTCCACCCGAAGGATGAAGCTTTTGACAGTATTATCTTTTTTGGCCATATACTAGTATTAATATTAAATTCTTACATTAATGATGTAGGGTCCCGGTATTTACGACAGGTTGCGCTGCCTCGTCAGCGCAAAGGACCACCAACAGGTTGCTAACCATCGCAGCCTTCCGTTCCTCATCCAATTCCACAACATTGTCTTGATCCAGTTTGTTCAAGGCGAGTCGAACCATGCTGACCGCTCCCTCCACGATCCGTTCTCTTGCGGCGATAATGGCTTCCGCTTGCTGGCGGCGTAACATGACTCCGGCGATCTCGGAAGCATACGCTAAGTAATTGATACGAGCTTCCAATACCTCAATGCCTGCTATCGCCAAACGACTGTTTAATTCCTCTTCCTGTTTTTGAGCGACCTCCCCGTCATCGGATCGTAAGGTGACGGGATCTTTGCTCTCGTTATAATCATAGGCATACATGCCAGCTATCTTACGGATGGCGGCGTCACTTTGTATCTGCACGAAATTCTCATAATTCTGCATTCGTTGGGATAATTCAGAGGATTCTCCCAGTGATATGAATGATTTATTCGAGGAGATACTAATGGACGAAGAATCGATGTCGAACATCGCTTTATAAGTATCCTTGACTTTCCATACCATCACGGCCCCGATCATAACCGGATTACCGACCTTATCGTTAACCTTGATAGGAGGGACATCTAAGTTACGGGCACGTAACGTGATTTTCTTTTTGCTGTAAAGTGGATTGACCCAGAAAAATCCGTTATCAGTAATTGTCCCTTTATATTTTCCGAAAAAGAGCATTACTCGGGCATTGTTGGGCTCGATTTCCATGAATCCCAATAAACAAACCACTAACAGGCAGAGTCCGACGATGCCGGTGATTACGCTCCAAGTCTCGTTGGTGTCTGCGATTAAATAGCAGCAGAGACCCGATAGAGCCAATAGGAGAAAAAGAGCAATAAACCCCGAGATTCTCAGTCCGTTGAATGTCTTTTCGGTTGCTTTCATGATGATTTGTTTTTGATATTAATTTGATATCACAAAATAAGTGATTTTTATGGAGACTGCCAAATATTTTGAGGGATATTATTAGAGTGATCTGTAAATATTTTCATAGCTTTGTCTCATCTAAAAATTATATACTTGGACTTTCAGTTAGACACGAACAATAAGGAGTTTCAGGATGCCTTGCAACTGATCACCCACACTCGCCAGTCTGTTTTCCTGACAGGGAAAGCAGGGACCGGCAAGTCTACTTTTTTGAAGTATATTTGCAATCATACGAAGAAAAAGTATGTGGTGCTGGCTCCTACCGGAATAGCGGCCATAAATGCGGGCGGCGTTACCTTGCATTCCTTTTTCAAGCTCCCTTTTCGGCCGATGTTGCCGGATGATCCGGATTTAAGTTTGTCTCATGGTCGTATCTTTGAGTTTTTTAAGTATCCGAAGGAGAAACGGAAAATTATCGCGGAGGTCGATTTGATCATCATTGACGAGATATCGATGGTGAGGGCGGATATTATTGATTGTGTAGATCGTATCTTGAGGGTCTATTCCGGTAATATGCGATTGCCTTTTGGCGGAAAGCAGCTATTGTTCGTGGGAGATGTCTTCCAGTTGGAACCGGTTGTTCCGTCGGATCAAAAAGAGATATTGAGTTTGTTCTATGCGAGCCCTTTCTTTTTCTCGGCTCGTGTGTTCAAGGACATTAATTTAGTGCCGATCGAGTTGCAAAAAGTGTATCGCCAGACCGATTCTGTTTTTATCAATATATTGGATCGGATTCGTAATAATGCCGCTAGAAAACAGGAGTTGGATACGTTGAACGGTCGTTATTTTCCGTCTTTCGAGCCTCAGAATGAGGATATGTATATCACGTTGGCCACTCGCCGGGATCAGGTTGATTTTATCAATGAGAAGAAGTTGGCCGAGCTTCCCGGAGAAGAGTACGTCTCCGTGGGAAAGATCGAGGGGGATTTTCCGGAATCCTCACTACCTACCCAGCTGAATTTATCCATCAAGGAACAGGCGCAGGTTATTTTTATCGATAATGATTATGAGCGTCGTTGGGTGAACGGGACGATCGGTATGGTATCGGGTATCGATGAGAATGGAAATGTTTATGTCTTGCTGGAGAGCGGTGTAGAACATTTGGTCGAACCTACCTCATGGCGAAATTATAAATACAAATATAACGAGAAAGAGAAACGGATCGAGGAAGAGATTGTCGGTACGTTCGAACAATTGCCGATTCGTTTGGCTTGGGCGATCACGGTGCATAAGAGTCAAGGCTTGACTTTTAGCCGGGTGGTAGTTGATTTGACCGGAGGGGTATTTGCCGGGGGACAAACCTATGTGGCGTTGAGTCGTTGTACTTCATTGGAAGGATTGGTGCTAAAAAGCAAGATCTCTTCCCGGGATATCTTTATCCGGAAAGAGATCGTAGAATTCAGCCAAATATTCAATAACCAAGCATTAATAGAGAAAAGTATCAAAGAGAGCGAGGCGGAATTGCAATATGGTCGGGCGGCTCAGGGTTTTCGGCAGGGTAATATGAAAGAGGCGGTCGAGGCTTTTGCCGCCGCCGTATCTAAACGGAATGAATTGGATAATCCGATGGTACAACGGCTGCTTCGTTTGAAATTGCAAGCGTTGAATAGTCAAAAGGCACAGATTAAGGCTTTGCGGGAAGAGTTGCATTCGCTTCGTGAGACCCAGAAAGAGTATGCGCATGAATATTACTTGATGGGTAACGAGTGCATAACGAAGGCCCATGACGCGAATGCCGCTATTCGTTGTTTTGATAAAGCCTTGAATTTGAATCCGAATTATGTGGAAGCTTGGGTGCGCAAAGGGGTTACTTTATTGGATATAGGTGAGGACTACGACGCTCAGGTTTGTTTAAACAAAGCGGTAAAATTAAGTCCGAAATCTTTTAAGGCCCGCTATAACCGTGGAAAATGCCTATTGAAGCTCAAATATTACGATGAAGCTATTCTGGATTTCCAGCAGGCGGTAAGTATCAAACCTAAACATGCGGCTTCCCACGAATATCTGGCAGAGGGTTTCCGGGCGATCGGAGAGGACGAATTAGCCCAGCGGCATCAAGATATAGCGGATGCCTTGCGAGGAGGAGAGGATATATGATGAAATAGAAAAGGCGGGAAAATTTGTTCCCCGCCTTTTTTATGGAGTTATATCTCTTGATTAATTAAAGATGTAACGGATACCAACCTGCATTTTCCAGCATTCAGTATAGATACGGTTATAAGAATAAGTCTCGGTCGGATATTCACCATTGATCTTATACATGGAGAAAATTGGAGTCTTATTATCATCCATACCTTCATATTTCAAGATACGGCAACCGTTGGAAGAAGATGCGTTCTTCATTACACCCCATTTCGAGTTGATCATATTACCGATATTCATGAAATCAAGGCTCAATTGGAAATGATGTTCGGTTTTACCTGCCTTGAATGAGAAATCTTCCGTTATACGAAGGTCGAAACGATGTACCCAAGGTGCACGTGCGGCATAAGCCTCAGCGTATTCTCCCTTGTGATTCTTTAAATAAGAATCTTGGTCTACGAAGTTCCAGAAAGCGGTTCTATCTGCTTCATTCTTGAATTTGATTTCACTATCATCTTTCGGGATATACATCATATCATTATTGATACCGTCACCATTCATATCATTTGTATAAGCGAAGCTATATCCGGAAGCGGAATAACCGGAATAGAACAGATTTAAGCTTGTTTTTCTGAGCAGACCTTTATGGCGGAAGGGCAGATTATAATTGACCGCTGCGATTACCTTGTCGGGCACTACATACCGTGAACGTTGTACGGTCGCGAAATTCGGTCCGTCTATCGTTAACATTCCCTGCCATGTAGATACAGGGTCGCTACCCGGAAGACCGGAAATTTCTTTGGATTCCGTGTGCGTATAAGCCAACATCATGTTCAAATCCTCTACGGGTTGAGCGTTAACCGTAACATTGGCGGTATAACCATGTCCTTTGGATGTGTTAGTTAATACAACCGCATTCTTACCGGATACATACGTATAATCAGATGGATAAATCAAACGGTTATCCGCTCCGTTAAAATGTTCCCAATTTGACGGGTCCTTGATGTTGATATTCTCAAGGGTTACGGCATTGATGTTCTTGTTATAGATGAACTCGCCGGTTACGGATAATGGGAAGGAAGTTGGGAGCTGATAATCTACAGCCAAGGAGGTTTTCCATATTTGTGGCATCTTGAAGTTGTCCTTTACGCCAGAGATCTTAGAACCGGCAACCGGATTCTCTATCGTGGTAGGAAGGCCGAATTTCTTGATCGCATCGTCTACATTCGTAATCATGCCGCCAGCCAATTGATCCAGACGGGAATCATGACTTACCGCAATTCCATTCTCATATTTTGTGCCGAATACTACGGCATTTTGTACCATATTCGAGTTTGTCGGCATATTCGTAAAGAATACCAAGGGTAAACGTCCGGTAAATATACCTGTACCACCACGTACTTTTAAGGAATTATCCTTGAACACATCCCAAACGAAACCTACACGAGGGGATATTTGCATTCTAGACTTAGGCCATTTGCCGGTGTCGATATGTTTGCCTCCGAAATCAAGATCGTAGATTGCGTCGTTTCTTTGAAGATCGCTATTGTCGAAAATTAAATCATCGAAACGTATACCATAAGTTAACTTCACGTTCGGGCGAATGTTCCACTCATCCTGTGCGTAGAATCCGATCTGGTTAAAAGTAACCTGAGCTTTCGGGTCGGAAACACCGTTGTAACCGTATGTCCATGCGAACGTTTCAGGAGCGGCACCGTTCAAGAAATCATCTAAGCTGCTGTAACGATAATATCCCGTGCCGTTGCGCATATAAGCATTGCTAGCAAGTTGGTGCTCGAAACTGATACCAGCTGTGATCTTATGGTCGCCGGCAAAGTAAGTGAAGTTATCGATAACACTTGTGATCTTGTTCTTCACGCCGTTGTTGTAAGTAAATAATTCATATCCGGCACTCATATAAGGCTCCATGATTTGGTTACCTTCCGCATCTTTACCTGCCAAGATATCAATGAAGGGGAAAGGGGAAGAGTTGGTTCCGCGCATATCCTCGATATCCGTATAAGTGAAAAGTAACTGATTGGAAATCTTATCAGAGAAGCGACTGTTCAAATCAGCGGATACGGAAGACACTTTATTGTCTTGGGAATACATGCTGTTGGCAAAAGACATGGATTGGTAACCTACACGGCTTGTATTATACAGACGAGAGCCGGAACCACCATCCATAGAGTTAGCGTTGGGAGCGTTCCATGCGGTATTCTTTGTATAGTTGTACCGTACGCTCAATTTATGGCCATTCGTGATATTCCAGTCGATACGACCTAGCAATTTCAAATTCTTTTCGTCTGCGGGGAAGTTCGTGGCTGATCCTGTATCATAACCATATTTATCTCTTAAGAAATCGGATACCTTTTGCATGTCGGAGAGTGTAGTGCGAGATATGTAGTTATTCTCGTCCGGTTGCTCTCCTTCAGTACGAGCTCTCCATTTGATCACTTGTTGCGGTTGTTTTTCCACTTCTACATTGGCGAAGAAGAATAATTTATTCTTGATGATTGGACCGCCGAACGTAGCTCCGTAAATCGTTTTGGATTCCTTAGCACGTGCGCCCAAGTCTTCTCCATCGATTGAGTTTCCTCGCATATTCTGATTCTGGAAGTAAGTGTAAGCGGAACCTTTGAATGTGTTTGTACCGGATTTGGTGATAGCGTTGATACCGCCACCAATGAAGTTTGTCTGGCGGACATCGAACGGGGCGATTACCACTTGTACTTCCTCGATAGCGTCCATAGAGATCGGGTTACCGCCTCCGGGAAGATTATCCGAAAGGCCGAAGTTGTTATTAAAGTTCGCTCCATCTACCGTAAAGTTCGTGGAACGGCCATCGCCACCGGCAAAACTCATGTCGGAGGCATAAGGAGAAAGGCGTGCGATATCGGAGATACTACGGTTAATGGTGGGTAAAGAGGTGATCTGTGACGAGGAGATATTGGTTGTCGCACCCGTCTTTTCCGTATTGAACTTCGTTTTCGCCGCTGTGATTACGATCTCGTCCAAGGTCTCGGAAGATTCTTTCAACTTAACATTCAAGTTGTAGTTCTCTCCCAATTGCAGGGTAATGCCGGAATAAACGGCAGATTGATAACCAACGTAAGAGATCGTAACTTTGTATGGACCTCCTGTACGCATACCTTGTAAGGAAAAGCGTCCGTCAACGTTCGTGATCGTACCATAATTTGTCCCAGAAGGTTCGTGAACCGCCAAAACGGTCGCACCAATAACGGGTTCATCTTGAAACATAACTGTTCCACTCATACTGGCTGTTGTTACCTGCGCTTGTGTCGGGATGACAAACAAGAAACTCAGTACAGCTAAAAGGAATAGCGTCTGTAAATGTCTGCTCATAATTTAAAATAGTTAATGTAATAAAAACTTTCGCAAAGTTATGGGTTATTTTTTAATATCATTGTATGTTTCTTATTTAATACTTGTTTCATATTCATGAAGTTGCTGTGACGGGGCGGAATTGAGTAATGTCCTTATTCGGAGATGGATGGCTTGTATTGGCAAAACAAGAGGGTTCTTTATGAAATTTTTAATTTGATGATTCTTAACTAACATTCCCTGTTGGGCGGTGATTTAAAAGAATTATAGACGCTTTTCCTGCATATTGTTGGATTATGGATGTGGTTGGTTGAAAATAATAATCTGGAGATCTGTGTGAGGAATGTTAATGCTATGAATATTATATATAGTTTGTGACAAAAAGAGATATCTAATCCCTATCTTTGCGGCGATATACAAAAATGTTATAATTATTTTAAATATAAATACTTCTTGTATGAGGAAAACTTATCTACTTTTAACGTTACTTTTGTTGTGCGTGGGAATATCCATACATGCTCAGGTGACGACGGCGAGTATGAGTGGTAAAGTCACGGATACATCATCGGAAGCGATGATCGGAGTGAATATCAAGGCTACGCATACGCCAACGGGTACCGAATACTACACGATTACCCAGCCGAATGGTTCTTATTCTTTTAACAACCTTCGTATCGGAGGCCCTTATGTGGTAGAGTTCTCTTATATTGGATACAATACGGAGAGCCGGACAGGAATAAACTTGGTTTTGGGTGAGGATCTGAAACTGAATGTAGTAATGCGGGAAGATACCCAAGCTCTCGACGAGGTAGTCGTGGTTGCGGATAAGAACCCCATTATTTCAGGAAGTCGTACAGGTGCGCAGGAAATCATCACTCGTGAGAAGATGGATAAGCTGCCTACGATTAACCGTTCTTTGGACGATTTCGTGAAATTAACTCCGATGAGTAGCGGTAAGAATTTTGGCGGTGTCTCTTACCGTTTTAATAATGTAACGGTGGACGGTGCTTCCTTTAATAACTCGTTTGGTCTGGCTTCTGCTCTTGGAGCTTCCGGTACGGAACCGATTTCTTTGGAGGCGCTCGAGCAGGTACAGGTGATGATCGCTCCTTTTGATGTTCGAAATGGAGGATTTACGGGTGCGGGTATTAACTCCGTAACGAAATCCGGTTCGAATGAGTTTCATGCTTCTGTATATATGTACACGAAGAGTCCGTCTATGATGGGATATCGTGTGAAGGATGAGACGATTGGTGTTTCTGAGTTCTCTAACCACCAATACGGTATCAGCTTATCCGGCCCGATCATTAAAAATAAATTATTCTTTTTCATCAATGGTGAGATGGATCGTCAGGAGGAACCGATTTCTTATACGACCGCTAATTCAGCGGCGGATGCGACCGTCTTGCAGGGTTTATCTGATTTCTTAGGTGATGAGCTTGGGTATAATCCGGGTAAATTCGACGTGAATAAGACAAATACTCAAGCGGATCGAATCACGGCTCGTTTAGACTGGAATATCAACTCAAATAATGTGTTGAGCTTAAAATATTATTATTTGAAATCGTTTAATACGAATAACCCTTCTACTTCCGGTGCGCCGAATAACGGACGTGGACCGAATGCGTTCGCTATTCCGTTCTCTTCTTCTTTCTACCGGACGAATAATAACTTCAATATTTGGATGGCCGACTTGAATACGACCATTAATGACCGTATGTCTAACTATTTGAAGATCGGTTATTCCCGTTTGCGTGATTATCGCGATATGGATGGCGGTTACTTCCCGCAAGTGGATATCTTGGATGGTGGTAACAATGCTTATACAACTTTCGGAACCGAGGCAAACTCCTATAATAACCAGTTGAACACTGATATCTGGCAGATACAGGATAACTTCTTGATGAATTTTGGCAAACATCAGATTACGGTTGGAACGCAAAGTGACTATCGTGCCTTTAAGAATGGTTTCGCTCAAAACTATCCGGGTTCTTGGGTGTTTAATTCTGTCGATGATTTCAAGTTCAACGTATTGGCTACAAAACAATACATGGCCGCTCATAACGGAAGTGTACAAGGATTTGATATCCGTGAGTTTAATCCGAAAGATTTTGGATTTGGTTCCAATGTGACGGGTATAACGAACTCTTCTTCTACGGGGTATCAATACTATGCGCAAAGATATTCGATGACGGATGATTTTCCATTCGCCGAGATAAATGTATTCCAGTTAGGTTTGTATGCCCAAGATAAGTGGACGGTAAGTGATAAATTGAACTTGACGTTAGGTTTACGTATCGATGTTCCGTTCTTTATGACTGATTTGCAGTCGAATGATAAAGTCGCCGCCGAGACCTATCGGGATGGCATCAAGATCGATGTTTCTAAATATCCGAACGCCAAACCTCAGTTTTCTCCTCGATTCGGTTTTAACTACAAACCGTTTGACGATGAGAATGGAAGCTTACAGATACGTGGTGGTACGGGACTCTTCACGGGTACTCCTCCTTATGTATGGATCAGTAATCAAGCCGGCAACAATGGTGTTTTGTTTGGTGACCTAAATGTTCGGGCGGTAAAGGATAAAAATGACAATATCATTAGCGACGGCAGACCTTCACTAGGTTTCACCGGAAATATGGATACTTATAAACCGGCTGAAGGTAGCGCTACACGTTCGGATATAGCGATTACGGATCCGGACTTTAAATATCCGAGCTTATGGAAAAGTAATATCGCTGCTGATTATAAGTTTGGTGATGGTTGGGTCGCTACCGTAGAGTTGCTGTATTCAAAAGACATTAACGCTATTTATCATGACAATATCGGATTGTATCGGACCGAGCAATTTGTAAATGACGGTGGAGCGGGTAATGCACGTCCATATTATAATGGCTATTATAGCGATAGAGAAGGAAATCAAAAGGCTGCGAATCATGTCGTGATGCTGCGTAATACCAGCAAAGGACATTCGCTTTATACGACCTTCCAGTTGCAGAAAAACTTTGTTGATGGAATCCTGAAGGGATTGTATTTGAATGGATCTTACTCTTTCGGGCAGTCTAGAGGTGTAACAGACGGAACATCGTCTGTGGCGACTTCCGCTTGGAAGTACCGTGCGGCCTTGGACGGAAATGCGGAAGAAGTAGGTTATACGGCAGGTTCTTTTGATGGTCGTTTGTTATTGTCCGCTTCTTATACGGCTAACTGGAGTAAATATGCGGCAACAAGTTTTGGCTTGATTTATCAGCGTTATCGTCCGTTCCGTTATTCTTATTGTTATAATGGTGACGCGAATGGCGATTCTCAGTTCTCCAATGACTTGATGTATATCCCTGCGAATTTTGACGAGGTAAAAGATCATTTGTTACCGGGCGATTTCGATAGCCAAGAAGATGCATGGAAAGCGATGAATGCCTTTATCGAGCAAGATCCTTATTTGAGCAAACATAGAGGTGAGTATGCCGAACGTAACGGTGCTGTCGCTCCGTTTGCGAATCAATTGGATTTGAGCGTTTCTCATGATATAAAGATTTACCAGAAGAATGGTCGCTCACATACTTTGCGCTTTAGTTTCAATATCGCTAACTTCTTGAATTTGTTGAATCGTAATTGGGGTGTGGTACAAACAACCGTTTTGGGTAATCAGCAATATCAGTTCTTGACGATCCCGAAAGGACAAGGCCCGAGTGCGGCGAACAACTATACGTTGAAATATACGATGGCGAAAGATTTGGACGAAACCTTCAAGGATAATTTGAACGATGTGTCTCGTTGGCAGATGCAATTCGGTATCAAGTATATCTTCTAAGAGAAAAATCTTTCATTAGATAAAATTTAATAATTAGAAGAGGTTCACTATCTTTGTGGACCTCTTTTTTAATTTAATGATATGTGGAATAATCGTATTGAGTTCTTACTCGTTAGTTTCTTTTGTATTTGTTCATTGGCTTTTACCGGTTGCCAAACGAAAAAACAATCGGATCGTTATGTCGTAGTTTTATCAATGGACGGTTTCCGCTCTGATTATCCGTCACGTGCTCATACTCCGACGTTGGATTCTTTGGCGAATGTGGGGGTTCGCTCCACGTTTCGCCCGTGTTATCCCAGCGTGACTTTCCCGAATCATTATAGCATGGCTACCGGATTGCATCCGGATCACCATGGTTTGGTAAATAATTTCTTTTATGACGCGGAGCTTGATAGCTCATACCGGATGGGAAATCTTGATCCGCAATTTTATGGTGGAGAACCTATTTGGAATACGGCGGAACGCCAAGGGGTTCGTACCGCCTCGTTCTATTGGGTAGGTAGTGAGGTGCCTTTAGAGAGTGGCCAGCCTTCAATATGGAAGCCGTTTGATAAATCGGTTCCTTTTTCAGATCGTGCTGATTCCGTGATCTCTTGGCTGAAGTTGCCGGAAGATGTGCGTCCTCATTTGATTATGTGGTATATGGAAGAACCGGATGCGATAGGTCATTCCGCTACCCCGGATTCGTCGGCGACCTTGGATGTGGTGGAGAACTTGGATAAAGTCTTGAATCATTTTTTCACGGAAGCCCGTCAGTTGGATATTTTCGATAAGATCGATTTTATCGTTCTTTCGGATCATGGAATGGCCACCTATTATCCCGAGAAATATGTGAACTTGAATGATTATCTACCCCGGGATAGTTTCGATTGTGTTTTTGATGGCGTTCCTACATTATTATATCCCAAGAAAACCTATGTGGATACTGCCTATGCGATTTTACAGAAAGTGCCGAATATAACCGTATGGAAGAAAAACGAGATTCCTGAGAAATTTGTTTACGGAAAGAATCCTCGAGTTAGTGACTTAGTTGTTTCTCCACATATTGGAACGTATGTAGAATTCCGAGAGAAATCATCTCCCCGTTATGCGGCGACACATGGTTACGATAATTTTACGCCGGAGATGGAGGCCATATTCTATGCGGCAGGTCCCTCGTTCAAGAGACATGCGGAGGTCCCGCAAATGGCGAACGTGAACCTTTACTTGATGATTGCCCGTTTATTGAATATACAACCTGCTCCGAATGACGGGGATAGCGCTGTCGTTCAGCAGCTATTTAAATGATAAGATTGATGCTACCATCTCATTTGACATGACATTACTGCAACCGCCGTGCGGTAATACTGCGGCGGTCTTGCGGTAATTGATGCTTTATTGATATTTGCGTGCCATCTTACGCATGAAGGCGAGACTGCCTTTGGCTAAGGCATCGGCATTGTATTTAGACGGACGCCACAAAGATACGGCTTCCGCCATACCGGGAACAGAATTGGAGAAATTCTCCAAAACTAAATTCCCATTGAAATCGATTTCCTGTAGTCCCCGGAACAAATCATCCCAGCGTACGTTTCCCTCACCCAGCATTCCCCGGTCACTTTCAGTCATGTGAATATGGCGAAGCCGGCTGCCAGCCGCAATAACCGGTTCATAAAAACTCGTCTCTTCTATATTCATATGGAAAGTATCCAGATGCAAAGACAAATTCGGTGCGTTTACGCATTTGATAAAGCGCAAGACTTCCTCCGCAGAGGTACACATATAACTTTCATAGCGATTGATCGGCTCGATACCGATCGTGATTCCAGATCGGGCGGCGTATTCGGCAACCTCTGCCCATACCTCACAAAGTGTATTTTCTTCTTCTTGTGTTCGCTGTTTGCCGGAAAAGACCCCGATGCCGGAATGTAAGACACCTCCCAAGTAATCAACCTCCAGTTCGCTCGCTTTATCCAGTGCCTCCTTGATCAGACAAGTCGCTTTCTTGGGATAAAAAGGAATATGCGCTTCTTTGGGAAGATTGAGAGAACAAGTCGCCTTCAATCCGTGTTGTTTCAATTGTCGCTTTACGATTGGAGCATCGAACTCCATGGAAGGAGGCAACAAAATTTCCAGTAAATCAAAACCGGCGGCAGATGCTTGCTGGATAGCGAAAAGACCGGCTTCTGGTGTCCACATAGGTGGTATCCAAGAAAGAATGGAAGCTCCGAAAGTAGGATTCATAATCGTATTGTTTTTATTTCGTTAGGGTTACAAAGTAAGTGTTTTTTTGAAGATTTCATTGCGAAGAAAGTGAAATCCTTCGCAATGAAATATCATAAATGTCATTTAAAAATAAAAGTTGGTACCCGGACAGAAGATAGGGTGGCTGCTGGTATTATCAATTTCAATCTTATTTTCTCTAGCGAGCCAACCGATAGCGGACCATAGATCCGCATCTGTTAGAGCGGATTTTGCTCTCAACGCCTCAAAACTCCAATGTTGGCCATCTGAAAGCAAATTCCAGATAGCTCCTGCATTTAATCCGATCGATCCTTTTGTCATGATAAAATCTGTTTTTATGTTTATGGTATATAGTGCTTATATTGTTATAACAGATAATATCCGGTAAAAGTATGTTGCGTTGAGATAAATAATCTAAAAAACAAAAATCTCTTGATGCGTTGAATTTTATTCCTTGAAGTCAGTGAATATGGATTCATCGTATACATTGTGTTCCTTTTTATCGTGGAATGGATACCATACTTGGGCAAAGAACGGATTTCCTTTAGCGATCTCGTCGTAATTCCAAGGGAGAGGTAAACATTCCGGGCACCAATGGCCTCCTAATAATACTAATGTGGGAGAGGCCTTAAAACGGTGACCGAATTGGCACTCCCAATCGAGTGGAGTCGATAAATCTCCTTTTGTCATGGCCGGTGACAAGCATTTTCCTCCCCTGAATTCTGCGGCTTTACGCATATCCTCGATATCCCATTCCGATTTAGGCTTACTTTCATCATAACCATGATCCAGAAAGACGGGTGTTTCGGAGGGGCGTTCTGTCCGGATCTTATCCCAACCCGGGATTGCTTGCCAATCCTCATACGAGCCAAAATATGCGGATATACGATCTTGGTGTCTGTTCTTGATCCAGTTACGAGTTCCCAGTCCCGGCTTTTTAGCGATGGCTCCCATACCCAGTTTTATGAAGATAGGAGGGACGATCTTTGCTAGGTGGAAATACCAAGGGACTTGGCTGGCCATCCATTTAAAATAATCGTCGCAAGTTTGGTTACTGCGGAAATGCAGATATCCTTCCAATAGATCTGAATCGGTATACCATTGTCCGTGGAAATTACGGATAGCGAACCAGTTCGGTTCGAATATTTTCTCTGGGGCGGGACAGCCAATCGCTTTTAACAATTTACTCTCAAACTCATAATTCGTCAGGCGGAAAGACGGGCCGCTACTAATATTATAGAAACGGTTCCAAAACTCATCCGGCACCTCCTCCTCGCATACATTCGCTAGTAAGCGACCGGAATCCTCGGCGGTAGCCCATTCCAGCACGCCGTCTAGCGGTACGTGGAATGTGATTGGGTCCGAACCTTTGAATAATAATTCGGGGCATAAGATACCGGTTTGGCGAAGGCACGCCCAATGTTTAATACCCGACTCCACGAAAATACGTTCGGCTATTGTCTTTGAGATGGCATAATGATCATAGACACTTATATTGATCGGATCTCCCGTACGTCCCCAATGAACAGGTGCGTTACGGTGGCCGGTTTGCGCCACGGAGCCGATATAGACTACCTTGATCCGGTCAGAGTTCGGTTGTGCTTTTACGGCATCCACGATATATTGGGCGGCGGTCGTGTTTACTTTCAAGGTTTTTTTAGGGAAATAATCCGCTGCCGGGGAAACCATTCCACCTACATGCAATACGTAGTCCGCCCCCATTACTCCATTTAAGACATCTTGATAATTTGTCAAGTCTCCCCAAACGATACGGATCCCTGCCATGGCCTCATATGCGGCTAATTTCTCTTTATTGATTTTGCTTGGACGAGCCAAAAGTGTTATATTAAAACGATCTAGCCGCTTGGACAACTCGACCAATCCGGCATGCCCCATCGTCCCGGTGGCTCCGGTCAGAAAGACGGTCTTTTTACTTTTCATGATATAATTTAGTGTATAATAAAAGACTTAGGATACTATCGGGTAGCGAAGGTATATAAAAAAAAACTCCCAACCAATAGATTGAGAGCTTTTGTAGTGGATACGAGAATCGAACTCGTATTACATGCGTGAGAGGCATGTGTCCTAACCGTTAGACGAATCCACCATTTAGGTGTCATTGTTTTTGTTTGACGATGCAAAGGTAGATATATTTTTTAATTCTGCAATAGTTGAACCGAGTTTTTTTGAAGAAAAAGTGTGTTTTTTATCAAAATGCCAAGAAAACGGGGAGAATACCACTAAAAGGCGTTAAAAGTAGTTGCGATTTCATTGTTTTTTCATTGTCGGTACTGTTTATTTATTCTACCTTTGCCATCTGTAATTGAACAAAATAGTATTGAACATTACTAATACCAGTTTAATAAACAACTAATATTATGGCAGAACTTAAAGAAAAACTTTTCTCAGAATTCGCTCCTGTGTCTACTGAAGAGTGGATGGCGAAGATAACGGCCGACCTGAAAGGGGTACCGTTTGAGAAAAAGCTTGTTTGGAAGACAGGCGAAGGATTTAATGTAAATCCTTTCTATCGTGCAGAAGACATCGAGGGTTTAAAGACTACAGAGTCTCTTCCCGGTGAATTCCCTTATGTTCGTGGAACGAAGAAAGACAACGATTGGAAGGTACGCCAGAACATTGAAGTTTGCTGCTTCAAGGGTGCTAACGAGAAAGCACTTGACCTTTTGACGAAAGGTGTTACTTCTCTTGGGTTCATCATCAAAGGTGATGAGGTGAACGAGGAGAATATAGCTACTTTATTAGAAGGTATTTGTCCGGCTTCCGTAGAATTGAACTTCAACACTTGCAACTGCAAAGCGGAGAAGTTGATCGGTATCTTGGCTGACTACTTCAAAGGCAAGGGTGTCGACGCAGAGAAGTGCTACGGTTCTGTAAACTATGACGCTTTCAAGAAACCTTTAGTAAAAGGTAAAGAAAACAGTGAGTGGGTAGAAGGTGCCGCAGCTGTGCTCAAAGCTGGACAGGCTTTGCCTAACTACCGTGTATTGGCTGTAAATGCGTTCCTTTTCAACAATGCTGGCGCTTACATTTCTCAGGAATTAGGTTACGCCTTGGCTTGGGGTAACGAATTGATGGCAAAACTTACCGAGGCTGGTTTCACCGCTGACGAGGTTGCCAAGAAAATCAAATTCAATTTAGGTATCAGCTCTAACTACTTCATGGAAATCGCTAAGTTCCGTGCGGCTCGTTGGTTGTGGGCCGAGATCGTAGCCGCTTATAAGCCGGCCTGCGAATGCGCTTGCAAGATGGTTGCTCACGCACAGACTTCAGAGTGGAACATGACGGTTTACGATGCTCACGTAAACTTGCTTCGTTCTCAAACTGAGGCTATGTCTGCCGCTCTTGCCGGCGTAGACTCTATCACGGTTCGCCCGTTTGATAAGATTTACCAGACTCCAGACGATTTCTCCGAGCGTATCGCACGTAACCAACAATTATTATTGAAGGAAGAGTGCCACTTGGATAAGGTCGTTGACCCGTCTGCCGGTTCTTATTATGTAGAGGTATTGACGAATTCCTTGGCTGATGTCGCTTGGAAGTTGTTCTTGGAGGTTGAGGAAAAAGGAGGATTCTCCGTTGCCGTGAACGCAGGTGAGATCCAGAATGCCGTTAACGCTTCGAATGTAGCTCGTAAGAAAGCGGTTGCTACCCGTCGTGAGATATTGTTGGGTTCTAACCAGTATCCTAACTTCACGGAAGTAGCTGCCGATAAGATTCAAGAAAAAGGTTCTTGCTGTTGTGGCGGTGGTCATTGCGGTGAGGCAACGATCCCGGCTCTAGATTTCTCTCGCGGCGCTTCTGAATTCGAGGCTTTGCGTATGACGACAGAGAAGAGTGGCAAGACTCCGAAGGTATTTATGTTGACGATAGGTAACTTGGCGATGCGTTTGGCTCGTTCACAGTTCTCCGCTAACTTCTTCGGTTGTGCCGGATATAAGATAATTGATAACTTAGGCTTCGATACGGTTGAGGCTGGTGTTGAGGCTGCTGTCAAGGCTGGTGCCGAGATCGTGGTTCTTTGCTCTAGTGATGACGAGTATGCTGAATTCGCTCCTGCCGCTTACAAGGCTTTGGCCGGACGTGCCGAATTCGTTGTAGCCGGAGCTCCTGCTTGCGCGGACGACTTGAAGGCTCAAGGTATCGACCAGTTCGTAAATGTAAAGAGCAATGTGCTTGAGACATTGAAAGCATTCAACGCTAAATTAGGAATCGCTTAAGTATAAACAATTATGAGACCAAATTTTAAAAACATAGATATAAAGAATGCCGGATTCGCAGCTACAAACGCTGCCGAATGGGCAAAAGCCAATGGTATCGAGCCCAATTGGAAAACACCCGAGCATATCGAGGTGAAACCTGTATATACAAAAGAAGACTTGGAGGGTATGGAGCACTTGAACTATGCTTCTGGTTTGCCTCCTTATCTACGTGGCCCGTACAGCGGTATGTACGCTATGCGTCCTTGGACAATCCGTCAGTACGCAGGTTTCTCTACCGCTGAGGAGTCTAACGCTTTCTATCGCCGTAACTTGGCTTCCGGTCAGAAAGGTTTGTCCGTTGCGTTCGACCTTCCGACTCACCGTGGTTACGATGCCGACAACGAACGTGTGGTTGGTGATGTAGGTAAAGCGGGTGTATCTATCTGTTCCTTGGAGAACATGAAAGTGTTGTTCGATGGTATTCCTTTGAACAAGATGTCTGTTTCCATGACCATGAATGGTGGTGTGCTTCCGGTATTGGCATTCTATATCAACGCAGGTTTGGAGCAAGGTGCTAAGTTGGAGGAAATGGCCGGTACGATCCAGAACGATATATTGAAAGAGTTCATGGTACGTAATACCTATATCTATCCGCCTGAGTTCTCCATGAAGATTATCGCTGATATCTTCGAGTACACCTCTCAGAAGATGCCGAAGTTCAACTCTATCTCTATCTCCGGTTATCATATGCAGGAGGCTGGTGCTACGGCTGATATCGAGATGGCTTATACGTTGTGCGACGGTATGGAATATCTTCGTGCCGGTATCAACGCCGGTATCGATGTGGATGCGTTCGCTCCCCGTTTGTCATTCTTCTGGGCTATCGGTGTAAATCACTTCATGGAGATCGCCAAGATGCGTGCGGCTCGTATGTTGTGGGCGAAGATCGTGAAGAGCTTCGGCGCTAAGAACCCGAAATCATTGGCATTGCGTACACATAGCCAGACTTCCGGTTGGTCATTGACCGAGCAAGATCCGTTCAATAACGTAGGACGTACTTGTATCGAGGCTATGGCCGCTACATTAGGACATACACAATCTTTGCATACGAACGCATTGGATGAGGCGATCGCTTTGCCGACCGACTTCTCTGCTCGTATCGCTCGTAATACACAGATTTACATTCAGGAAGAGACTAAGATCTGTAAGGAGATCGACCCGTGGGCTGGTTCTTACTATGTAGAGTCTTTGACGAATGAGTTGGTACATAAAGGTTGGGCATTGATCCAAGAGATCGAGAGCATGGGTGGTATGGCGAAAGCCATCGAGACAGGTCTTCCTAAGATGCGTATCGAGGAAGCTGCCGCTCGTACACAGGCTCGTATCGACTCTGGTGTTCAGACCATCGTTGGTGTTAACAAATATCGTTTGCCGAAGGAAGATCCGATCGATATCCTAGAGATCGATAATACAGCCGTACGTAACGAGCAGATCGCCGCTTTGAAGGAGTTGCGTGCTAACCGTGACGAAGCCGCTGTTCAAAAAGCTTTGGCTGATATCACGGAGTGCGTGAAGACGAAGAAGGGCAACTTATTAGAGTTGGCTGTTAAGGCTGCCGGCTTGCGTGCGTCATTGGGAGAGATCTCCGATGCTTGCGAGGTGGTTGTAGGTCGTTATAAAGCAATCATTAGAACTATTTCAGGCGTGTATTCATCAGAAACTAAGAAAGACGCAGACTTCCAGAAAGCTTGCGAGCTTTGCGAGCAATTCGCTAAGAAAGAAGGCCGTCAGCCTCGTATCATGATCGCTAAGATGGGTCAGGACGGACACGACCGTGGCGCTAAGGTTGTCGCTACTGGTTATGCGGACTGTGGTTTCGACGTAGATATGGGACCGTTGTTCCAGACTCCGGCCGAGGCTGCCCGTCAAGCTGTGGAGAACGACGTTCACGTAATGGGCGTTTCTTCTTTGGCCGCTGGTCATAAGACGTTGGTTCCGCAGGTTATCGAGGAGTTGAAGAAACTAGGTCGCGAGGACATCATCGTTATTGCTGGAGGTGTAATCCCGGCTCAAGACTATGATTTCTTGTATAAGGCTGGCGTTGCCGCTATCTTTGGCCCGGGTACTTCCGTATCGAAGGCAGCTTGCCAGATCCTTGAGATCTTGTTAGGCGAATAAATAGAGTTTAGGCCTTACGGTTTTTAAATAAAGAGAGGCTGGACAATTGATTTTGTCCGGCCTTTTTTAGTATTGTATGCGGGTTTATGTACTTTTGTAGCGATTATTCAATTAAAAAGGGAAAGAATCATGGGAATCGTTATAGGTATAGATGTGGGAGGTAGCACGACCAAGATCGTCGGCGTGGAGGATAAGAAGATCAAGAACCCGATGTTCGTGAAAGCTACCGATCCGGTAACCTCTTTATTCGGGGCCTTCGGTAAATATATTTATGATAATAACATCTCGCTCTCGAATATAGAGAAAGTGATCTTGACAGGTGTAGGTAGTGCTTATATCGATCAACCTTTATATGGCTTACCAACTGCGAAGACGGATGAGTTCCTTGCGAATGGGCTAGGGGCGCAATATAATACGGGACTGGACAGTCTATTGGTGGTCAGCATGGGAACGGGTACCTCCTTTGTCAAGGTACAAGGCTCCACGATCGAGCATATCGGGGGATTGGGTATCGGTGGCGGAACCATCCTCGGCTTGTCTAAGCTATTATTGAAAACGCATGACTTTCACCAAATAGCGTCTTTGGCCGAGCACGGTTCCTTGAATGATATCGACTTGCATATCCGGGATATTACGCCGCATCCGTTACCCGGCCTGCCGCTGGACGTGACAGCCTCTATTTTCGGAAAAGTGGACGCGAACGCTAAGGTTGAGGATATCGCTCTCGGTATCGTTCATATGGTCTTGCAGACCATCGGGCAAGGAGCTGTTTTCGCCTCGTTAAATGGCGATATCAAGAATATCGTATTGATCGGTAACCTAACTCGCTTGCCACAATGCCCGGATATTTTCCCCCGTCTGGAGGAGATGTGCGATGTCCATTTCAAGATACCGGAGTATGCCGAGTATCGCACGGCTATCGGGGCGGCTTTATGCTATATCAGGAACCGGGAATATAAGGATATTTTTTGTGGAAAGTGTTAGGCTACATCAAAACTTTATGTATCTTTGCTACATGCTTTGTTCCCTTTCGGCAATCGCCGGATAGGGATTAAAAGGGAATCGGGTGAGAATCCCGGACAGTCCCGCTGCTGTAAGCTTCATAAACGGGTTGAGCAATACTGTTGCCACTGTTCATTCAAGTGAATGGGAAGGCGCTTAAGACCGGAAGTAAGTCAGAAGACCTGCAAGGCGTGTATATTTTCGACGGCTTCGAGGAAAGGCCGGAAGAGAACGCAAGAACCTTATCCGGTTTTTACTATTCTTTATCCAAGGTTTTCTTATCAAGTCGTCTCATGGTTTCGGATAATTATTTTGCCATAATAATTAGGGAAAGAAGCATGAATCTGACCGACGGGATGAGCTCCGTGTGTAAGATGCATGCTTTCTTTGCGTTTAAAGGACTGGGGTATTCCGTGAACACTCTATAGAGAATATTTGTTTATTATTAGAAAAGTGCGTTTATTTGCAACGAGTAATTAACAAAAGAAGTATGAATATGAAGAAAATTGTGGGACTTGTTATGGTTGCCTTGCTAGCGTTGATGGCGCTTCCGGCGAACGCTCAGCTTAAATTCGGTATCAAGGGAGGTGTGAATATATCGTCTGTTCATTTCAACTCGGACGTGTTGAAAGCGGATAACGTAACCGGCTTCCAAGTGGGTCCGATGATCGAGACGACCTTACCGTTGGTGGGTGTCGGGATCGATGCGGCAGTGTTGTATTCGCAAAAGGGTTTGGAAACGACCTCGGCTGGCGGGGTTAAGACTTCGATGAAGACGGATTATATCGATGTTCCGGTCAACTTGAAATGGAAATTCGGTTTACCGATCGTCAAGGCGTATTTGGCAGCCGGTCCGTATATCGGTTTCCGTGTAGGCGGTGATAAATTTTGGGATATCCCGGGTTCCGTAGCGGATCAGGTGAAGGCGAAGAATTTCAGCGCAGGTCTTAACTTCGGTGCCGGCGTGGAACTGATCAGTCACTTGCAGGTGGGTTTCAATTATGGTCTGGGACTGACTGATAACTATAGCATTGAGAAGGTGAACCTCTCCGACGGTGCCGGAAAGAACCGTGGATGGTCTATCACGGCAGCGATCTTGTTCTAAATAGGTGAAAATAAAATGAGAGAGGCTGGGCTTTAGAAGTCCGGCCTTTTTTGTTATTTTTGGGCTCGTAATGAAACACCTGTTTGAATGAAATATGCGGACGTCATACTTCCCCTTCCTTTGGAGAATAGCTATACCTATCGGATACCCGAAGATCTGGAGAGAGCCGTGACTCCCGGTTGCCGGGTGATCGTGCATTTCGGGAAGAAACGATATTATACGGCTATCGTCATGGAGGTACACGACCGGGAACCGGTATCCGATTTTGAGACGAAGGAGATCTACGCTTTGCTGGATGCCACGCCGGTGCTCCGCCGTCCGCAACTCCGTTTCTGGAAATGGATATCTTCTTATTATATATGTAAGCTGGGCGACGTGTATAAGGCGGCCTTGCCTTCCGGCTTAAAGTTGGAAAGCGAGACGGCGGTTACTTATAATGAGGATTTCGAGGCCACCGCCCCCTTGCGCCCGAACGAGCAAGCGGTACTGGATGCTTTTAGCGGGGTTTTGAAATTGACGATCTCGGAGTTGGAGAAGAAGACCGGTCTTCGAAATGTTGTCCCGATCGTCTCTTCCTTGATGGTGAAAGGGGCGGTCGAGGTGAGCGAGGAGCTAAAGCGAGGATTCGTTCCCAAGACACAGGCGTTTATCCGTTTGGCCGAGGCTTACCGGGATGAGACGAAATTACAGGCGGTGTTCGAGGATTTGAAACGAGCGAAGAAGCAAGAGCTTCTGCTGGTCAGCTTCTTGGATTTAAGCCATACCTTGAATCCCGCTTTATCGAAGGAGCTTTCCAAGAAAGAGCTATTGGAACGCAGTGGTTATACCTCTGCGGTATTGGAGGGGCTGCTGAAACGGGGTATCTTGGAGAGTTACGAGAAAGAGGTGGGTCGTTTGCAAGTATCTGTCTGCCGCTTGCAAGAGCCGAATCCGCTCAGTCCGGCGCAAGAGAAAGCCTATGGAGAGATCCATGAGGCTTTCAAGACGAAAGAGGTCTGCTTGCTTCATGGCGTGACTTCCAGTGGTAAGACCGAGATATACGTCCGTTTGATCCATGAGGTCTTGCGGCTGGGGCGGCAGGTTTTATATATGTTGCCGGAGATCGCTATCACGACCCAG
The DNA here is from genome assembly GCF_003434625.1 of Parabacteroides sp. AM17-47. Lineage (NCBI taxonomy): Bacteria > Pseudomonadati > Bacteroidota > Bacteroidia > Bacteroidales > Tannerellaceae > Parabacteroides > Parabacteroides sp. AM17-47. The sequence continues at coordinate 145,361 of NZ_QTLI01000004.1, forward strand.
ATCACGGAACGGCTGGCGAAATTATTCGGGGATAAGCTATTGGTCTACCACTCTAAGTTCTCGGATAACGAGCGGGTGGAAGTTTGGAATAAGCTATTGCATAACGACGAGCCTATGCTGGTATTGGGGGTCCGTTCGTCCCTCTTCCTTCCGTTTAAGGACTTGGGCTTGATTATCGTGGACGAGGAGCATGAGAATACGTATAAGCAGCAGGACCCGGCACCCCGTTACCATGCCCGTAACGCTGCCATCGTCTTGGCGGGTATGCACGGCGGTAAGACCTTATTGGGTTCCGCCACTCCCTCCATCGATTCTTATTTCAACGCTACGGCGGGGAAATACGGTCTGGTTGAGTTATCTACCCGCTACGGTGATTGCTTGATGCCGGAGATTATTACGGTGGACGTGAAGGAGCTAAAGCGCAAGAAGATCATGAAAGATACCCTTTTCTCCCCTCTGTTGGTGGAGAAGGTGCGGGAGGCCCTATCCCGGGGCGAGCAGGCGATCCTATTCCAGAACCGCCGGGGATTCGCCCCGATGATCGAGTGCCGAGGGTGCGGGTGGGTGCCTCGTTGCGTGAATTGCGACGTTAGCCTTACCTATCACAAGGCGCATAATCAGCTGGTTTGCCATTATTGCGGTTATACCTACCGCTTGCCGCAGGTATGTCCCGAGTGTAAGGGGACGGAGTTCAAGATGCAAGGCTTCGGTACGGAGAAGGTAGAGGAGGAGATCGCTGGGCAATTCCCAGCGGCGAAGGTGGAGCGGCTGGATTTCGATACGGCCCGTACCCGCACGGCTTACGAGCGGATCATCTCGGATTTCGAGAAGGGGAAGACACAAATCTTGATTGGTACCCAGATGTTGTCGAAGGGATTGGATTTCGGGAATGTCAGCGTGGTCGGAATCCTGAGTGCCGATAGCCTGATGAATTTCCCTGACTTCCGGGCGCACGAGCGGGCTTATCAATTGATGGTACAGGTTAGCGGACGTGCCGGACGACGGGATAAGCGGGGTACGGTGATCTTGCAGACTACTCAGCCGGAGCATCCTTTGATCCGTATGGTGCAGCATTTTGCTTATAAGGAAATGGTGAGCTTGCAATTGAGCGAGCGTAGTATGTTCCGTTACCCGCCTTACTACCGTTTGATCGTCTTGATCCTTCGAAGTCGGAATGAGGAGGCTTTGCAGGAAATGTCTGCTTTATACGCCGAGAAACTTCGTGCTCGTTTGGGTGAGCGGGTGTTGGGGCCGGTTACGCCGCCTATCACTCGGGTACAGACGCTTCATATCAAGAAGATCGTCTTGAAGATCGAGATATCCGCCGGGATCGCTCCGCTTCGTGAGATATTGGAGGGGATTCATGCGGAGATGCAGGGATATGCGCTATTTAAGCAGTTGTTGGTTCATTATGATGTGGACCCGGCTTGAGAATTGAAAATGGAGAATTGAGAATTGAAAATTGAAAATTAAAGGAAAGGAGCTTAGGGATGAAGGAGGAAAAGATACGGTTGTTGTTTGTGTGTTTGGGAAATATATGCCGTTCCCCTTCGGCGGAGGCGGTAATGAAGAAGTTGGTGAAGGATGCGGGGCTGGAAGCTCGGATCGAGATCGATTCCGCCGGGATCACCGGCTATCATGAGGGAGACCGGGCAGATTCAAGGATGCGGGCGCATGCGGCTCGCAGGGGATATTCGTTGGATTCGATCTCCCGTCCGGTACGTCAGTGGGACTTCCATGACTTCGATTTGATTATCGGCATGGACGACCAAAATATAACGGATTTGAAACGGATGGCTCCCGATCTGGAATCCGTAGCTAAGATACATCGGATGACCGAGTTCTCCCGGAATAAGTTGTACGATCACGTCCCGGATCCTTATTATAGCGGTGCCGAGGGCTTTGAGCTGGTCTTGGATCTATTGGAAGACGCTTGCGCCGGGTTGTTGGAATATTGCCGATTATTACGATGCCCATCGTAAGGTTGCTAGAATGCCCATTGTAAGATGCTTATAACTGCGATTATAAGAACCTTACAATAGGCATTATGGTTCTGTGCCGATGGCTGTATGCCTATCTGCTTGATAATTATTGTTTTTTCAAGTCCGGATAGCTGATTCGGGTATGGAACATGGTTTTCAGTTTGTCTACGAATACGCTCTTTATGGTCTCCACGTCCTTGAAGGTCAGCGGAGCGCTCTTTAGCAAGCCGTCGGCGATCTGCCCGTCGATGATCTTGTTCACCAAGGCGCTGATACTCTCTTCGGTATGTTCCTTCAAGCTGCGGGAGGCGGCTTCCACGGAATCGGCCATCATCAGTACGGCGGTCTCCTTCGAGAAGGGATTCGGGCCGGGGTAGGTGAATAGCTCGTCGTTAATCGGCTTGTCCGGGTATTGGTTCTTGAAAGAGTTGTAAAAATACTTCGCCTTGCCACGCCCGTGGTGCGTACGGATGAAGCTGATAACCGCCTTGGGTAACAGGGCCTTCTCGGCGATCTTCACGCCCTCGGTGACGTGGCTGATGATGATCTGCGCGCTTTGGTCGAATGCCAGCTGGTTATGCGGGTTCACGCTTGTCTGGTTCTCGGTGAAGAAGACTGGGTTGCTCATCTTTCCGATGTCATGGTAAAGGGCGCCGGTACGGACCAATTGCGAGTTCGCACCGATCTTGGCAGCCGCCTCGGAGGCTAGGATGGATACCTGTAAGGAGTGCTGGAACGTACCCGGGCAAGTCTCGCTAAGCTTCTTCAAGATCGGGTTGTTGATGTTGGACAGTTCCACCAGCGTGATGCTGGACACGTATCCGAACGTCTTCTCCAACATATATACCAATACGTAGGTGAACATCAGCAGGATGAAGTTGATACCGAAATAAAGCATCATCATCCAGTTGATCTTGTTTAAGTTCGCCTCTTGATACAACGTGAGACTGAGGTAGCAGGCGGCGTAGGAGAGGAAGATGAAGACGGCGCAACGGATCAGTTGCGAACGTTCGCTCAACTCCTTCAAGCTGAACGTCACTACCATACCCGCCACGATTTGCAACAACAGGAACTCATGCGGGAAAGGTACCATCAACGAGCAGATCAGCACGATGATAAGGTGCGTGAAAAGCGCCGTCCGGGAATCGAAGAAGGTACGTACTACGATCGGTACGATGGCGAACGGCAATATATATACGTTGAATAATGCGTAGGTAACACATAGTTCCGTAAGGATGCAACTCACGAATATGCAGAGGATCAAGAATAGTACGTTCTTCCGGTTGTGGAATATCTTCAAGCGGAAAGACCATAGGTAGAGCCAGAAACAGAACATTAGCCCGAAGACGAGCACGAATTGTCCGGCCAATATGATGCCTTGCGTCTGCGTGCCCCCGGTCTTAGCCTCGTGTATGGCCTTTAGGGAACGGAGCACGTTGTAGGTATGGTTGTCAATGATCTCGCCCCGGTCTACGATACGTTCTCCGGCTTGTACCATGCCGTTGGCGATCGATACGCCCTGTAGCATATCCTCCTTGATCTTGTCGGACATGTCAGCGGCATAGGATATGTTCTCGGTGAGGTAGTTATTGATGTCACACGATTGCAGGATGGATTTGTCCAGCCGTGACGGGCAGTTGTTGATAATGAACTCGTAGGCGGTGCGCACGGTGAAGAAGTCGCTCACGTAGCGGGGCTGTGCGACGGCGTTCTCCAAGAGGTTGACACGTGAGTATTCCTCTTTCCGTAGCTCGTCCAGATCCTGCGATGAGATGATACCGTTCTTGTATAAGTTAATTAGACTGCTCTCGATGTACTGCATGTAAGCGGGGGATACTTTGCTTCGCAGGCTATTGTCGTTATTGTAGTTGGCGCGCAGTTTCTCGATCTCTTCCTTTTGGATGCCGGGGTTTATGCGGTAATAAGGCTCGAACTTACGGAGTACGCTGTCTTTCTCCGCTTTTACCTCGTCGTCGGTCTTGTAGATCGGGAAATCGCTCGGGGCGGTGAGCAATCCGTACCTCCAAGGCTTGCCTTCATAGAACTGATAACGGAATTTTCCCTCCCGGGGGAAGAAGTAGGCGATAAGTAATGCGGTCACCACGAAGTAGACCACGGTCGGTATATTGTAATTCTTTTGTTTCATATAGATTCCTTTTAGCGTCCGAAATATACGTAAAAAACTTCACTAAGCGGAAAAAAAGGCGTACTTTTGCCGCATTATTATAGAATGTAAGTATTATGACTCAAAGAAAAGTAAGAGTACGCTTTGCGCCTAGTCCTACGGGGGCGCTGCATATCGGAGGTGTCCGCACGGCTTTATACAACTATTTATTCGCTAAACAGAATGGCGGTGATATGATTCTCCGTATCGAGGATACGGATTCCCAACGCTTCGTTCCCGGGGCGGAAGACTATATCATCGAGGCCTTGACTTGGCTAGGTATCAAGTTCGACGAGGGCGTGAGCTTCGGCGGCAACTACGGCCCGTATCGCCAGAGCGAGCGTCGTGAGATCTACAAGAAGTATGTCGATCAATTGCTGAACGATGGCCATGCTTATATAGCGTTCGATACGCCTGCCGAGTTGGAGGAGAAACGGAAGGAGATCGCCAATTTCCAATACGACGCCTCTACCCGTTCGCTAATGCGCAACTCGTTGACACTTTCCCCTGAAGAGGTTCAGAACCTAATCGAGTCCGGTCATCAGTATGTGGTTCGTGCCAAGATCGAGCCGAATGAGGATATCCATGTGAATGACTTGATCCGTGGCGAGGTCGTTATCAACTCCTCTATCTTGGATGATAAAGTATTATATAAATCGGCTGACCAATTGCCTACTTACCACTTGGCGAATATCGTTGACGACCATTTAATGGAGGTTACCCATGTGATCCGTGGTGAGGAGTGGTTGCCGAGCGCGCCGCTTCACGTATTATTATATCGTTTTTTCGGTTGGGAAGATACGATGCCTAGTTTCGCCCACCTGTCGTTGCTGTTGAAACCGGAAGGTAATGGTAAGTTGAGCAAGCGTGACGGCGATCGTCTGGGCTTCCCTGTATTCCCCTTGGAATGGCACGATCCGAAGACGGGTGATGTCTCATCGGGCTATCGTGAGAGTGGCTACTTCCCCGAGGCTGTCGTAAACTTCCTTGCTTTGCTGGGTTGGAATCCGGGTAACGATCAAGAGGTGATGAGCATGGATGATTTGATCCGTTTGTTCGACCTGTCTCGTTGCAGCAAGAGCGGTGCTAAGTTCGATTATGAGAAAGGCAGATGGTTTAACCATCACTATTTGCTGGAGAAGAGTAATACGGAGATCGCTGACCTATTCTTGCCGATCGTGGAAAGCCACGGTATCCAGACTACCCATGCTTATGTAGAGAAAGTAGTCGGTATGATGAAAGGCCGTGTCAATTTCGTGAGTGAGTTATGGGATCTTTGCTCTTTCTTCTTTATCGCCCCGACGGAGTACGATGAGAAGACTCGCAAGAAACGCTGGAAGGAAGATTCGGCTGTTCAATTGGGTGAGTTTATCGAGCAATTGCGTGCCCGTGAGCCGTTCGACGTAGAAGGTACCGAGAACGAGTGCAAGGCTTGGATCGAGAGCAAGGGATATCATTTGGGGAATATCATGAACGCCGCCCGTCTGGCCTTGGTTGGCGAGGGCAAGGGCCCCGGCATCTTTGATATCACCGAGGCTTTAGGTAAAGAGGAGTCTATCCGCCGTATCCAACGGGCTATCGAGATATTAAAATAATCATGTACAGTTTAGCAATACATCTCTACGCTTTTGTAGTCGCTTTGATCTCGCCTTTCCATAAAAAGGCGAGACTGATGCGATTCGGGCAATGGAAAACAAATTCCATACTTCGTGAGAAGATCGACCGGAACGCTAAATACATCTGGTTCCATGCCTCCTCGCTGGGCGAGTTCGAGCAAGGGCGCCCTATGATCGAGAAGATCAAGGCGGAACATCCGGGGTATAAGGTGTTGCTGACTTTCTTTTCTCCCTCTGGCTATGAGGTACGGAAGAATTACAAGGGAGCGGACGTGATCTGCTACCTTCCTTTCGATACGCCTTTCCGGGTGAAGAAGTTCCTGAATTTGGCGAACCCGGCGATCGCCATATTTATCAAGTACGAGTTTTGGGGGAACTATTTGCGTGAGTTGCGGAAGCGGGGAATACCGGTTTATATCATTTCCGCTATATTCCGCCCCGACCAGCTATTTTTCCAATGGTTCGGAAAGCCGTACCGGAAGATGCTATCTTATTTTAATCATCTTTTTGTTCAGGACGAGCGTTCGATGAAACTCTTGAACGAGTTCGGTATCACGAATGTGACGGTGACCGGCGATACCCGTTTTGATCGGGTGTTGGATGTCCGTAAGCAAGCTCGTGAGCTTCCGTTTATCAAACGTTTCTTGGAAAGCAAGGAGGGTAAGAGGCCGATCGTGATGGTGGCCGGCAGTTCATGGCCTCAAGACGAGGCGATCTTTATCCCTTATTTCCATGAGCATCCGGAGATGAAGTTGATTATCGCCCCGCATGAGATTCACCGGGAACATCTCCTTTCTATCGAGGCGATGCTAAAACGTCCGTCCGTCCGTCTATCGGAGGCGCATGAGGATGATCTGGCCGATAAGGATTGCTTGATCATCGACAGTTTCGGACTCTTATCTTCCATTTATCGCTATGGACAGATCGCTTATATCGGTGGTGGTTTCGGAGCGGGTATCCACAACACGTTGGAAGCCGCCGTTTATGGGATGCCGGTCTTATTCGGCCCGAGATACCATAAGTTTAAGGAGGCGAAGGATCTGATCGCCGTAGGTGGTGGTTTCTCCATCACAGACGATTCCTCTTTCCGAACGAAGATGGACGAGTTATTGACCGACCCGACAGCCTTGGAAACCTCCGGGCAAGCTGCCGGTGATTTTGTGAAAAACAGTGTAGGAGCGACGGATCAAATCTTGCGGCAAATCCATATCCGTTAATAGATAAAGCCGGGTTTGCTATTCGAGTGATTGTATGCCCAGACTCTTTTGATATAGCAATGGAATACGGATGAGATAGATGTACGGATTGGTAATTGAACGATTCGCGTTGTCTATCTCATCCGTATTTTATTTTAATCCTCTTCAGCGAACATCGGGTCCCAAGCGGGAAGGCGAGTCGGTGTTTGTTTCAAGATCTCTTTTACTTGATCCGTGATGTACTTCTTGTTGACTACCAGACGGAACATATACTCATTAAACCATTGGTCTGTCATGATGAGGTGGCCGGCGTTCGCTCCGGGGCCCCAACTATTCTCAACCATCCATTTCTTCGGCTTTCCATTTGCGTCGAGGTCAACAGCCATCAAGGTCATGGCGTGTGAGGAACCGCTGGCGAATGTTTGGATACGTTGTTTCTTATCCATGCCGAAAGTCGTACCCATCAGTGAACCGTAATCGTAGAAGTTTACATCCAGAATACCTCTGTCACGATCGAAGAACTTGCCCACGTCGCAAGAGAAATACATCATGGTGCTGTCCTTGATGGAAGCGATAGCCATTTGTTTGATATCCTCGATCGGAAGGTTTACGTACGTCCAGTTCTTGCCATCGTAAGCGTGGCGGTCGTAATCGATCTCATACAGCTTATAATAATCGCGGCTCGGATCGTTCATCAACATGACATAGTTGTTTTTCAAATCGTCCCCGATATATTCTTGGAAGAAGGACTGAGGCGTATATTCCTTCGTCTCTACCGGATTCCCTTTAGCGTCTTTGCGAGTCCACGTGAATTTCGTAGGCGGCTCTCCCAAGTTCAATACGAGCATACGGTAAATCGTACCTAGCATCTCTGTTTTCTTTTTCTCCAGATCCGCTACGGTCGTGCCTTTGGTCGTAGACAGGTCGCGAAGTTGCAAGCCGTATTCTTTCAGCTTTAATCCGATCAGGTTGCTCATGCGTCCGGTACTGTTGCTACTGTTGGTCTCTACCATGACCTCGGCGGGAACCACGCCATACTTGGTCAAGATATCGGAGACACCCGTGAACTGCCCTCCGTCTCCGATCGGGTTCTTGAATAACCATTCCACCATCTTGTCGTCCATCGGTTTCAGACGAGTATCGATGATGCCCTGTAAGAAAAGGTTCGCTTTCTCCAATTGATCCCAGAAGAAAGAATAATTCTGGGAGAATTGGAATTCACCCATGTCGTATTTATGGATCGCCTGCGCACGGAATACGTTCAATCCCGTGAAAAGCCAGCAACGGCCCGAGGAACGTTGGTTGGAGATCCCTTTGCTCTCTACCTTATTGGAGAAGTAAGTATCCAAATTGTTCTTGCTCTCCCCATTAACGGCAAGCTTGTTGATGTCGTTATTGGTGATTGCGTTACGGATCGCCTTATCGGCCGGCGTTCCCTGATAAGACTGTTTGATTTGCTGCAACATCGTGGGTGAGATGCCTCCACCGCTTTGTTGTCCGTGAGCCGATAGCGTGATGCCTAAAGCCAAGGCCGCTATCCATAAATTCTTTTGCTTCATGATATTTTAGTTGATTAATAAATTGTGTTATTTCTTTTTAGGCCATACCAGACCGTCTTGCCGGATCTTCCATACCGTACCGTCTGGTGCGGGTAGCGATATCTCATACATGGAAGGTGTCGTATGTATTTCCAGTTGATTGGCGATCTCTTGCGGGCATAACTCGTTTGCCTTCAAGTCGTTGATGTTATCGGCATAATGCCCGAAGGTCGCGGCGAACTCATTCTGACGGTAATATAAATTACGCAAGATCCATTTCGTCTCCTCCGAAGGATGTTTTACGAAAGGAGTCTCACCTTCTCCCGCAATCTTATCCGATATTTGAACATAACCCCAGTATTCGGGCATATGGATATTGATTACCCCGGTAGGCGCCCATACCCAGTTGTACTCGCGAATCTTATCCTCTCCTTGGATAGGGACTTTCACGTATTTACCGTCTTTCACGTCCGTTGTCCATTCCACACGGGAGAAGTTCACACGGATCTGCTCGCCGATTTCCGGCTTTTCTTTTCCTCTGTCCATTTGGAATACGGAAGTCCAAGGAATGAATACCTCTACGCTCCATGATTTATCCGTGTCTTTCGGGTTATTCAGCGTACCGTCCACATAAACAGCGGATTTCATTCCAGCGAACTCCCAGTTATTCAATACTTGCGGATTATCCCGGTAGGGGCGGGTTAAGAACAAGTCCCATTCCGTACCTAAGGCGTTCACCTCGTACTCCAGATAATTATGGGTGTCGTTCGTAGGATTCAGGAAGATCTCGAAGTCGTTGTCATGGAAGATCACGGCGTCGTGTTCCGTGATGGTCGCCCATACGTGCGGCTCCTCCATAAGGACGGCGAAGTACATTCCGTTATCATCGTAAGTCATCTTGGCCCGGGTCTGGAAGTGAGGGGCCGGGCGTTTGTCTCCTTCGATATCCACGAAGTCGCTGGTCCAAGGTATCGCGTCCCATTCCCCGGGAGAAAGCTTTCCGTCGATCTTGATAGGAGCGGGGGCCTTGTAGCAAACATACGTCGGCGGATTGAACGGTGGTTGCGGCATATACGTGATGTCCGGCTTTTGCGTACTGGGTTTCTGTGCGCAAGAAAGCAATAGGAGTGCCGCCAATGGCGCTGTCGTTAAAATCGTTTTTCTCATGTGCGTTTATTTTTAGATCGTTTGATAAATAGATTCTTATTGAAGTAAGTCCATCGCCGCGTCCAACCATGTATTTATATCGTCCGGATAATGTTGGTCGGCGGTATAAGTATCGCTGCGTTTGTGCCCGAGTCTTACGATCACGGCGTTCTTTTCCGGGAGCGTGAAGACATATTGCCCCAAGATTCCTCTCATATAAGGGATCTTCATCCCTTTGTAATCGAGAATCCAGTATTGGAATCCGTAACAATGGTTGGGTTTGCCGAGATCCTTATAGACAAGACGGGTATCGGGGCTTGTCGCTTCCGCCAAATAAGCGGGAGAGATCAATTGCTGGCCATCCCATTGACCGTTGTTGAGTAATAATTGTCCGAAGCGGGCGAAATCACGGGCGTTACTGTTGAAACAGCAATAGGCTTTTTCCATGCCGTCCTTCCGGTCGAGGCTCCAAAGGGCGCTTTCCTCAGCGTGCATCGGAGTCCATAGTTTGCGGGATACATAATCGCTGAGTTTCTCCCCGGTAGCCTTCTCCACGATAAAGCCCAGCAGTTGTGTCACGCCGCTTTGGTAGATAAAGTTTACGCCGGGCTCGTCGATCTCTTTCATCCCGAAGGCGATTTCCTGTAGGTCATCGCCATAATACAACTGGGTGGTAGGAGAGAAAGGAGAGCTGTAAGCCTCGTCGAAATCCACGCCGGCGCTCATGGTCAGCAAATGGCGAAGCGTTAGGGCCTTTCCGTCGTATCCCTTGAATTCCGGGAAAAAGTCGCTTACCGGTTGATCGACATCGCGGATAAATCCATCGTCGATAGCGCAGCCGATCGCTAACGAGACGATGCTTTTCGCCATCGAGAAGGAGTTGCTATGCGATTCCGGGGAATAATCTTCCCAATATTGCTCGAATAGCAGTCGATTGTCTTGGATGATTACATAGGCAACCGTACCCAGCTCCTCAAACCGGGGAAGATAACGCTCTGGAATACTTTTCGTATTGTAAGCTTCCGATAGTTCCCAAGGGCGGGGCGAACCTGCTTTTACGACCCGGTTCTCGAAAATCGGATATTGATCGATCTTGGGTAATAAATGAGTAAGCGCTCTGCGCAAATAATAATTGGAGGGTAACGTTAGATACCCTCCGATTCCTACTATAAAAATAAACACTATCCATCTCACGCTTCGAGACAAATAGTGTTTATTGTTTTGAATTCCTTTATTTGAATTATTTTTCATGTAACCACTTTTTGCCTGAAGGGGTATACGTGTAAATTAAGCCTATTAGGCAAATAATCCCGACAACTCCAAGAAAGATTACTAACTCCATATTATTGTCCTTTTTTTCATAGATACAAATATATGGTTTATAATTCAAATAATCAAATACATGTCCTTATTCTTTATACCAAGAAGAATACATATGGTAGTTTTTGGCTATTTTCTGGTTGATCTCCTTCGCTTGCTCGGGATCAACCTTCTTGACGAACTTAGCGGGAACTCCGGCGTAGATACTGCCCGGCTCGACGATCGTCTTGCTTAGTACTACGGAACCTGCGGCGATGATCGCTCCCTCGCCTACTACGGCGTGATCCAATACCACGGAGCCCATTCCGATCAAGGCGCCATTGCAAATCTTCGCCCCGTGGATCGTTACGTTATGGCCGATGGATACATCATCGCCGATCTCGATCGTCGATTTCTCATATAAGGTGTGAAGGACGGAACCATCCTGTACGTTTACGCCGTTGCCGATGCGAATCGAGTTCACGTCGCCGCGAAGCACGGTGCCAAACCAGATACTGCAACCTTCACCGATCTCTACGTCACCTATAATCGTGGCGTTGTCTGCTAAAAAAGTGTCTTTACCGATCTTCGGGGTAAAGCCACGAACGGATTTAATTAATGCCATTTTTAGTTGTTTAAATTTCTGTTGTTTTCTCTTTCAGCCAAGCTTTCTCCTCCTCGTTCAAGAACGGGCTGATCTTGTCGTATACCATTTGGTGGTACTTGTTCAGCCAAGCGTGCTCACGGACAGAGAGCATGGGGATGATAATCAAGCTCGTGTCGATGAAACAAAGCGTCAGCGTATCGAATCCTAGGAATTTCCCGAATTCCGTTTCGCTGTCCTCACGTACCAAGATCATGTTCTCCGTACGGATACCGTATTCGCCGGTACGATACATGGCCGGCTCGTCGCTGATCACCATTCCGGGCTTCAAGGTCACCGGGTTCTCCTCCATGCGGATGCTTTGGGGGCCTTCGTGTACGTTCAGGCAATGGCCGATACCGTGACCGGTTCCGTGCAAGTAATTAATGCCGGAATCCCATAGCGCTTTACGGGCAAGGATATCGATCTGGGAACCTCGTGTACCGGCGGGAAACTTGCTTTTCGCCAAGCTGATCGTACCTTTCAACACACGGGTGAAATCCTTTTTCATCTGCTCCGTCGGCTCTCCAAGGGCGATCGTGCGGGTGATATCCGTCGTACCGTCCAGATATTGCGCGCCGGAATCGATCAAAAGCAATCCTTCCGGCTTCAAGGTCGCGTCCGTCTCCGGCGTAGCGGAATAATGAACGATCGCTCCATGCTCGGCGTAGCCGCAGATCGTGCCGAAGCTATCCATGATGTATTGCGGTTGTTCCGCACGTAAGGCTGTCAGCTTCTCGGCGGCGCTGATCTCTGTAACTTGGGCTCCTTCCGCCATTTGTTTCTCCAGCCAGATATAGAATTTTGTCAAGGCGACACCATCTTTTACCACGGCGTTTTGGAATCCCTTGATCTCGGTCTCGTTCTTGATGCTCTTCAAGTGGTTGGCGGGGGAGATCCCTTCCACGATCGTACAGCTTCCCGGGATCGCGTCGTATAAGGAGACGTTCGTCTTGTTCATATCCACGAATACCCGGCTATTTTCCGGTAGGCGGGACAGATACCTCTGGATCATGGAGTATTCGGCCAGCGTAACCCCTTCTTTCTTCAAATGCTCGGTGATCTCGGCGGTCAGCTTCTCCGGCTTGATGAAAAGCACGCTCTCATCCTCCGATACGAAGGCGTAGCTGACTACGACCGGGTTATAGGTCACGTCCGTACCCCGGATATTGAATGTCCACGCGATCTCGTCTAAGGCGGCGAGGATCAAGCAGTCGGCGCCCTCGCTCCGCAACTGGTTATTGATTAGGTCTAGTTTCTCGTGCACGGAGGCTCCGCTTAATGCTTCCGGCATCTCGAATATCGGGTTTCCGGGAACGGCGGGACGGTCCTTCCAGATACCCTCGATCAGGTCGGCTGAGGTATCCAGCTTGATTTCTTTACGGCTTAGTTTATTTGCCAAGGCACTCGCTTCGGCGGCGCTATAGGTTTGCCCGTCCAGCCCTACGGCCTGTCCGGCGTGTAACTCATGCAAGAGGAATTCCGTGATAGACGGTGTCTCCGGAAGCGCCAACTTATAGAGTTCGATACCGGAACCTTCCAGCTGGCTGGCCGCTTGCAGGAAATACCGGGAATCAGTCCATAAGCCCGCCTTGTCCGCGGTGACCACGATCGTTCCCGCCGAGCCGGTGAAGCCGGATATCCATTCTCTCGATTTCCAGCGATCGGCCGGATACTCGCTTAGATGCGGGTCGGAACTGGGTATGATGTAAGCGTCAACCTTCTGTTGCCTCATAGCCTCCCGTAGGGCGGCGATACGTTCAGGAATGTTTGTTTTCATCGCATTTTATTTTAGTCAACATTAATACTCGCAAAGTTAATGAATTATTTTGGATTTGTCTCGCCGGAAACCGGCTCTTCTACCTTATAATATAGATGGGAAGTACCCAGCTTTTCCCACCGCAGTTTCCCTTCCTCTACCAGCCGCCGCAAGTCGAGGGAAGCCTTACTTCTGGAGCATCCGCAGAGCGACATATACTTCTTCTGGTGGATAAAAGGGTTCGTCTCCAGATAACGGAATACCTCTTGCTCGCATTCCTTGGCGGAGGGATATGCGGGATCGCTAACCGTGTACTCGTCACGAAACACCGGCATGGTCTTCAGCCGGTCTCTTAGTTCCTTGGACGATCTGAACTTCACGTCCTTGAAATGGATGGATTCCGCCCGGATCTCATTCTTTTCCATCACGGGCCGGCTTTTCAGTGAGACGCTGAAAGTACCGATCCCCTCTAGCTCCACGTTATAACCGAACATGAGGAAGTCCACCATCATGTCTTGGAAAAGCTGCAAGATCCCTTTCATATCCGCGGGAGAGAAAGAAGACCGGGACTTCGCTCTGCTGATGAACTCATCCGTATGTATCGTCCCGCAAGAGACCAAACGAGGATGTAGGGGTAATGACTTCCCGGATTCCTCTGGATTCGGGTTGGGATTTCTGACTAACTTGTAATTTGCTGACATCTGTGCTGTGTTTAAATGGTTATAGATCTTTTGTCCGATTTTTCTAGATCGCTTACTCGTTTTTATAGGCGAGCTTAGCGGTTTCTTCAAGAAGAATTCATCTTTCAACAGCCGTTGCATGATCATGCACCAACTGTTGGACGATCATCTACCATCTGTTGGATGATTGTCCAACAGATGGTAGATGATGAATACTTCAGCTTCAAAGGTACAATATATAAAAGAGAAAAGGGTAAGGATTCCGGATAAAAGAGCTAAAGGTTATGATAAACGTGTATGGGCTCACAGCCTTGTGGTCCACAACCTTGTGAACCGATCCCTTTAAATCAAGTTAAAGATAAGGCACCCAATAGATATCAAGGAATAATTTGCTAGCTTTGTAGAAACAAATAAGAAGTGCCATGAGGAATCTGCTTTATCTTTTTGTCTTTGCGGCTCTGCTTCTCGGCTTGAGCGCATGTTCTTCTTATTATTATTCGATGTTGAACTCGAATGACCCCGTTGGGGAGAAGAATGAGAGAGGTGATTTTGTGCAGGAAAACGATACGGTACGTATCTCTTATCGTTTCTGGGGAGAGAACGCCCCGGTTACTATTACCATTTATAATAAATTGGATGAACCCTTGTATGTGGATTGGGGGCGGTCGGCGCTGATTATCGATGACGTGGCTACCACCTACGATCCGAAAGTGGCCTCGGTGAGAGGCGAGAGCTCTAACGTGGCATCCGGTAGCTCCTTTCATTGGAGCGATAGGAGCAGCAGCGGGTGGAGCTACTCGGAAGGTTCCTTCTCCGGTGATGTGAGTTTGCCGAAGGGCGTTGAGTTTATCCCGCCGCATTCCAAATTAGTCAATACGCCTTTGCAATTAGCCAACTTCCCGTTTAACGAGATCCCGAAGGAAGAGTATGTAAAGGAGCAAATGACAACGAAAGCAAACACCACCGTAAATATCCGAGTGAAGGATTTTACGGAAGAAGATTCTCCGCTGAGATTCCGTAGCTACCTGACGTTGTTCGCCGGAGGGACCAATGGGAAGCCCTTGAAGCATTCCTCTTTTGAGCGGAACTTCTATCTGGCGAAATTGATCAAGGTCGGCGACGTGGCTCCCCGGTATTTCGATGAGGGACAGCAGCAATCCGGCGATTTCTTTTACGTGAAAGAGACTCATGGGGCTACGGCAGGCCTTGTCGTAGGGGCGATAGCGGTTACCGCCGCAGGGGTGGCGATAGAAGCTACGCTGGGTCCCGTGAACTATTAATATATTCATATCGAATGATACAAACTCTATCTGATTTAAAGACCGTGCGTTTCAACGAGCAAGCGGACGGTGTGATCATTTTGGACCAAACTCTGCTGCCGGGTAAGGAAGCGTATCTGACCCTTACCACTGCCGAGGAGATATGGGATGCCATCTATAAATTAAAGGTACGTGGAGCACCTGCTATCGGGATAGCGGCCGCTTATGGTATCTATGTCTGCGCCCGTCGGATCGATACGGCGGAGAAATCCGTTTTCGTGAATGAGTTTCGGAAGATCAAGGAGTATCTGGCCGGTTCCCGTCCGACAGCGGTGAATCTGGTGGCGGCGCTGAACCGGATGGAGCGGGTATTGGTCGCTCATCCAACCTTGTCTGTCCCGGAATGGAAAGAGCTATTATATAAGGAAGCGATCGCGATCCGGGAGGAAGACGCCGCCGCTTGCCGGCAGATCGGCGAGAACTGTCTGGCGCTACTCCGTCCTGGGATGGGAATCCTTACGCATTGCAACGCCGGACATCTGGCGGTCTCGGAGTATGGCACCGCCTTGGCGCCGATTTATCTGGGGCAGGAGAGAGGTTATGGTTTCAAGGTCTTCGCCGACGAGACCCGTCCTTTGTTGCAAGGCGCCCGGCTCACGGCCTATGAGCTAAGCAGGGCCGGCGTGGACGTGATGCTGATTTGCGATAATATGGCCTCTATCGTCATGCGGAAAGGCTGGGTGCATGCCGTGGTCGTAGGTTGCGACCGTGTAGCCGCCAATGGCGACGTGGCGAATAAGATCGGCACGTCCGGAGTGGCTATCTTGGCCCGGCATTACAAGATCCCCTTCTATGTATTAGGCCCGACATCCACCATCGATAGCTCGTGCCCGGACGGCGATTCCATTGTAATAGAGGAACGTAACCCCGATGAGGTCACCGAGATGTGGTATTCAAGGCGTATGGCCCCGAAAGACGTAAAAGTCTACAACCCCGCCTTCGACATTACTCCCCACGAGCTAATCACGGCTATAATTACGGAGAAAGGCATCTTTTATAAAAATAATCGCTGAAAGTTTTGCTAATCCCGAAACAATCAGTAATTTTGCCGCTCAATTTGAGGATATAAATAATTAAACAATATAACAATTTAAATTATGATCGTAGTTCCATTAAAAGAAGGCGAAAACATCGAGAAGGCGCTTAAGAAATTCAAGAGAAAGTTCGAGAAAACAGGTGTAGTCAAGGAATTGAGAGGCCGTCAGGCTTTCGAGAAACCGTCTGTTACGAAGAGAAAGCAGACTATGCGTGCTATCTACGTACAGCATTTGCAACAAGTAGAAGAATAATTATAGCTTCCGGGCTTGTTTTATTGAATTCTTATTCCTATTTTCGTTGCATGAATGTTGATGCAACGAGAATATGCTGATCGATGACTTTCTAAACTATCTCCGGTATGAGCGGAACTATTCCAATTATACGATTGGTGCCTATTCGAAAGATTTGGACCAATTTCAGAGGTATGTAAGAGAGCATCGAGAAGGTGTATTCAACCCCGGGGAAATCGATTCGGATTTCGTGAGAAGCTGGATCGTCAGTTTGATGGACGAGAAGCTTTCTCCCGTATCGGTAAACCGGAAATTAAGTTCTTTGAAATCTTTTTTTAAGTTTCTCATGAAACGGGGGATTGTCTCCGCGAATCCGTTGAGATTGGTGAGCGGTCCGAAAACGAAGAAACCCTTACCTTATTTTATTAAGGATAGCGAGTTGGAGGCGTTGTTGGACGGGGACGGATTTGATGAGGATTTTGAAGGTGTGAGGAATCGGTTGGTCATTGAGATGCTATACGATACAGGGATGCGCCGCTCAGAGTTAATCGGCATACGAAACGTGGATGTGGATTATGAGGCGATGCAGGTCAAGGTTACCGGAAAGCGGAACAAGCAGCGGTTGATTCCTTTTGCGGAGGGTTTAAAAAACTTAATGCTTGCATACACGGAAGTCCGTGATCGTGAGGTTGAAGCAGCCGGTGAATGGTTTTTCGTTCGAAAGAACGGGAACCAGTTGTCGACGGGGATTGTTTATAATATAGTAAAAAAGCAATTGTCGGAGATACCCATGCTGGCGAAACGAAGTCCACACGTGTTACGACATTCATTTGCAACGAGTATGTTAAACAACGGAGCCGAGCTGAACGCTGTGAAAGATTTATTAGGTCATAGCAGTTTAGCGTCTACCAGTGTTTACACGCATACAACCTTTGAGGAATTAAAAAAAGTGTATCATGCTCATCCAAGAGCAAAAAAAGAAGGAGGTTATTATGGACGTTAGAATTCAAGCAATTCATTTCGACGCAACTGCACAGTTGGAGGCGTTTATTCAGAAGAAAGTTTCTAAATTGGAGCAATACTTCGATGGTATTATATTGGCAGAGGTTACATTGAAGGTGGTTAAGCCTGAGACGGTGAAGAACAAGCAAGCCAGTATAATGTTGTCCGTGAAGAACGGGGAATGTTTCGCTGATAAAATAAACGATACTTTCGAAGGGGCGATAGACGATTGTGTTGAGGCTTTGGAGAAGCAACTGGTTAAATTCAAAGAAAAAATCAGAGCCAAATAAAAAAAACGGTAGATAAATTTGGTATGTAAGAAATAATATCTAAATTTGCAGCCGTTTCGCCGTGGTGACGAAACGGCTGCTTTTAGAAGTATCGCCTCTTTAGCTCAGTTGGCCAGAGCACGTGATTTGTAATCTCGGGGTCGTTGGTTCGAATCCGACAAGAGGCTCAAAAGAATGTATTGGAATGGGCAGTTACCAGAGTGGCCAAATGGGGCTGACTGTAACTCAGCTGGCTTTCGCCTTCGGTGGTTCGAATCCATCACTGCCCACACGAATGAGACAAAGGAGAGAATCGGTTGGTTCATTCGGTCTTGCGGAAGTAGCTCAGTTGATAGAGCATTAGCCTTCCAAGCTGAGGGTCGCGGGTTTGAGCCCCGTCTTCCGCTCTTATAAGTTGCCTGTGTAGCTCAGCGGTAGAGCACTTCCTTGGTAAGGAAGAGGTCCCGAGTTCAAGTCTCGGCACCGGCTCAATTGAAAATTGAACATGATCATTAATCAAATAAAGAACAATTAAGTTATGGCAAAAGAGAAATTTGACAGATCGAAACCACATGTGAACATTGGTACGATTGGTCACGTTGACCACGGTAAAACAACTTTGACAGCTGCTATCACAACAGTATTGGCAAAGAAAGGTCTTTCAGAGTTGCGTTCATTCGATTCTATCGACAACGCTCCTGAAGAAAAAGAGAGAGGTATCACAATCAACACTTCTCACGTAGAGTATCAGACTGCAAACCGTCACTATGCTCACGTAGACTGTCCGGGTCACGCCGACTACGTAAAGAACATGGTAACTGGTGCTGCTCAGATGGACGGTGCTATCATCGTAGTTGCTGCTACTGATGGTCCTATGCCTCAAACTCGCGAGCACATCCTTTTGGCTCGTCAGGTAAACGTTCCGAGATTGGTTGTATTCATGAACAAGTGTGACATGGTTGACGACGAGGAAATGTTGGAATTGGTTGAGATGGAGATGAGAGAGTTGCTTTCATTCTATCAATTCGATGGTGACAACACTCCGATCATCCGTGGTTCTGCTCTTGGTGCATTGAACGGTGATGCTCAATGGGAAGATAAAGTAATGGAGTTGATGGAAGCTTGTGATACTTGGATTCCTCTGCCTCCGCGCGAAATCGACAAGCCGTTCTTGATGCCGGTTGAGGACGTATTCTCAATCACGGGTCGTGGTACTGTTGCTACAGGTCGTATCGAGACAGGTATTGTTAAGGTTGGTGAGGAAGTTCAGATCATCGGTCTTGGCGCTGCTGGTAAGAAATCTGTTGTTACAGGTGTTGAGATGTTCCGTAAGTTATTGGATCAAGGTGAGGCTGGTGACAACGTTGGTTTGTTGCTTCGCGGTATCGATAAGAACGAGATCAAGCGTGGTATGGTAATCTGCCACCCGGGTCAGGTTAAAGAGCATTCTAAGTTCAAGGCTGAGGTTTATATCTTGAAGAAAGAGGAAGGTGGTCGTCACACTCCGTTCCACAACAAATATCGTCCTCAGTTCTACATCCGTACATTGGATGTAACTGGTGAGATCACTTTGCCGGAAGGAACTGAAATGGTAATGCCGGGTGATAACGTAACGATCGAGGTTGAGTTGATCTATCCGGTAGCATGTAGCGTAGGTCTTCGTTTCGCTATCCGCGAGGGTGGACGTACAGTAGGTGCAGGCCAGATCACAGAATTAGAGAACTAATTCAAACATTAGATAATGTTATAGCCAGTCTTTTTAAGGGCTGGCTATTTCTACGGAAGTAGCTCAGTCGGTAGAGCACTGGTCTCCAAAACCAGGTGTCGGGAGTTCGAGCCTCTCCTTCCGTGCTAAAATCTATAGATTCGATGAAAAAGATAATTACTTATATTAAGGAATCTTATAACGAACTTGTTTATAAAGTTTCTTGGCCTACGAGAGCAGAGCTTTCCAATAGTGCGGTTGTTGTTATGTTTGCTTCCCTTATCATCGCCGCATTGATCTTTGTTGTTGACGGGGCCTTCGAGGCTGTTATGCGTTTCTTCTACAACCAAATTTTCTAATCAGTTAAGGTATGTCTGATATCCAAAAGAAATTTTATGTTCTGCGTGCCATCAGTGGCAAGGAGAACAAGGTGCGGGAATATCTAGAGGCTGAGCTGAAGAATACGGATCTGGGAGAATATGTATCTCAAGTCTTGATTCCGACCGAGAAAACCTTTACGGTACGAAACGGTAAGAAGGTCATGAAAGAAAGGGCTTACTTGCCGGGTTATGTGCTGGTCGAGGCTGCTTTGGTCGGTGAGGTTGCTCATCGATTGCGGAACATTCCAAACGTGATTGGTTTCTTGGGTGGTTCTGATACCCCCGTGCCATTACGCCCTGCGGAAGTGAATCGTATTTTGGGTACGGTTGACGAGTTGCAGGAACAACAAGAGGATCTGGATATCCAGTTCTATGTTGGCGAGAGTGTGAAGATTACTTTTGGACCGTTCAGCGGTTTCACGGGTATAATCGAAGAGGTCAACGCCGAGAAAAAGAAACTTAAGGTGATGGTTAAGGTCTTCGGACGCAAGACTCCCCTTGAGTTGGGTTATATGCAAGTTGAGAAAGAATAGTACTCTGGTTACGAAAAGTGCTACCTTTCTGTTATTGATGTTATATATCTAAAAAATTTTAGAAACAATGGCTAAAGAAGTTGCTGGACAAATCAAATTGCAGATTAAAGGAGGAGCAGCAAACCCTTCTCCCCCAGTAGGACCTGCTTTGGGTTCTAAGGGTATTAACATTATGGAGTTTTGCAAGCAATTTAATGCCAAGACCCAAGACAAGGCTGGTAAGATATTACCTGTTGTAATTACTTACTATGCCGATAAGTCTTTCGACTTTGTCGTTAAAACTCCTCCTGTGGCAATCCAGTTGTTGGAAGCTACTAAGAAGAAGAGCGGTTCCGCTCAACCTAACCGTGCTAAGATCGCTGAGATCACATGGGAGCAGGTGAAAGCTATCGCTGAAGACAAATTAGTCGATCTAAACTGCTTTACTGTCGAGTCAGCCATGAGAATGGTTGCGGGAACAGCCAGAAGTATGGGTATCACTGTTAAAGGGACATTCCCGGGTAATAATTAATAAACTTCAATTGAGATGAGTAAACTTACAAAGAATCAAAAGTTGGCTTTGGGCAAGATTGAAGCTGGGAAAGCATATACATTGAAAGAAGCTTCAGCTTTAGTGAAGGAAATTACTACAACTAAGTTTGACGCATCCGTAGATGTTGATGTCCGTTTAGGTGTTGACCCCCGTAAGGCCAATCAAATGGTGAGAGGCGTGGTTTCATTGCCTCACGGAACTGGTAAGCAGGTTAGGGTTCTCGCATTATGTACTCCGGACAAGGAAGCTGAAGCTACTGCCGCTGGAGCTGACTATGTTGGATTGGATGAGTATATTAATAAGATTAAAGGCGGTTGGACTGACATTGATGTTATCATCACTATGCCTTCTATCATGGGTAAGATCGGTGCTCTTGGTCGCGTATTAGGCCCTCGTGGTTTGATGCCTAACCCAAAGAGTGGTACGGTTACCAATGAGATCGGAAATGCGGTGAAGGAGGTTAAGCAAGGTAAGATCGACTTTAAGGTAGATAAGAGCGGTATCGTTCACACATCTGTTGGTAAGGTGTCTTTCACTCCGGAACAGATTCGTGACAATGCTAAGGAGTTTATTTCAACTTTGATCAAGTTGAAACCTACTGCGGCTAAAGGTGCGTATATAAAGAGTATTTATCTTTCTAGTACTATGAGTGCGGGTATTAAAATTGACCCCAAATCAGTTGAAGAAAACTAAAAAACAATTGAACAATGAGAAAGGAAGATAAAGGAACTGTTATAGGTCAATTAACTGAAACATTAAAGGAATATCCTAATTTCTATTTGACGGATATCGAGGCGTTGGACGCTGAGAAAACCAGCAAATTGAGAAGAGAGTGTTTCAAGCGTGAGGTTAAGTTAGTCGTTGTAAAGAATAACTTGCTTAAGAAAGCGTTGGAGAACATTGAGGGTGACTTCTCTGATCTTAACGTAGCTTTGAAAGGCAATACGGCTGTGATGTTCTCACAAGTCGCTAATGCTCCCGCTCGCCTGATTAAGGATTTTACTAAGGACGCTAAAAAAGGTGTAGTCGTTAAACCGGCTTTGAAGGCTGCTTACGTACAAGAAAGCTTCTACGTAGGTGCTGAGAATCTTGAGGCATTAGTAAATATCAAGAGCAAAAACGAACTTATTGCCGATGTTATCGCATTGTTGGAATCTCCGGCGAAGAACGTTATCTCTGCTCTTCAGTCATCAGGACAAACTATCCATGGTCTGTTGAAGACTTTGGAAGAAAGATAATTTTTCATTAAAACATTACACAGATAAATAATCATTTAAATCATACAAAAATGGCAGATTTGAAAGCTTTTGCAGAACAATTAGTAAACTTGACCGTTAAAGAAGTTAGCGAATTAGCTACTATCCTTAAAGAAGAGTACGGTATCGAACCTGCTGCTGCAGCTGTTGCTGTTGCTGGTCCTGCTGCTGGTGGTGCTGCTGCCGCTGCAGAAGAGAAGACTTCTTTCGATGTTGTATTGAAAGCAGCTGGTGCTAATAAATTAGCTATCGTTAAGTTAGTTAAAGAATTAACAGGTCTTGGCTTGAAAGAGGCTAAGGATATGGTAGATAGCGCTCCTAGTGCAATCAAGGAAGGTATCGCTAAAGCTGATGCTGAGGCATTGAAGAAACAGTTGGAAGAGGCTGGAGCTGAAGTTGAGCTTAAATAGTATTTATAACCTGGTTTCCAGGTGATTTGGTTAAGAGTCTCCGACTACGAAGACTCTTAACCTTTTTGTGTCTATAATTTCAATAAGTTCAATAAATTCCTTACTAGATGTCTTCAACAGCTGAAAACCAAAGAGTTAATTTTGCTTCGATAAAGAATCAGTTCCCGTATCCGGACTTTCTCGAAGTTCAATTGAAGTCGTTCCAAGACTTTCTTCAACTTGACACTCCTCCTGAAAAGAGAAAGAAGGAGGGATTGTATAAGGTATTTGCCGAGAATTTCCCGATTGCGGATACCCGTAACAATTTTGTGTTGGAGTTCTTAGATTACTATATAGATCCGCCTCGTTACTGTATCGATGAGTGTATCGCTCGCGGGTTAACCTATAGCGTGCCTTTAAAAGCGAAGTTAAAACTGTACTGTACGGACCCGGATCATGAGGACTTCGATACGGTGATCCAAGATGTATACTTAGGTCCGATCCCGTATATGACGGACAGAGGTACTTTCGTGATCAACGGCGCCGAGCGTGTTGTCGTGTCTCAGCTGCACCGTTCTCCGGGCGTATTCTTCGGACAAAGCACGCACGCAAACGGAACGAAGTTGTACTCCGCACGTATTATCCCGTTCAAGGGGTCATGGATCGAGTTCGCTACGGACATCAACAATGTGATGTACGCTTACATCGACCGTAAAAAGAAATTGCCTGTAACTACTCTTTTGAGAGCTATTGGTTTTGAAAGCGATAGAGATATTCTTGAAATCTTCAACCTTGCGGAAGAGGTGAAGGTAACGAAAGCAAACCTGAAGAAGTTTATCGGACGTAAGCTGGCCGCTCGTGTTTTGAAGACTTGGGTGGAGGATTTCGTAGATGAGGATACTGGTGAGGTGGTTTCTATTGAACGTAACGATGTAATCATCGACCGTGAGTCTGTATTGGATAGTGACAATATCGAGGCTATCTTGGATTCAGGCACGCAAAATATCTTGTTGCATCGTGAGGACCAGAATCTGTCCGACTATGCTATCATATATAATACGCTCCAGAAAGACCCGAGTAACTCCGAGAAGGAAGCTGTGTTGTATATCTACAGACAGTTGAGAAATGCGGAACCGGCTGATGAGGCTAGCGCACGCGAGGTTATCACGAACCTGTTCTTCTCAGAGAAACGTTATGATCTGGGTGAGGTGGGACGTTACAGAATCAACAAGAAGTTAGGCCTTACTACAAGCGCTGATGTTAAGGTCTTGACTAAAGAAGATATTATCGAGATCATCAAGTACCTGATCGAGTTGATCAACTCGAAGGCTATCGTGGATGATATCGACCACTTAAGCAACCGTCGTGTACGTACGGTTGGCGAGCAATTGTATAACCAGTTCGGTATTGGTTTGGCTCGTATGTCACGTACAGTTCGTGAACGTATGAACGTTCGCGATAATGAGGTGTTTACTCCGATTGATTTGATCAATGCGAAGACGATTTCTTCCGTGGTTAACTCTTTCTTCGGAACGAATGCCTTGTCTCAGTTCATGGACCAGACGAACCCGTTGGCGGAGATCACGCACAAGCGTCGTTTATCAGCCCTAGGTCCGGGAGGTTTGTCTAGAGAGCGTGCCGGATTCGAGGTTCGTGACGTTCACTATACGCACTATGGTCGTCTTTGTCCGATTGAGACCCCGGAAGGTCCGAACATTGGTTTGATCTCTTCTTTATGTGTATACGCTAAGATCAACGATCTTGGTTTCATCTCGACTCCGTACCGTAAGGTGGCAGATGGAAAGGTCGACTTCTCTGAGGAAGGCTTGCAATACTACACGGCGGAGGAAGAGGAAGAGTTGACAATCGCTCAAGGTAATGCTCCATTGGATGATAACGGTAAGTTTATCCGCGATAAGGTGAAGGCTCGTTTCGAGGCTGACTTCCCTGTTGTCCCTCCTTCTGAGATTGACTTGATGGACGTGGCTCCGCAGCAGATCGCTTCTATCGCGGCTTCACTGATCCCGTTCTTGGAACATGATGACGCTAACCGTGCGTTGATGGGATCTAACATGATGCGTCAGGCGGTTCCTTTGTTGCGTACGGACGCTCCGATCGTTGGTACCGGTATCGAGGCGCAGGTTGCTCGTGACTCTCGTACTCAGATTATGGCTGAGCGTGAGGGCGAGGTTGTGTTCGTTGATGCTACTTGTATCAAGATTAAATATGACCGCACGGAGGACGAGGAATTCGTTAGCTTCGAGGATGCGGTTAAGACATATAATATCCCGAAATGGCGTAAGACCAACCAAAGTACGACAGTCGATTTGAAACCGACCTGTCATCGCGGACAACGTGTGAAAGCCGGCGATATCCTTACCGAGGGTTACTCAACCCAGAAAGGCGAGCTTGCTTTGGGACGTAACGTGAAGGTGGCTTACATGCCTTGGAAGGGTTATAACTATGAGGATGCTATCGTGTTGAACGAGCGTATGGTTCGCGAGGACTTCTTTACGTCTGTTCACGTTGACGAGTATATCCTTGAGGTACGTGAGACAAAGCGTGGTATGGAGGAATTGACTTCCGATATCCCTAACGTCAGCGAAGAGGCTACCAAGGATTTGGATGAGAGAGGTATCGTTCGTGTAGGTGCTCGCATCGAGCCGGGTGATATCTTGATTGGTAAGATCACTCCGAAAGGTGAGTCTGATCCATCTCCGGAGGAAAAGTTGTTGCGTGCTATCTTCGGTGATAAGGCGGGTGATGTGAAGGATGCTTCCTTGAAGGCTACTCCGTCTTTGCGCGGTGTGGTTATCGAGACCGCTTTGTTCTCGAAGGCTGTCAAGAAACGTAAATCCAGATTGACTGATAAGGCGATCTTGCCGAAGTTGGACGAGGAATACGAAGAAAAGATGGCTAGCTTGAAGACTTTGTTAGTTGATAAGTTGTTAGTGCTTACAAACGGCAAGGTTTCTCAAGGTGTTAAAGACTATATGAATACGGAGATTATCGCTAAGGGTGCTAAGTTTACCCGCAAATCTCTGGAAGAATTGGATTATAACTCCATCCAAGTAAGCAAGTGGACGGCAGACGCTCAGAAAAATGAGTTGATCAAGCAGGTTATCTTGAATTATTTGAAGAAGTACAAGGAGCTTGACGCTGAGTTGAGACGTAAGAAGTTCGACTTGACGATCGGTGATGAGCTGCCGACAGGTATCGTACAGATGGCTAAGGTTTATATCGCCAAGAAACGTAAGATTCAGGTAGGTGATAAGATGGCCGGTCGCCACGGTAACAAGGGTATCGTATCAAAGATCGTTCGTCAGGAGGATATGCCGTTCTTGGAAGACGGTACTCCGGTGGATATCTGCTTGAACCCGCTGGGTGTGCCTTCTCGTATGAACTTGGGACAGATTTTTGAGGCCGTGTTGGGTTGGGCCGGACGTGAGCTGGACGTTAAGTTCGCTACTCCGATCTTCGATGGCGCGACTTTGGATGATTTGAACGAATGGACAGACAAAGCTGGTATTCCTCGCTACGGTAAGTCTTACTTGTATGATGGTGGTACTGGTGAGCGTTTCGACCAACCTGCTACGGTGGGTGTGACTTACTTCTTGAAGTTGGGCCACATGGTTGACGATAAGATGCATGCCCGTTCAATCGGTCCGTACTCTTTGATTACGCAACAGCCGTTAGGTGGTAAGGCACAGTTCGGTGGTCAGCGTTTCGGAGAGATGGAGGTTTGGGCACTGGAAGCCTTCGGTGCCGCTCATGTTCTTCAGGAAATTCTTACGATTAAGTCTGATGACGTTGTAGGACGTTCGAAGGCTTATGAGGCGATCGTGAAGGGTGATCCGATGCCACAGCCGGGTATTCCTGAATCTCTGAATGTATTATTGCACGAGTTGAGAGGACTTGGTTTGAGTTTCACTCTGGATTAATTCAATAACAATAAAGAAGTAGGTGGGCTACGGCCCGTCTACTTTATCTATTGATAACTCTTTATAAATAAATAATATGGCCTTTAGAAAAGAAAACAAGATAAAGAGTAACTTTTCAAAAATAACCATCGGTCTGGCATCCCCTGAGGAGATCCTAGAGAACTCCAGCGGTGAGGTTTTGAAACCGGAAACAATTAACTATCGTACGTATAAGCCTGAGCGTGACGGTTTGTTCTGTGAGCGTATCTTTGGTCCGATCAAGGACTATGAGTGCCATTGCGGTAAGTACAAGCGTATCCGTTACAAAGGTATTGTCTGCGATCGTTGTGGAGTGGAAGTTACGGAAAAGAAAGTTCGTCGTGAACGTATGGGACACATCCATTTGGTGGTTCCTGTTGCCCATATTTGGTATTTCCGTTCTTTGCCTAATAAAATCGGTTACTTGCTAGGTCTTCCTACCAAGAAACTGGATTCCATCATCTATTACGAACGCTACGTCGTGATCCAGCCGGGTTGCGTAGACACGGTCGGTGAGTTAGACCTATTATCTGAGGAGGAATATCTGGATATTTTGGATAGCCTTCCAAGAGAAAATCAATTGCTAGAGGATACGGATCCGAATAAGTTCATCGCTAAGATCGGCGCTGAGGCTGTTTATGATCTGTTGGCTCGCTTGGACTTGGATTCTCTTTCTTATGAGTTGCGTCACCGTGCGAACACGGACACATCTCAACAGAGAAAGAACGAGGCCTTGAAACGCCTTCAGGTGGTTGAGTCTTTTCGTGCGTCCAGAGGTCGTAACAAACCGGAATGGATGATCATGAAGGTGATCCCGGTGATCCCTCCCGAACTGCGTCCGTTGGTTCCGTTGGACGGTGGCCGTTTCGCTACTTCTGACTTGAATGATTTATATCGTCGTGTTATTATCCGTAATAACCGTTTGAAACGATTGATCGATATTAAGGCTCCGGAAGTGATCTTACGTAATGAGAAACGTATGCTTCAGGAGGCCGTGGACTCTTTGTTTGACAACTCTCGTAAATCGAGCGCTGTTAAGACAGACGCCAATCGTCCGTTGAAGTCCTTGTCCGACAGTTTGAAAGGTAAACAAGGTCGTTTCCGTCAGAACTTGTTGGGTAAGCGTGTTGACTACTCCGCTCGTTCGGTTATTGTCGTAGGTCCGGAATTAAAGATGCACGAGTGCGGTTTGCCGAAGAATATGGCTGCCGAGCTTTATAAGCCTTTCGTTATCCGTAAATTGATCGAACGCGGTATCGTGAAGACGGTGAAATCTGCCAAGAAGATCGTTGACCGTAAGGAACCGGTTGTTTGGGATATTTTGGAGTACGTAATGAAAGGTCACCCGGTATTATTGAACCGTGCCCCGACATTGCACCGTTTGGGTATCCAAGCGTTCCAGCCGAAATTGATCGAGGGTAAGGCTATCCAGTTGCACCCGTTGGCATGTACGGCATTCAACGCCGACTTCGACGGTGACCAGATGGCTGTTCACTTGCCGTTAGGTAATGAGGCTGTTTTGGAAGCTCAAATGTTGATGTTGGCTTCACACAATATCTTGAACCCCGCGAATGGTGCTCCTATTACCGTACCTTCTCAGGATATGGTGCTTGGTTTGTATTATATTACCAAGTTGCGCAAGGGTACACAAGGCGAAGGTTTGACTTTCTATGGTCCGGAAGAGGCTACGATCGCTTACAATGAGAAGAAGTTGGATATCCATGCTCCGATCCATGTTTACGTGGAGGATTTGGATGCGAACGGTAACTTGGTGAAGACGATGGTAGAGACTTCTGTAGGTCGTTTGATGGTAAATGAGTTTGTTCCGAAAGAGATTGGTTATGTAAACGAGGTGTTGGGTAAGAAGTCTCTTCGCGACATCATCGGTCGGGTAATCAAGGCTTGTGGCGTAGCTCGTACCGCTCAGTTCTTGGATGATATCAAGAACTTGGGTTACTATATGGCATTTAAGGGTGGTCTGTCTTTCAACTTGGCCGATGTGCTTATTCCTGCTGAAAAAGATGCGTTGGTTCAGAAGGGATATGAGGAGGTTGAGCAGATCATGGCTAACTATAATATGGGTTTCATTACCAACAACGAGCGTTATAACCAGATCATTGATACTTGGACACACGTTAATAGTAACTTGTCTAATATCTTGATTAAGCAATTAACGGCGGATAACGATGGATTCAACTCAATCTACATGATGATGGATTCCGGTGCCCGTGGTTCTAAGGAGCAGATTCGTCAGTTGTCCGGTATGCGTGGTTTGATGGCGAAACCGCAGAAGAGTGGTGCAGAAGGTGGTCAGATTATCGAGAACCCGATCCTTTCTAACTTTAAGGAAGGTTTGTCCGTGTTGGAGTACTTTATCTCTACTCACGGTGCTCGTAAAGGTTTGGCTGATACCGCTTTGAAGACTGCCGACGCCGGTTACTTGACTCGTCGTTTGGTTGACGTCTCTCACGACGTGATCGTAAACGAGGAAGACTGTGGTACATTGCGTGGCTTGGTTTGTACGGAATTGAAGAATAACGAGGAGGTGATCGCTTCCTTGTATGAGAGAATCTTAGGTCGTGTATCTGTTCACGATGTGATCCATCCGATTACGGGCGAGGTTATCGTTCGTTCCGGTGAGGAAATCCGTGAGGATGCCGCTAAGGCAATCCAAGACTCTCCGATCGAGAGCGTCGAGATTCGTTCCGTATTGACTTGTGAGTCTAAGAAGGGTGTCTGCGCTAAGTGCTATGGACGTAACTTGGCTACGAACCGCATGGTTCAGAAGGGTGAGGTTGTCGGTGTAATTGCCGCGCAGTCTATCGGTGAGCCGGGTACACAGTTGACGTTGCGTACATTCCACGTCGGTGGTATCGCATCCAACATCGCAACAGAGAATAGTATTACATCTAAATATGATGGTATTTTAGAGATCGACGAGCTTCGTGCTGTTGAGGCGGTAGACGAGGTGAGCGGAAAGAAACATTTGGTAGTAGTAAGCCGTTTGGCTGAAATGCGCATTGTTGATCCGAACACGAAGATCGTGTTGTTGACTCATAATATACCTTATGGTTCTAAGTTGTTCTTCAACAACGGTGACTCAATTAAGAAGGGTGACGTGATCATCGAGTGGGACCCGTTCAATGCCGTAATCGTATCAGAGGTTTCCGGTAAGATCGAGTTCGAGAGTTTGGTAGAGAACGTAACTTACAAGGTTGAGAGTGATGAGACTACCGGTTTGAAGGAGAAGATCATCATCGAGTCTAAGGATAAGACGAAGGCTCCGGCCGCTCATATCGTGGATGAGAATGGTAATTACTTGAAGAACTACTCTTTGCCGTTGGGTGCTCACGTCGTGAAAGACAATGGTGATGTAGTGAAAGCTGGTGAGGTTTTGGTTAAGATCCCTCGTGCCGTAGGTAAGGCCGGTGATATCACCGGTGGTCTTCCTCGTGTAACCGAGTTGTTCGAGGCTCGTAACCCGTCTAACCCTGCTGTCGTATCTGAGATCGACGGAGAGGTAGGATTCGGTAAGATCAAACGTGGTAACCGTGAGATCACCGTAACGTCTAAGTTGGGTGAGGTTAAGAAATATATGGTTCCTCTGTCTAAACAATTATTGGTTCAGGAGAACGACTATATCCGTGCGGGTATGCCGCTATCAGACGGTGCTACCACTCCTTCGGATATCTTGGCGATCAAAGGTCCGACGGCTGTACAGGAATATATCGTGAATGAGGTTCAGGATGTATACCGTCTACAGGGTGTGAAGATCAACGATAAGCACTTCGAGGTTATCGTTCGTCAGATGATGCGTAAGGTAGAGGTGGTTGATCCGGGAGATACTCGCTTCTTGGAGCAGCAGATTGTTGATAAGTTGGAGGTAATGGACGAGAACGATCGTATCTGGGGCAAGAAAGTTGTTACCGATCCGGGAGATTCTCAGACATTGCAGGCTGGACAGATCGTGACTGCACGTAAGTTGAGAGATGAGAATAGTATGTTGAAACGCCGTGACCTTAAGCTGGTCGAGGTACGTGACGCTATTCCGGCTACAGCCAACCAGATCCTTCAAGGTATCACACGTGCCGCTTTGCAGACGAACAGCTTTATGTCCGCCGCATCTTTCCAAGAGACGACGAAAGTATTGAACGAGGCTGCTATCAACGGAAAGGTAGACCGTTTGGAAGGTTTGAAAGAGAACGTTATCTGTGGTCACTTGATTCCTGCTGGTACCGGTCAGCGTGAGTTTGATAAGCTGATCGTAGGCGCAAAGGATGAGTTCGATCGTATCTTCGCTAATCGCAAGAACGTGGTTGATTTCAATGCCATGGACAAAGATGATGAAGAATAGGAACGTTTAATAAACTATAAAGAAAGGCCGGCAGAGCAATCTGTCGGCCTTTTT
Organism: Parabacteroides sp. AM17-47; assembly: GCF_003434625.1. Lineage (NCBI taxonomy): Bacteria > Pseudomonadati > Bacteroidota > Bacteroidia > Bacteroidales > Tannerellaceae > Parabacteroides > Parabacteroides sp. AM17-47. The sequence continues at coordinate 176,404 of NZ_QTLI01000004.1, forward strand.
TGTTCTTCCTTATTTGCTTAATAAATGGATAAACTTTATTTTTGCGAGGTAACAAAGACCATAGATAAATACTGAGACATATAAGAAACATATAATAATCAATATCATGAAGAGAATTTTACTTTGTTTAATGGTGGCTTTATTTGCCACTGGCTGCTTATTCGCTAAAAACAACGATGAGAAAATGAATGTAATGTCTTATAACATCCGTTACGATAATTCGGGTGATAAGGATAATCAATGGAAATTCAGAAGAGATTTCGCTGCTGATTTAGTGAAATTCCATGAGGCGGATGTGTTCGGTGCGCAAGAGGTCTTGAATAATCAGCTGAATGATTTGCTTGATCGTTTACCGGAATACGCTTATGTGGGTGTTGGTCGTGAGGATGGCAAGACGAAAGGGGAGTACGCTCCGATTTTCTATCGTAAGGATCGTTTCTCCGTTGAGAAAAGCGGTAATTTCTGGTTAGCCGAAGATATAAATGCCGTTGGTAAGAAAGGTTGGGACGCCGCATGCGAGCGTGTTGCTACTTGGGCGATCTTGAAAGATAAGAATACGGGAAAGAAATTCTTTTTCTTGAATACGCACTTGGATCATATGGGGAAAGTGGCTCGTCATGAAGGAGCTTCTTTGGTGCTGGAGCAAGCGAAGAAATTATCCGAGAATTTGCCTATAATCGTGACTGGCGATTTCAATGCCGTGCCTTCTGATGAGCCGATACAAGTATTGACTAATCCGAGTGATCCTCGTCATTTGACTCATTCCCGCACGATCGCAGGGTTTACTTACGGCCCGGAATGGACATTCCATGATTTTGGAAAGATCCCTTACGACAAGCGTGAATGGATTGATTATATCTTCGTGAAAGGGAATATCAAGGTATTGCGTCATGGTGTATTGACTGAAACGTTGAATAACCTGTTCCCATCCGACCATTGCCCGGTAATCAGTACGTTGATACTCGAATAAAAAAGCTTTGTGTGTATGGGGAAAGTAGACGTATTGAAGGAAACTACCCCGCTTTCATCAGAAGATTGCTTCTTGGTCATGCAACGCCCGAAATCGGGGTTTAATTTTCCGTTACATGTACACATGGAGTTTGAGTTGAACTATCTGGAGAATGCCGCTGGTGCTATCCGGATAGTTGGCGATTCGGTCGAGGAAATCGATGATCTGGATTTGGTGTTGATCGCGGGAGGAACGAAGCATGCTTACTCGAACCATAAGTGTCCGTGTAATGGGATCTTTGAGATAACGATACAATTTCATAAATCGTTATTTGATAGCTTAATCAATAGACGGCATTTCAAGACCATGAAGGATATGTTTGATAACGCTTCCAGTGGTCTTGTTTTCAGCCGGGAAATGATACTTGGCATTCAAGATAAATTAAGAATGTTGTCGAACGATAACAAGCCGGATTCTTTCAAGAACCTGTTGCGTTTGGTCGAGATTCTTAAGATTCTATCTTTGGATAAAGCAGCCCGTCGGTTGAATGCCGTGAACACGGTAAAGAACTATAATAATAACGATACCGATCGTTTAGATAGTATCATGTTATATTTACACGAAAATTATCAAAAACGTATCACCTTGTCGGAAGTGGCTAAGTTAACAAATATGAGCGATGCCTCATTGATGCGTTTCTTGAAGAAGTGGACGGGAAAGACATTTATCGATAACTTGAACGAGATCCGGGTAGCCGAGGCGGTATGCCGTTTGACCGATACAAGTGACAGTATTTCTGAAATATGTTACAGGTGCGGTTTTAATAATCTATCGAATTTCAACCGGGTATTCAAACGGCGTAGGGGGAGTACCCCTACAGAGTACAGGGAGAAATATTCCCGTTCGAGGTTTATAATTTAAAACATGATTTAAAGCATGTTTACATTGATTTGTGTCAAGTGTTGATGATATAGTATTATTTATTGCACATATAGTATTTGGTGGTCTTTGCTAAAGCCCTTACTTTTGTAAAGTTCAAGTGAAAGAGATTAGCACTTAGACAAAACAAACCTTAACTAAAACGCCAAAACCAATTATATCAAACACAAAAGGTATTTTTACATTGGTCTAAAGAATTGAGAATTAAAAACACAACTAGAAAACGACTGCCTGAGAAGGTAGTCGTTTTTGCATTTATAGTCTTCAACCCCTTTGTAACCCAGAATAAATATGTATATTTGTCTTCGCAATTTTTAATCACCATAAATTTAAAAGAAGAAAGTATGGAAAACAACAAACCTGCCAATAACGAGATTCAGATCGAGTTATCTGAAGAGATGGCACAAGGAACTTACGCCAATTTGGCTATTATATCTCATTCAAGCTCTGAATTTATCCTAGATTTCATCCGGGTGGTTCCGGGAGCTCCTAAGGCACAAGTGAAAAGTCGCGTAATCTTAACTCCGGATAACGCTCAACGTTTGTTATTCGCTTTGCAAGACAATATCAAGAAATTTGGGGAGCAACTTCAAGCAGGAAATAATAATAACAAAACAGCTAATTTTGAGGACTTCGCAGGTCCGACAGGAGAGGCTTAATAGATTTGTTTTCAGCCATAGAAAGAGTACTTTTCTACAAGAGTAGGGGAGTACTCTTTTATTGTTGGGATGGCTCGTTTACATTGAAAAACCTTGATGCCTATTCTTAGATGCTTACAATGGGCATTCTTAGGTGTTAAGAATGCCTGTTATAAACACCTAAGAATGCCCATCGTAAAGAATACCCTATCTCTCTATCCTAAAGATTAGATAATCCCATCAATATTTTCTTCAATACGGTTTGTGCGGAGATCTCACGGTTTGCCGCCTCGGGGATTACGATACTTTGCGGGCTCTCTATCACATCATCGGTAACGATCATATTGCGGCGAACCGGCAAGCAATGCATGAAATAAGCGTTATTCGTAAGCGCCATTTTCTCAGCGTCTACGGTCCAGCTACGATCTGTGCTGATTACTTGTCCGTAATTCGGATCTTTATAAGCGGACCAGTTCTTTGCGTAAATGAAATCCGCTCCTTCAAAAGCCTTCTTCTGATCGTATTCCACTTTAGCGTTGCCTACGAATCTAGGATCAAGCTCATAACCTTCCGGATGAGTGATAACAAACTCATAATCTGTAGCGTTCATCCATTCGGCAAAGCTGTTTGGTACGGCTTGCGGCAATGATTTCGGATGAGGAGCCCAAGTCATGACTACCTTCGGACGAGCTGTTTTCTTATATTCCTCTATCGTGATCAAGTCGGCGAAACTTTGCAACGGATGGCGTGTCGCCGCTTCCATGCTAAATACCGGCCGGCCGGAATGCTCGATGAACTGACTCAATATCTTTTCGTTATAATCATCTTCTTTATTCTCAAAGCGTGCGAAAGAACGGACCCCGATCACATCGCAGTAACAGCCCATTACAGGAACAGCTTCCAGCAAATGCTCCGGTTTATCACCATCCATGATAACACCTCGCTCTGTTTCCAGCTTCCATGCACCTTGGTTAACGTCCAAAACGATCGTGTTCATACCTAAGTTCATGGCAGCCTTTTGGGTGCTTAAGCGGGTACGTAGGCTTGAGTTGAAAAATATCATCAACAACGTCTTGTTTTTTCCCAGTTCACTAAACTGGAAACGATCTTTCTTGATCTCGAAAGCTTCATTAAGCGCTTGTTTCAAGTCACCTAAATCCTGTACGCAAGTGAAATGTCTCATATCTGTTACAATAATATTTTGTTAAAGGCAAAGATAATGACTACTTGTCAATTATCCTTTAGAAAGGCCAAGGAATTGTTTAAGAGATCGTATCCGGAGGTGTTATGGGTAGTTTGAAACTGAAGGTAGAACCTTTCCCTTCCTCCGAGTTCACCCAAATGGTACCTCCCATGGCGGTGACCAGACCTTTACAGATTGAAAGTCCCAATCCGGTACCCGGTTCAAATTCGTTCAATTGCAGGAATCGCTCGAAGATGTGCCCTAGTTTGTCCTTCGGGATGCCGTTGCCTGTATCGGACACGTAAAATTGCACGCTGACCGGATACAACGATTGGTATCCGAAATGAATTTCTCCTTTCTCCGTATATCGGAGGGCGTTAGAAAGTAGTTTTTTCAAGATAAGCATAAGCTTATGTTTATCCGTGTGAAGAGATACGTTTGGAGAATCATCCAAGATTAACCGTACGTTTTCGGATATGCGGGGAGAGGCGTATTCGTATACATCGTGCATGATAGCGAGCGGATTTACATCCTCATATGACCAATTGATCGTATTGGACTCGATTCTGGACATCTCGAGTGTGTCATTGATTAATTCGAGCAAAGCCGTGTTATTTTCTTTAATCATGGAAATATACTGTTCACGCATTTCCGGATCATCTTCCAGTCCTAACATATCGGAGAAGCCGACGATGGCATTTAACGGAGTCCGGATCTCGTGCGTCATATTTGCCAGAAACGTAGATTTCAATAGGGAAAGATCCTTGGATTTCTGATGATTCGCGATAGCTAGCTCGTCGTTTTCCTTTTCGATAATGCTACCTATAATGACATGTGGGGTGCCGCTTTCATCAATATCCATGCTTTTACCCGATATTTCATACATCTTATAAGTCCCGTCTTGATTCTTCAGGTGGAAGGTGACGTTGTGAGACGATAATTTCTCGTCCCGGATTTTATTGAACAGATAGAAGAAATCCAAACTATCCTCGGGCTTACGTACGGATGATAAAGCCCTACATATAAACCTGTTTTTATCTAATAGAGTATTGGTCGTGCCGTAGAATTGAAAACAGCGGTTACAATGCTTTTTGTCGCAAGTGGAGAAACGGTCGAAGCTGAATGAGTAAGCGGCTAATTTACCGTCTTCCAACGCTTGCCGCATCAATATCCGGCTCTCGTTCAATTGTCCCATCAATAGTTTATTTTCCCTGTCAGTTTCTTTTTCTCCCTGCTGCGTAAGCCAAAGCGTATACCCGCTAAGCCCCTGTTCATCGGTATAGATGGGTTCTACTTTAAACGTGACGGGCTCTTCGCATATAATTGCGTCACCTTTTCTTAAAGATGACTTCAAGGAATCGGTTAGTACGATATTATTAAATAGATGTTCTATAATAAAGTCATGCTTATCCGCCAAGGAAAAATGAGCGAACATCGCCTTATTCAAGTCTATCAGATTTCCTTCCGTATCATAGATAGCCCCTCCTAAAGGACAGGAATAGAATGTATTTGAAACTAAAGTATTGAAAATATTTGAATCTATTACTGTTGACATTATTCGTTTAGATTTAAGTGTTGTTCTAGAAGAAAGAGACAGGCGAGTTCCTATATTCTCGTCTGCCCGTCTCCTTCTATGATGTATTTATAAGTCGTTAATTCAGGAAGCGCCATCGGTCCCCGGGCATGTAGCTTTTGGGTACTGATTCCGATCTCCGCCCCGAATCCGAATTGGGCCCCATCAGTAAAGGCGGTAGATACATTTGCGTATACGCAAGCGGCATCTACCAATTGCTGGAAGCGCCGGATAGTTTCCGGATCTTCGCTGATTATGCTTTCGCTATGTTTTGAACTGTACCGGGCGATATGTGATAGAGCCTCGTCTAAAGAGGATACGGTACGGATACTCATTTTGTAATCGAGGAACTCGGTACCGAAACTGTTTTCGTTAGCCTGTTGTAAAAGCGTCTCCGGATAATGTTCAGATAGAGCGGCATAAGCCGGTTCGTCCGCATAAATGATTACGTTGCTGTCCGGAAGCTTTCCACAGATATACGGAAGATCAGATAGACGTTCTCGGTGGATGATTAAGCAATCCAAGGCATTACATACGCTGACCCTCCGTGTCTTTGCGTTATTTACGATCTCACGTCCCTTGCCTTTATCTCCGGAGCGATCAAAATAGGTATGACAGATACCAGCCCCAGTCTCGATCACCGGAACTTTCGCGTGTTCCCGGACGAAGTGAATCAAGGAACTGCTTCCACGAGGAATGATTAAGTCAACCAAGCCGACCGCTCCCAGTAATTCCGCCGTAGCCTCTCGATCCGGAGGTAGTAAAGTGCATACCGCCGGATTTATACCCTGACGCTCCAATACAGAATGGATGATGCGTACCAAGGCTCGGTTGGAGAAGTCCGCATCCGATCCACCCTTTAGCACGCAAACATTACCGCTTCGGAAACATAAGGAAAAAACATCGAAGGTAACATTCGGACGAGCCTCATAGATCACGCCGATCACCCCGAAAGGCACGGTTACTTTTCGGATAACCATTCCGTTCGGGCGGGTAGTCTCGCTCAAGACCTTATTTAATGGAGAAGGTAATGTCGATACGTTCTCCATATCGGCGGCTATACCCTGTAACCGTTCCTCTGTCAGTTTCAACCGGTCGTATTTTGGGTTTGCCGGGTCCATACGTTCCAGATCTTGGCGATTCGCAGCGAGTACCTCCTCCGTATGAGTCCGTAGAACCTGCGCTGTCTCCTTTAAGATCCCGATAATCGTTTGATCCGATAGCGTTATCAATTGTTTAGCCGCATCCGATGCCTGTCGCAGCATATCTTTTACATTCATACTTTTTAATCCAAATATAGATAATCATAATGTATAAGCGGTTTTAAATCCCGTTGCCCTATTTGCTTACGTGCTTCCTCGCTGTCATAGGCGGTACAGCCTACGCCGATTTGCACGCCTTCCTCATTCATTATCTTTACGATATCATCTTTTTCGAAATCACCCTCGATGCGGGTTACTCCAACCAATAATACGCTAGTCGCTTTCGGGGCGGTCAATGCTTCCTCGGCTCCTTTATTGATATGTATTTCCCCTTTGGCGAAACCCTCGGAGTGGGCGATCCATTTCTTTACGCTGCTGACGGGTTTCGAGGCCGGAATGAAACGGGTGCAGACCGTGTCGCTATCCACCGCCAATAACATCGGAAGGATATTATCCTTTTTGCCGTTGGCGATGATAACCGCAATACCTTCGTCTGCCACTTTTTGGGCGATATGACATTTCGTCAACATACCTCCGCGTCCAAAGGATGATTTGCTAGTCTGTACATATTCCGACAAATCTGTTTTCCCACATTCGATTTCCCGGATCACGGAACTATCCGGGTCCGACGGATTTCCATTGTAAATCCCGTCTATATTACTGAGAATCACCAAGGCATCCATTCCCATCATCGTAGCGATCAAGCCGGATAACTCATCATTATCCGTGAACATCAGCTCGGTTACGGATATCGTATCATTCTCATTCACGATGGGGATCACCTTGTTTTCAAGCATTACCTCCATGCAATGCTTCTGGTTCAGGTAATGCGTACGACTCCCGAAATTCTCTTTTGTAGTAAGCACTTGCCCGCAAGTCATGCCATGCTCCCGGAATAACTCGTAATACCGGTTGATCAACTTGGCCTGTCCTACCGCCGAATACAGTTGCCGGGCTGATACGGGATCCAGCTTTTTGCCGGCCTTTATCTCGCTTCGTCCGGAAGCCACGGCACCGGAGGAGATCAAGACGATCTCCATACCTTGCCGATGCAAGTCCGCTACTTGGTCAACCAACGCGGACATGCGGGTGATATCTAGCGTCCCATCCTTGCGGGTCAGGACATTACTTCCTATTTTTACAGCGATCCTTTTCAAGAAAGTTATGATTTATTATTTATTATCTTTATCCCGGATCTCTACCCGTCGGATCTTTCCGCTGATTGTTTTCGGCAGTTCGTCCACGAATTCGACAACACGGGGATATTTGTAAGGAGCGGTGACACGTTTCACGTGATTTTGCAATTCTTTGATCAAGGCATCACCCGCTTTATCCTTATAGTCCTTCGCCAATACGATCGTGGCCTTTACTACCTGTCCGCGGATCTCGTCGGGGACACCGGTGATAGCACATTCCACTACCGCCGGGTGAGTCATCAAGGCACTTTCCACCTCGAACGGCCCGATACGGTAGCCGGAACTCTTGATCACGTCGTCCGCGCGGCCAACGAACCATAAGTAACCATCCTCGTCACGCCAAGCCACGTCTCCCGTGTAATACAGGCCATCGTGCCAAGCTTCCCGGGTACGTTCCGCGTCCCGGTAATATTCCTTGAATAACCCGATAGGCTTGCCATTTGTTGTGTGTATCACGATCTGTCCTTGCTCGCCATCCTCCGCACGGCTTCCGTCCGGACGCAATAAATCGACATCGTACTGCGGGTTGGGAACACCCATAGAGCCCGGTTTCGGCTCCATCCACGGGAAAGTGGCGACTGTCAGCGTAGTCTCTGTCTGGCCGAAGCCTTCCATCAATTTAATGCCGGTCAACTTATAGAACGTGTCGAACACGGCGGGGTTCAAGGCCTCGCCGGCGATCGTGCAATATTGAAGGGATGATAAATCGTATTTAGTCATATCCTCACGAATTAAGAAACGGAAGATCGTAGGAGGAGCGCAAAGCGAGGTGATCCGGTAATCCTGTATCATCTGCAACATATCAGCAGGCGTGAATTTCTCGTGGTCGTAAACAAATACGGTCGCTCCGGCGATCCATTGCCCATATAGCTTACCCCAAACCGCCTTGCCCCAGCCCGTATCCGCGATCGTCAGGTGAAGGCTGTCTTTATGCAAGTTGTGCCAGAAACTACCGGTCACGATATGCCCCAGTGGATACGTAAAGTCGTGGGCCACCATTTTCGGGTTTCCAGTCGTACCGGAGGTGAAATACATCAAAGAGATATCGTCATTGCTATTTGGGTGAGACGGGCGGACGAAAGGAGCGGCGTTTTGGATACCCTGTTGGAAATCCTCGAAACCTTCCGGTATTTCCGGCCCTACGGATACGACACTTTTTACGGTCGGTGAGTCCGGCAAAGCCTCTATGATATGTTTCGTTATCACTTCCTCTCCGGCGCAAACGATCATCTTGATATCGGCGGCATTCGCACGATAAACGATATCTTTCTTGGTCAGTAAGTGTGTAGCCGGTATCACGACAGCCCCTAATTTATGCAATGCGATGATAGAAAACCAGAACTCATAACGGCGTTTGAGTATCAGCATCACCATATCGCCATGTCCGATCCCCAAGGATTGGAAATAAGAAGCCGTCTGGTCCGTATACCGTTTCAAGTCGGCAAACGTAAAATCAATATGCTCTCCATGATCGTTTGTCCAACATAACGCTTTCTTATCAGGTTCTTCCTCCGCCCAAGCGTCTACCACATCATATCCGAAGTTGAAGTTCTCCGGAACCTTGATCTTGAAGTTTTTAATAAAATCTTCTTGCGACTCAAACGTCGTTTTATCTATAAATCTTTCTAACATGCTGTTGATCGTTTATAAAATGACGGCCAAGAAACTGACCTTTTCCCCATCCAGCGCTTTCATACCGTGAGGAAGCTCTGAGTTAAAATAAATACTATCACCTTCTTCTAAGATAAGATCTTTATTGTTGATCTGTAGTAACAGACGTCCTTTTAATACCATATTGTATTCTTGCCCCGGATGGGAATTGAGATACATCGGCTCATCCTCTGGTTTGGGATGTACGGTTACCAAGAAGGGGTCCGCTTTACGTCCGACGAAACCGGCGGCCAATGATTGGTACTTATAGGCTTTCGTACGCTCTACGGCAACACCTTTTCCGTTACGAGTAATAAAGTACGTACTCATTTTAGGCTCGTCGCCAAACATCAACGTGGTTAATTCTACGCCATAAGCCTGTGAGATCTGGTGCAATACGCTAACGGAAATATCAACCGTGCCGCTTTCCAGCAGCAAATATTGCTCAGTCGTGAGGTTGCAGACCTTTGCCATTTCTTCCGGCGTAATCTCCAGTGCGTCCCGTAATCCGGCCAGACGCTCCGCGATTTGTTGTATCTGTTCGTTCATTTTGCTGAAGTTATTGTATTATGTCGCTCCAAAGATAGGAATAAAAAGCAAAAAGAAGGTGAAAGCCCTTGTTTTCTTTTCTAATTAACAGGTATGGCTTGTTTTTAATACAAATGACGCAGATAATACGGATAAGAATAGTAAATCCGTGTCATCTGCGTCTGAAAGATAAGCATCTAATACTTATTCAGCATTTTTCTTTAGCCATTCTAACCGGCGCTGATCCGGGAGGTGTTTTACCTTGAAATGCTCGAATGTCACATTAAATCCTTTCCCGTCGGGACAAGCGGCCATAAACCCGACTTGTACGGGGATATTGTCTTGTAGCCAAGCGTTACGCATAAGGGTGTATTCCTTATCATCGAATGAGTAGAAGATCTCCACGGCGTCCAATCTCCGGACTGCTTTTATCCATACATAAGGGATCGCTTTGTCTAAGGTGATAACGCTCCAGTCGGAGGTCTTATGCGTAACGACCGCGCTTAGGTTGTATTTACCATCCACGAACTCTATACCGGCTTTTATATAATTTTCATGATTGATACGAAGCATTAGGCCGGCTTGGTCAAAACGCTGCTTGTAATCGCCGGTTATCTTGACTTTCACTTCGAATTCACCCCCATAAGTCGCATAATAAAAAGGAGCGTCATCTACCGTAAACCCGTAATGGGAAATCCTCCAATAGTCGCTTTGGGGAGTGACCTGCATGGAAAGCGACTTGTCTTTAATCTCCCATTGCTCCGGCTCGTTGAACCATTGCATCTTATCCAATGATTGCGCCCCGCAAAATTGTAAAGAGGCGACAATAACAAAACTCAGTAACACTAATTTTCTCATTTTACTTCTTATTTCTTATTTTGATTCTTTCTATTCCCGTAAGAGGTTAATGTTATTAACCTTACCTCCGGCAAAGGTAACGTGTTATTATAGATTGCGCAATGATTCTGAGATTTTATCTAGGAAGGAAAAGTAAGGGTTAATGTGTTTTTGTCTATTCGTATTTGATAACCTCGACCGGACAGCTTTCGGCAGCCTCTTTAATACCCGCCTCGAAATCATCGAAATTAACTCCTTCGTTTACACGTGAGCGATCTGTAACTGTGAATACTTCCGGGCAAATGCCCTCGCATGTACCGCAAGCGATGCAATCCTCCTCAATCCAAACTCTTTTAATTGCCATAATTTTATTCCTTTAAGATGATTAATATGTTAATGTAACAAACAACTTTCGCGGATTGTTTTCGGGAGAGGCCTTTTAGATCATTGTATAGACCGTGAAATGAGCTTATCTTTGGTTGATATATATTAACGTTTATACGCCACTGTTTTAAAATAAATTTGCTACGTTTACAGCAGAAAGTTTCATTGAATAACCATTTAAAAAATCTGAAGTATTATGGATAATGCTATTTTTAGATTTCCTAAACCCATTAATGAGCCGGTAAAAGCGTATGCTCCCGGATCAAGTGAAAAAGCATCCTTAAAGAAAGCGTTGGCGCAGATAAGTTCCGAGGAATGGGATATTCCTCTGGTAATTGGCGGAAAAGAGATCCGTACGGGTAATACCGGTAAGGTCGTTATGCCTCATGATCATCATCATGTATTGGCTACTTATCATAAGGCGGGCGAGAAAGAAGTACAAATGGCTATCGACGCCGCCATGAAAGCGCATAAGGAATGGTCAGAACTTCCATGGGTGGAACGTGCGTCTATTATGCTTCGTGTAGCTGAGTTGTTGGCTACGAAATATCGTTATATCCTGAACGCTTCGGTTATGTTGGGACAGAGCAAGAATCCGTTCCAAGCGGAGATCGACGCTCCCTGCGAATTGATCGATTTCTTGCGTTTCAGTACCTTCTACGCTAGTCAAGTATATGCCGATCAACCTTATTCCGAGACGGGTATATTGAATCGTATGGAATACCGTGCCTTGGAAGGTTTCGTGTTCTCGCTCACGCCGTTTAACTTTACGTCGATCGCTTCCAACTTGAATATGGCTCCGGCTATGATGGGCAACGTGGCGGTATGGAAACCGTCTACTACGGCGATCCATTCGAACTATTTCTTGATGAAGGTTTTCCAAGAGGCCGGCTTGCCCGATGGCGTAGTGAATTTCATCCCGGGACAGGGTAGCGTGATCGGTAAGGTGATTACGGGCAGCCGTGATTTGGCGGGGTTCCATTTTACGGGCTCTACCTCTACGTTCAATACTTTGTGGCGTCAGATCGGAGAGAACTTGGGGCATTATAAATCTTATCCAAAAATCGTAGGCGAGACAGGTGGCAAGAACTTTATCTTCGCTCATCCTTCCGCTCCGGCGTTGGATGTGGCTACCGCTATCGTACGCGGCGCGTTCGAGTATCAAGGGCAGAAGTGCTCAGCGGGTTCTCGGGCCTATATCCCGGCTTCTCTCTGGAAAGAGGTGAAAGATTACGTGGGCGATATGCTGAAAGAGATCAAGATGGGTGACGTGCAGGATTTCACGAACTTTGTCAATGCCGTGATCGATGAGGCTTCGTTCGATAACATCATGAGTTATATCGATTACGCAAAACAGTCTCCGGACGCAGAGGTTCTTTTTGGTGGTAACGGGGACAAATCTGTTGGTTATTTCGTGGAGCCAACGGTTATCCAGACCACGGACCCGATGTTCAAGAGCATGGTAGAGGAAATCTTCGGGCCGGTGATTACGATCTACGTATATGACGACGCTAAATATGAGGAGACTTTGGAACTTTGTGATCGTACTTCTCCGTACGGATTGACGGGTTCTATTTTCGCCCGTGATCGCTATGCGATTGATAAGGCATTCAATACCTTGCGCTATTCGGCCGGTAATTTCTATATCAATGATAAACCGACCGGCGCCGTGATCGCCCAGCAACCGTTCGGCGGTTCCCGTGCGTCCGGAACGAATGACAAGGCCGGTGGCCCGTTGAACTTGATTCGCTGGACGAATCCTCGTTGTATCAAGGAATGCTTGGTTCCTCCGACGAGCTACGGGTATCCGTTCTTAGGTGAGAAATAATTGTCATAATTAAGAAAACCAACTGATTATGGGGGGAGACGGGGCACGCCCCGTCTCTACGCCATGACGTTACCTTTATCTATATACGATATGTTAGACTTTAATAATACCGAGATCGCTTTCTCGTCGAAGTCGCGGGGAGAACTACAAAATGCTTATTGGCTTTTTAATACGATAAAATATCCTTGGTTGGTAAAATGCGCTAAAGTAGCCACGAGTATAGCCTTGAAAATACATTTCCCGCTGGCTTGGGCGGTGAAGCCTACCTTATATAAACAGTTCGTAGGGGGGGAGACCTTGCAGGACTGCTCCGCTGCCATCAACCACTTGATGAAATACAACGTGAAATCGACGCTCGATTATTCGGCGGAGAGCGAGCAGACCCCGGAGGGCATACAAGCGACTTTCGAGGAAACCTTGCGCTCGATAGATTTTGCGAAAGGAAATACGAATCTGGCCTATGCCGTATTCAAACCATCCACGATCACGACCGATGAGTTACTGGCCAAAGCTTCCGAGAAACGGGAAGAGCTTACGATAGACGATGTCCGGCATTTCCGCGAGTTCCGCGAGCGTTTTATGGCGCTTTGCCAACGGGCTTACGATAACGACGTACGTATTTTAGTGGATGCGGAGGATTATTGTTTCCAAGATGCCATCGATGCGCTTACCGATGAGGCGATGCGTAAGTTCAACAAGAAACGTGCGATCGTATTCGCCACCTTGCAAATGTATCGTCATGACCGGATGCCTTATCTGCGTCGTATCTACGATAACGCCGTGGCGAGAGATTATATCGCCGGCGTGAAATTCGTGCGCGGGGCTTATATGGAAGCGGAGCGTGCCCGTGCGGCGGCGTTGGATTATCCCGATCCGATTTGTAAGGATAAGCAGGCCACGGACGAGAATTATGATGCGGCGGTCCGTTTCACCATGGATCATTTAGATCGTTTTGAGATGTTTATGGGAACTCATAATGAGGAGAGTAATTATAAGTTGGCGAAATTGATGGACGAGAAGGGGATCGCCCGCGATGACTCCCGTGTTTTCTTTGCGCAGCTATTGGGAATGAGTGATAATATTTCCTTCAATTTAGCCCATGCGGGATATAACGTAACCAAATACGTACCGTACGCCTCGGTAAGGGATGTACTGCCGTATTTGATCCGGCGTGCGGAAGAGAATACTTCTGTCGCGGGGCAGACCAGCCGGGAACTCCGGATGTTGGAGATGGAAATGGCTAGGCGGAAAGAACATAAACCTGCCGAGGGCAGGTAAAGTAGTTTGTCAGCATATTTCGGGGCGTATTGGTGCTGGCAAACTACTTTGTCTGCCTATTTTTATTTACTGGCCTTCAGTCCCCGGATCACGGAAGAGGTAAAACCGGAAAGTTCCATCTCATTTAGACCCTTGATCGTGATTCCGCCCGGAGTCGTTACCTTATCGATTTCCATCTCCGGGTTACTTTTGTTCTCGAGCAACAAATCAACGGCGCCTTTCACGGTATGTACCACGATCTCTTGCGCTTGTTTCGGATAGAAACCCAATTCCACGCCGCCTTCTATCGCCGCGCGGATATAACGCAAGGCGAAAGCGATGCCGCTGGAAGCCAATGCTGTTCCTGCGCCCATCAACCGTTCTTCTACCAACATGGCGTTGCCAAGCTCGTTGAAGATATGGATGATTAGATCCGTTTGCTCCTTGGAGGCGTTGCGGGCGGAGACGAAAGTCATGCTGCTCATCACCTCGATAGCCGTGTTGGGCATAATCCGGAAGATCGTGGGAGTAGCCAGACAATCGAAGTCCGTGTTCTTGGTCAAATAAGTATTTAACAGATCAAAAGTCACGCCAGCCGCTACGGATACGATCATTTGTTTCTCGAAGTCGAGCACCGACTTAATCTCATCTATAATCATTTCTACACGCCAAGGTTTAACGGCGATTATAATGATATCAGCGTTTCGTGCCGCTTCCACGTTATCATGGGTCAAGATAAAGTCCGGATCGATCTTTCTCATCTTCTCCAAGGTCTCGTCCGATTGGGCGGTACAAGTGATATCAGAGGCTTTGAACATGGTTCCTTTCGCTAAACCTCGGGCGATCGCTCCACCGATATTACCCGAACCGATAATAGATATTCTCATTTTGCAGATAATTAGTTATATATTATGTTTCCTGAGGAGGCAAACTTAGATAAAATATCTCAAATACGTACGACTTTGTAGGGTTAGCTACGGATAAAAAACTTACATTTGCGGGTGATACGGACTTAATACTAATATTAATATAAAATTTTACATGAAAAAGACTATTCTAGTTTCAAGCATGCTATTCGCTCTGACGCTGTCCGCTACGATCCAAGCGCAGGACACGGAGAAGAAAGAGAGCGAGGAGGGATTCGTGTTCACGACCGTGAAAGAGAACCCGATTACATCTGTTAAGAACCAAAATCGTGCGGGCACGTGCTGGTGCTACTCCTCATACGCTTTCTTGGAGTCTGAGTTGCTTCGTCTGGGAAAGGGTGAGTATGACTTATCCGAGATGTTTACGGTATATAACACCTATCTGGATCGTGCCGATGCTGCCGTGCGTACGCATGGGGATGTGTCGTTCTCGCAAGGTGGATCTTTCTATGACGCGCTCTATGGAATGGAAACATTCGGCTTGGTTCCGGAAGAGGAGATGCGCCCGGGCGTAATGTATTCCGATACGTTGAGTAACCATACCGAGCTTTCCGCCTTGACCGACGCTATGGTGGCCGCTATCGCCAAAGGAAAGTTACGCAAATTGCAGTCTGATGAGAATAACGCCATGTTATGGAAGCAGGCGGTCGCTGCCGTACATCAGATCTACTTGGGGGTTCCTCCTGAGAAATTCACGTATAAAGGGAAGGAATATACACCGAAATCTTTCTTCGAGTCTACAGGTTTGAAGGCTTCGGATTATGTCTCATTGACTTCTTATGCGCATCATCCGTTCTATACCCAGTTCCCGCTAGAGATTCAGGATAACTGGCGTCACGGTATGTCGTATAACTTGCCGCTGGATGAGTTTATGGAGGTCTTTGATAACGCGATTAATACGGGGTATACGATCGCTTGGGGTTCCGACGTGAGCGAATCTGGTTTTACTCGTGACGGAGTGGCCGTTATGCCTGATGATGAGAAGGTACAGGAGTTGAGCGGTTCCGATATGGCTCATTGGTTGAAATTGAAACCGGAGGAAAAGAAGCTGAACACAAAACCGCAACCTCAGAAATGGTGTACGCAAGCAGAGCGCCAGTTGGCTTATGATAATTATGAGACGACCGACGACCATGGTATGCAGATTTACGGTATCGCCAAAGATCAAGAAGGTAACGAGTATTATATGGTGAAGAACTCGTGGGGAACCAACAACAAGTATAACGGTATTTGGTATGCTTCCAAAGCATTTGTCCGTTATAAGACCATGAATATCGTGGTTCATAAAGATGCCCTGCCTAAAGCGATCAAAGCCAAGTTAGGTATCAAATAATCGGTCCGCTAAGGATGGTTTAAATAAAAACTAAACCCCGATAGCTTCCGGCGATCCGGTAAGACTATCGGGGTGATCTATATATACAAAGATGTGCTGCCTATATTATTGAACAAGTTTTAGTGTGTAGTTAAGATCTGCCGCCGCTTTTTGCAACGCGTCGTTCATCAAGGTCAAGTTATCCCCTTCTACTAGGAAATAAATGACGGGTTCGCCATCACTAGGAATCAACTCGTAGATTACTGCGCTAACGTCATCGGGAGCTCCGTGCTTTACTTTTTGTTTACCGGTTGTAATGGCTTTCTGAGGAGCTTTCTTCGCCGCTCCGGTGCTTGAGGCTACTGCTTCCGGTACGGTATAAAGAGCATCCAACTCGAATACGCCTTCCTCGTCTGCGTTATCTTGTTGATAATACAAGGTTAAGTCATAATCTACATTCACGCTATCCGGAGAAGTCAGGGTTCCCTTATACTTTTTTTGGATAACCGGTCCCTTTTTAGGATCAGCCTTCAAGGAATCTCTCATATTCACGGGTTTTGCCGGTTGAGTCGCCTTAACAGAATGGATCAGTGGCAGAGACGGAGCGTCCGGAGCCGCCGACATTATGGCGAATTCTTCTTCCTCTACTTCTACGGGTACATCCTTTTGGGCTTGTTTCCCGCTACATGCGGCCAAAAATGCCATAGCCGCTACTGCGATAAAATACTTTTTCATTACCATTATTTATTTTATTAGTGACGTTTGGACATATAACATAAAATCCCCCACGATTTGTTTCGTGAGGGATCATTTTTAACTATTTACCGTGAAATATTTATTTCTTTGAAGGCTCTACCCTGTCATCCAGATAGGGAGAGGCCGGGATCGTGGAAGCGCTTCCGTCTCGTCCGGCGAAATAGTGCGGTGACATGATCTCTACGCCAGCCTCATTGAATACGTCCTGTATGTTTTGATGCAGGTCGGAATAGATATCCCCGAGTTTATCGGCGTCCTTTATATAAGCGTTGATTTGATAACAGGGATAGTAATCGCTTAGTTCGGTCTCCAATACGAAAGGCTTCGGCTCTGGCAATACCCCGGTGGTCTGGCGGGCGGCATTGATCAATAATTGATGAACTTGCCGCCAAGGTACGTCGTAGCCGATCGTAACCGTGCTGTGGATGATTAATCCGTATTGCCGTGCGGATACGCTATAATTTGTTGTATGGGAGGACATGATAAAGGAGTTCGGGATGGTCACTACCTCATTCTTAGGGGTACGTAAACGGGTGACAAACGGAGTCTTCTCGATCACGTTGCCAGTCGTCTCGTTTAGTTGGATACGGTCACCCAATTTAAAGGGCCTCATATAAGTAATGACCAGCCCTGCGATGATATTTCCGATCACCGTACTGGAACCCAACGATATGATCAAACCGACAAATACGGATATGCCTTGAAATACCCCCGAGTCCGATCCCGGCAGATAAGGATAGATCATGGCGATCATAAAGGCGTATAGCAGGAAACGGATGATATTAAACGTCGGTTGCGCCCAATCCGGGTAAAAACCTGATATTTTCAGGTTCTCGCTCTCTATCTCGTTGGCTATGTATTGGATTCCTTTTACGATGTATTTGATACAGTAATAGATCACCAAGATGATAAACAAGTTCGGAATATAGGAAGCTACCGATTTAAAGATCATCTTTACCGGCTCCAACAAGTAGGAGAATATCTTCAAGGCTAGATCTTCTGTTTGCGGGAAGATAGCGAAAAGGATCGGTACACTGATGGTTAATTGGATTAGTAACACGATCCATCGTATTACGTTGGTGAAAAACATCAATACGCGTCCTTGGCGATGTGTGTTGAGAAATTCATAATCCCGGATGGTAATAGATCTGAGTCGGTTCTGCTTTAACCAGATAATTTTCCTGCGTAGTTTCTTAAACAGATAGTTGGTCAGCTTAAACAGGAAATATTGGATGATAATTACGAGGATGAACAATAATACCCGTTTCGCTATCTGCAAGATACTATGTTGCTCCCTTAGCTCTTGTATCTTGTTTTGGATAATCGGTTGATATTGTTCTGCGAGGGCTATACGACTGAGATTTTGCCATAGGGCATCTTGATCGGTGATACTTAGGATAACCTTATCTCCGTACATGATATCCGTTACGTATTCGCTGTCATAGATATAGATGGAATCCTTCTTCAAGGAATGCGAGGTCCCGATCTTTACCATGATATTGAGGATGTCCTCAGCCCGGTCAACCGGAGTGCGACCTCCGCGCTTGGCGTAAAGGTGAAATAAGGTATCCCCCTCTACGACTACAGGTACGCCGGGAGTCAGTGCCCGAAGGGAATCGATACGGTTTCGTTGCTCGGCCCTTTTTAGGGAGTCGGCGGTAGCGTTGCTGTTTTTCGTGTTTTCCAGCTCGTCTTTCAGTAAGATCTCGTTTAGTTTCATCTCTTGCAACTGGAGGGCTAGCTCCTGCATCTTGATGGAATCCTGCCGATGTTGCTCATCGAGCGAAAGCGTATCGGTTGGGGTAACTGGTTCCTCCGGATCATTGCCTAATGTCGTAGACAATAGTTCTTCGGCCTTTTCCCTTAATTGGGCGTTGGACACCGTTGGCAGGAAACTGATTCCTGCCAAGATCACTAATCGCAATAAAAATTGTTTCATTGAATCGTGGATTAACTATTTACCACCGGCCGGAAGATGCTCCAGCCAGTATTTAGCCATTGTCTTACGTAGGTGAAGAGTCGTTCCTTCCCTTTCGTTGATGCTATGGCTACGCATCGGGTAACTGATTTGCGTAAACATCTTTCCGTTCTTGATCAACTTGTTCACCAGCATCTCGCAATTTTGGTAATGCACGTTATCATCTCCCGTACCATGAATAAGCAGCAGATTACCTTCCAGTCCCTCGGCATAGGTAATCGGGGAACCTTTGCGGTAGCCTTCCGGATTGTTCTGCGGAGTATTCATGTAACGTTCTTGGTAGATCGTGTCGTATAGGCGCTGGTCAGCGACAAAAGCGATCGCTATACCGGTATGGAATACTTTCGGATAACGGAACATGCAGTTCAAGGTTTGACTGCCGCCGCCGCTCCATCCGGTAATGCCGATCCGGCTGGCATCGATAAACGGATATTGACGGGCCATATCTAAAATACCTCTGCTTTGATCCTCGGAGGAGAAAGTGCCCACTTCCCCGTAAATACATTTACGCCATTCACGCCCACGAGGAGTATTCGCGCCCCGGTTCTCTATACTCACCACGATATAGCCTTGGTTCGCCATATATTGTTGCCATAAATCTCCGTTACCCCATACATCTTGTACGGTGGCGCTCGCCGGCTCGCCGTATACCTCTATGATAACCGGGTATTTCTTGGATGCGTCGAAATCGACAGGTTTTATCATCCATGCGTCCAAGGTTAGATTGCCGGACTTGACCTTGATAAATTCTTTCGGGTTTAATCCTAAGGCGGCGTATTGATCCTTGGCTTGGGCATTATCCTCAAGCATGCGTACGGATTGATGTTTCGGGAAAGAAACCATGTCGATAACGGATGGGGTAGAGGCGTTACTATACGTATGTATAGCCCATTTGCCGGTGGGTGACATGTTGTAGCGGTGCTGTCCGGATTGTTCCATGGGGCTTACACGCTCCACTTCTCCATTGCCGAATGCTTTAGCCCGGTACAAGTAGCGTTGGGTGAAATTGTCCGGGGAGGCTATGAAATAGACCCAGCCCTTTTGTAGATCGGTCCCGACCGGCGAGATATAATCAAAATCACCTTTGGTGATGGGTTGTATCTCTTTTCCGTCACGGCTTATCCGGTATAAATGCCGCCAGCCACTACGCTCGCTTTCCCATGTGAAATAGTGGTTGTCCTTTAACCATTGTATGTTATCATTCGTGTCCAGCCATGCGGCATCCGTATCGGTGAAGATATTATTCAGCGAGTTATCGGATATCTTGGCGATCCATACCTTATTTGTATTCTGCGGGCGGTTTAGTTGCTGTATGAACAACTCGTCGCTTTCGGGGATGAATTCCATACGGGGCAGGTAGTTGTTCCGGGGATCTCCGGGTATGGCGATCCAAGTGGTGTTCCCGCCGGTAGAGGAAACGTAGCCTACTTTTACGGCTGAATTGGTGGTTCCTGCCTTGGGGTATGGGAAATGAATTACCTTTGCGTAGATGGAGTCTACATTATTAATAATGTCGAACACTCCCGTTCCTTTCGTATCGCTTTGCCAATAGGCGATATGCTTTCCGTCCGGGCTCCAGCGGAAACCATCCCGGCAACTGAACTCCTCCTCATATACCCAATCGAAGGTTCCGTTGACAATCGTATCGCTTCCGTCTTTTGTTAGCTGCGTGATTTTCCCGGAGTCTATATCTTCTACATATATATTATTGTTGGAAACATAGGCCACACGTGTGCCATCCGGAGAGAATTTAGCGAACATCATGGAGGATTCCGGCATTCCTTTTCCCAATTGACGTAAAGCGCCGTCCTTTAGGTTTAATACCCAATAGTCACCCCGTGTATCATAACGCCATACCCGTCGGGTATTGTTATAAATCAAGACTTTCTCATTATCCGCACTCCAAGAGACGCTACGTACGGGGATAGGCCTTCCGGTAGATTTGTCCGTCAATAGGGATGAGGGGATAATGACTTCACGGGAGTTATCTTTCGCTCGATAGGCGACGATATCCGTGCCTCCGGTTTGCTTATTATTTTCCAAGCGGCTATAACGTTCACCGTCTTTTAGCCAAGTCATGCTTCCGATGCCTTTTGTTTGTATGATGTTACCGGCAACTATATCCTCAAGATTCAACGCTTTTTGTGCCATGCTTATACCTCCCGACAGAAGGCTGATCGTGGCGATCGCTATTAATTTATTTAGTTTCATGTTGTATTAGTTGGTTACTACTATATTTATGCAAAGAACGGAAAGTTAGTTGATATAACAAAATGGATTTGTATATTCGCGCCTCGGAAATCAAGAATAATCATAATTTAATTTTATATAGAAATCGGAATGAAAGCACTTTCAATGTATGTATGGTCACTTTTAGTGATCATGATGATGGGATTTACTTCTTGTGGGGATGATGAGCTTCAATTCTCGGAAGAGCAATTGGCTTATATCAACAAAAACAAGGAATACATCTGGGAAAAGAAAACAGAGAAAGATGAGAAGGGTGAATTAAGATATAAGCAAGTTGTTCTAGGGGGTGATACCGCCTTATACCGGATCATTCGGAAAGAGAATGAATGGACAACGACACCTTCCGCAATCTCAGTGGTTTATTTACTTGATCTGGAAGGGAAGTATATTGACGGGCAAGTCTTTCAAAAGAAACTGGATAGATCAAGTTTTTCTATGAACGGCATTATCCCGGGCTTAAGCGGTGTCTTATTGAATATCCATCTGGATGAGACCGTGGAGGCGATTATCCCGGCTTCGCTAGGTTATGGATATGGAGATTATAGCGGTATCCCCGGAGGTTCTACTTTAATCTTTACTTTTACCTTGGATAAGGTAGAATGAATATTATCAGACTAAAGGCACATTCGGTTTGATCTGATTTTTATCTTTATAAGATTTAGCACGGTTACTTAATTCCGCCAACGGGTTAATAGTATAAGCAGGTGTGGTGCAATTGCTTTATTTTTAGTGTATATACGATTTATTCGTAAATATTCGATAGCTTCGTTGCTTATCTCCTTTTTTCTTTTTAATTTGGCGGATTATAAACATAATCTTGATATTATGAAGACTGCCATTGTTCCTTTCTTGTTGCTTCTGAA
The DNA here is from genome assembly GCF_003434625.1 of Parabacteroides sp. AM17-47. Lineage (NCBI taxonomy): Bacteria > Pseudomonadati > Bacteroidota > Bacteroidia > Bacteroidales > Tannerellaceae > Parabacteroides > Parabacteroides sp. AM17-47. The sequence continues at coordinate 198,653 of NZ_QTLI01000004.1, forward strand.
TATTCTTGTCGCTGTAAATGCACAGACTAAGGATTCTGTTATCTTGGTGAAAGATAGTATTACGGTAAAATTGCCGGATGTCTACGTTACTTCCGAGCGTCCTTTGGTTACGGTTACGGACGATGCCTTATCTTTCGACGTGCCTAACTTGATCAGGGCCAAACCGGTGAATACTGCATTTGATATTTTAGGAGAGATTCCCGGATTGGTGAAAGAAGGGGACAACGTTAGTATCATCGGCGTCCCTACTACGAACATTATTATTAACGGACGTAGAAGCTCAATGTCATTGTCCCAGATTGTAGAGCTTCTGAAATCTACCTCGGCCAGCAAAGTAAAGAGTATAGAGCTTTTGTATAGCTCTCCTCCAAAATATGGCGTAAAAGGAGGTAGTATAAATATCATTATGGAGAAGAAAGTGAATGAGGATTTAAGTGCCGATATCTCTTTGACCGGAAAGCAAGCTTTCTACTTCTCGCCAACCGGATTAGTGAATTTATCCTACTCCAAAAAGAAATATAGTCTGGATCTATCTTATTCCGCTAATTATAACCATTCCCGTTCAACCGAGGATATGAACGCCTATCCCATCGTGAAGGATCGTCCTTATGAGATCCTGCAAGAAAATATGGCGGTAGGTCGTTCCATGAACCATACGATTGGGGCAAGTGCCAGTTGGTTTATGGATAAGGGGCGTGAGGTGGATATTTCTTATTATGCCAAGATAACGGATTCTAATTCCAAACGATATTCGAACACTCTATTTGTGGGTATTGAGAATGCGGAAAGTAATAATAAGTTATCGGGCCCGAAGAATCTTCAAAATGTACGGTTGAATTATGCACATTCCAAGAACTTGAACGCAGGGGTGGATTATACCTATTATAAGGATCGCAGGGATCAATATATGATCTCGGATTATCCCGATACGAAACAAGAGGTGGAGGCTACCTCCCGGCAAAATATCCATTTGGCGAATGTATTCGTTAACTTCGAACGGGTATTTGGAAAAGGATGGAAAATTAACGCGGGCACGAATGTGCAGTTATCCTTTACGGATAATAGCTCCTTTACCTACCAAGATAAACAGGAGGATCTGTCAGCTACGTTTGCCCAAAAAGAAAAAGAGTATACGGCGGGATTGTATGCCGGTTTCTCTAAGCGTTTTGGCAAGAAACTGGTGTTGAGCGCTTCTCTTTCGGCGGAGTATAATAAGGCGGTGATTGATTCGGTGGGCCGGAAATGGACTTTATGGTCTGGGGTAAATCTCTATCCACAATTGAACTTGAGTTATACGATCGATCCATCGAATATGCTTCAAGTCAATTTCTCCAGCGATAAGAAGTATCCGGCGTATTGGGCCATGAGCTCGAATGTTTCTTATTTGAATGTGTATAGTCAGGTACGGGGAAATCCTTATTTGGAACCGGAACGTATTTATATGGCTAGGGCTAATTATATCTTGAAAAAGAAATATGTTTTTGGACTATTCGCCAATCATCAGGTGAATTATATTCGCCAATTGTATTATCAAGATACGAAAGCGTTGAGAGCCTATTACCAATCGGTTAATTTCGATAAGCATAATACTTTCGGGGCGATGGCAGTTATCCCGTTTCGGATCGGTGGGGCGGTTAGCTCACGGTTCGTGGCATCAGGCTTGTTGATTCAAGATGAGGGAATATTTATCGACATTCCGTTTGATCGGAAAAAGTTGTTCGGGCAGTTGATGTTGTTCAATACGTTTACTTTATCAAAGAAGAAGAACTTATCGCTGGAAGTGAATGCTCGCTATAGTGCGCCTTCGATACAAGGTATCTATGATGTGGATGGTATTTATAATGTATCGGCAGGGCTTGTCTGGAACCCGATACCGAAAAAATTAAGCGTAATGCTACGAGGTGAGGACTTATTAAAGGGCTTACGTGCGAAAACGCATATTGATTATCCCAGCCAGAAGAGTGATATGACGATCTATTCGGATACTCGTTCTGTATCGCTCACCTTAAAGTATACATTGGGCAAGATGAACCGGAAGAATAAGAAAGAGATCGATTCTTCACGGTTTGGCCAATAATGTTCTTATGGAATCCATTCGATAACGCCTGTGACTGGATGTTGTTTTTTCCAGTCCTCTAATTCCGCATATGTACGCACGCCGTCTTGAATGACTGCTTGGTAATATTCCACGCCCATGATTTTCACTGTATCCGGTGTCTCATATTTCAGTTTTAAGATGGCCTGCCGGGTCTCGTCAGTCAGTACGGCGGTTATACGTTCGGCCATTTTCTCGAAATAACCGTCATAACGGGAACCTTTTACGATATGGATCATATCAATTTGCCAGAGTTCGTTATCCGGATCTTGGAACCATGCGTGCCACTCTACGCATTGTTCTTCCGTATCGAGCGAGTTTCCGTATTCGATTCGTTTAATGAGCGGGTTCTCCGCTAGTCGGGCCATCGCTTGGAAGCTGTCGGATATACGGAAGGGAGAGGTGTAAATATGGAAGTCGATATCCTTATGTTTCATGAGTAGTCCCATATTTAAGGAGCCTACTAAGTTTATTTCCGCCCCGACAGATTTCCAGATATTTATAATGTCGGTTTGCCGGATCACTTCCCAAGCTCTTTCTTGGTTTCTTTTCGCTAATTCTAATAGATGTTCCATGATTTAAATAATTTGAGATGCGAAGTTAAAAAACGAAATGGAATAAGGAAATAGCTATTTATAGCTAGGTTGATATATCATATAGGTGTACTATTTTCAGTTGTAGAGACGGAGCGTGTCCTGTCTCTACAAGTTGTACAATATATATTTATCTTTTGAATAACCTGAATAACTCACCGATCCATAAAACCAGAGAGGAAGATCCGATAATGATCGCCCAATCTTTCAAGGACAAAGGTATTACGCTGAACATCTCGCCTCCAAAAGTGACGATCAAGTATTGACCAATCAAAATCAGTAAAGCGACCAGCAAGAAACTTTTACTATCCTTTAAATTGGCAAAAGCGGAACGTCCTTCCATAAATGCCTTTGCGTTAAACATATTCCAGAACTGTAGCATCACGAAGAAGCTGAAGAACCACGATAAATCATGCGGCGTTAAACCGTCTTGCGCATGGAAATAGAACAACAAGCCCATCAAGATTACGACAAAAGCGAATCCGACGCCGAAAATATTATAGGCCATCGGGCGGGTGATAATGAAATCTCCATCCTTACCGCTCCGGCGAGGTTTATCTTTCATCACTCGCTCATTCGGTGGGAGAGAGGCCAACGCCCCGGCAGCGAATGTATCCATGATCAAGTTTACCCATAACATCTGCGTGATAGTCAAAGGAGATTCCGTACCTAATAAAGAACCCAATAGCACGATCAAACAAGCGGCTACATTGATGGTCAATTGGAATAACAAGAATTTCTGGATATTCCGGTACAAGGAACGTCCCCACATCACCGCACGGGTAATGCTACTGAACGAGTTGTCGATAATCGTAATGTCGCTGGCTTCCTTGGCAACTGAAGTACCGTCACCCATGGAGAGGCCTACTTGTGCCGCTTTCAAGGCGGGGGCATCGTTTGTCCCGTCGCCGGTAACCGCTACCACGGCGCCTTTCTGCTGTAATAATTGTACCAAACGCTGTTTGTCCGTAGGACGGGCACGGCACATGATCTTCAAGTCTAAGACACGATCCAAGGCCTCTTGGTCGCTAAGCGTCTCGAATGCGGGACCCGTGATAATGTTCCGGTCGGTATCATTCGCTTTCCACGTACCGATCTGTCGTCCGATTTCTTTAGCCGTACCCGGTGTATCTCCGGTGACGATCTTCACGTCGATACCTGCGTCCAAGCAACTTTGAACAGCGGGGGGCACATCCGCACGTACCGGATCGGAGATAGCGACGATACCTAGGTACGTTAAATCCGTATCATGTAAACGACCCTCAACGAAGAAGGTCTCATCCATTCCATCCTCGATTATCTGGTAAGCGAAGCCAAGCGTACGCATCGCTTGGTTCTGGTAATCCAATAATTGTTTTTCGATGCCGGCTTTACATTCCGCCACCGGTTTGTAAGTTCCGTCTATCGCCACCCGGTTACTGTTGGCCAGTACGATTTCGGGAGCACCTTTCACGTAAAGTACCTTCTTGCCGAGTAACGGTGATTGTACGATTGTAGCCATATATTTCCGTTCCGTAGAGAAGGTCAATTGATCTAGGATCGTAGCGTTCTCTCTTAATTCCAGATAATTTTGGTGTTGTCCGTTCAACCAGAGTAAAAGGGCGGCCTCCGTCGGGTTTCCAAGGGTTTTTACCTTTTCTTCCGAGAAATCGAGGAATGCCGTGGAGTTCGTGGAGATACCTTCTTTGATCAGGTTACTTAACTCATCCTCCCCAAGCTTTTGGTCTTTCAGGTTGTAGAAATTCGTTTGGTAGACTTGCATTTGGTTCTGCGTCAACGTTCCGGTCTTGTCCGTACAAATTACGGTAGTCGCTCCCATGGTCTCACAGGCGTGCATTTTGCGGACAAGATTATTCGTCTTCAACATACGGTTCATGCTGAGGGCCAAACTTAACGTGACACTCATCGGTAATCCTTCCGGAACGGATACCACGATCAACGTAACCGCTACCATAAAGTAGTTGAGGATATGGGCGATGATGTCCATCGCCGGCATCCCGGGGAAACTATCTGATAAAAGGAATTTTACGGTCAAGGCGATGAACGTCACTCCGGCGATCGTGTATCCGGCTTTACTGATCACGCTAGCCAAGCCTTTCAACTGTATTTGTAAAGGAGTCTCTACATCGCTCTCGATTTGCGAGCCTTCGTAGACCTTACCGTATCCGGTAGCGTCACCCACCTTTTCTACTTGCATTACGCCATGTCCGTCCACGACCGTCGTTCCTCGCATGACTACATTGGACGGATAAGTCGCTTCCGTATCGAAATCCGCCTCGTTTGTTGTCTTGCTGATAATCGGTTCACCGGTTAGTGTGGATTCGTTGATCTGTAGGGAGATGGCTTCAAGCAAATGTCCATCTGCGGGAATTTCCTCACCTGTCTCCAAAACAACGATATCGCCTACGACGACCTCTTTTTTCGGTATTTGGCAGATATTCCCGTCACGGATTACCTTCACTAAAATATCATCATTGACTGTATTCAAGATATCGAATGCCTTGTTCGCTTTCACCTCGAAGAAAAAGCCCACGCAACTGGCAAGCATGATTGCGAAGAAAATGCCGATCGGCTCCAAGAAGGCCGTAAAACCTTTCGCCTCAGGTCCCCAGCAATGTACGCCAGCGATTATCATGGACAAGAGCCATGCCACTAATAATATACGAATAATAGGATCTTCGAATTTCTCCAAGAATTGGCTCCATAACGAAGCTTTCTTGGGCGGGGTAAGTACATTCTCGCCGTGAAGGCGCCTGCTCTCTTCTACTTCTTGTTTGGTTAATCCTCGGTACTGATGTTTTTTCTCCATAAATTTATTAATCTGATTAAGAAAATAGGATAGCAAATTACGTAAAGTTATACGACATATACAAGGGTTTAACCTTTTTGCATATATTTGTGTTGTATAACAAATTAATTTTTAATTAAAAGATGAAGAAAGTACTATTCATGTTATTGGTTATGTTCGCTTTGAGCGCCTGCCAATCAAAGGATTCATATGTGAAGGAGTTTAGTGATTTTGTAGATAAGGTGGAAATGGAGGCCGCTGATTATACCGATAAGGACTGGAAGAAGGCGGATCTGAAATTCTCGGATCTATCCACGGATATTTACGCCAAGTTCGAGGAAGAGTTAAACGCTGATGAGAAAGCGGAGATCATTAAATTGCAAGCGACATACGCCGGATTGAAAATGAAAGCGGGCGTGAAAGACGCTGCCAAAAAAGTGGATAAGTTCTTGGATGGTTTGAAGGAAGGAACAAAATAACCTCTAATACGAAAATAAGATGAACAGAAATTGGGTGTATTCGCTATTTGCTTTATGGATCGTCTGTTCGTTCGCCTGTATGCAGCCTAAACCTGTGGCGAATGTGGAAGTTCAAAAAGAGAATTTCGTATTCTCTATAAAAGGGACAGATACATTGTCCTTGGACAAGTATGAGTTGACTTCTATGTCGCCCGCCTCAAAAAAGCCTGTGATGATTTTTGCTTTTGGCGGTGGGTTTAAAGGGGGAGATAAGGCGGATAAAGGATATATTCCCTATTTCGAGTTCCTCGCCCGAAACGGATTTGTGGTCGTTTCTACGGATTATCGTACCACCTTGAAGAATCTGGATCCTTCTAAAGTCTCTTCTCCAATGGACTTTATCGCAGCCTTGCAGCATGCGATCGATACGGCGGTAGAGGATTTTTATGATGCTACCGGTTTCGTGATCAACCAAAGCTCGGATTGGAACATCGATGTGGAGCAGATCGTAGCGAGCGGTTCGAGTGCCGGGGCGATTACGGTATTGCAGGCAGAGTATGATTTATGTAACGGACATGAGTTGGCGAAAAGGCTACCGGCTGGTTTCAACTATGCCGGTGTGATCTCATATGCCGGTGCGGTCTCTGGTGTGCTTCCTCCACATTGGGAAAAGATGCCTTGTCCGATTATGCTATTCCATGGCGATGCGGATAAAACCGTTCCTTTTGAACAAGCCGCTATGGAGAACCTCGGCGGTTTATGGGGATCATCCGCTGTAGCGAAAAGTCTGGAAAATCTTCAAGCTTCCTATTATTTTTATAAGGTAGAGAATGCGGGGCATGAGATCTCTGGGCTCCCTATGTCCCGGAACCAATACGATATCATGAGCTTCTTGAGCCGTCAAGTCTTAGGCGATGAGAATTTAGCGATCACGACAGACGAACGTGTGCCCGGTGATACGATCGTACGGAAAGATTTTACCGTACAGGATTATATCTTGGATAATTTGCGTTAATATGATAATGAAATATAAACAGCCTTAATTTGACCTTTTTAGATTAAACTATTCACCCGAAGGATTGTCTTTACTATATAGAGTGATTAATAGTGTGTTTAGTTTATTAAGGTTATGAGATTAACAAGGTTAGTTGGATTTTTAGGGATTGTCCTTTTTTGTGCGGGGCAATCCCTTTTTGCTCAAAGTAAGCAAGAGCGGAAGGAGCAAAAAGAGAGAGTGGTGAGGGAGATCGTGGATAGCGGTCGTATTAAGATCGATGTGGATCGTGCCGTACCGATGGCCGGGAGATCCGTCAATCTTACTTCCCCCTACTCATTGGAAATACATGGTGACTCGATCCTGTCTTATCTTCCTTACTTTGGACGTGCTTACTCTGCTCCTTATGGTGGTGGAGAGGGCTTGACGTTTAAAGAAGTGGCGACAGAGAAGGAGCAAACCTCTGAAAAGAAAGGTAGTTCCGAAATCAAGTTCCGTGTAAAGACCAAAGAGGATGTATACATGTTTCGGGTGGAAGTCTATCCGAATGGCTCGGTGACAATCAATGTGACACCCGTGAATAAACAGGCTATTACCTTTTATGGTGATGTCGCCTTAGACTTGAAATAGTCGTCCTTGCCATGTATCTCTTTCCTCGATCCGCTTATTTACCTTAGCGGTAAATTCGAAATTCTTTAAACCCCAATCCGGTGCGATCAGTAGCTCTTTGGGGGATTGTGATACGAACCTCTCTACTACGATAGAGGGGTTCAGTCGTTCTATGAAGTCAATCACTAATTCGATATATTCATCAGCCGTATATAAATGGAAATCAGAAGGATCTTCCTTGAACTCTTTCGCCATGCGGGTATTCTTGATTAGCTGCAATTGGTGCAGTTTAAGTGTCGTGATCGGGAGGCGTGATAAGACATCCGCATGGTGTAATATTTCATCCCTACTTTCTCCCGGTAGTCCGAGTATCAGGTGTGCCCCGGTGTAAATACCTTTTGCCGCCGTACGACGGATAGCGGATTCCGATTCTTCGTGGGTATGCCCTCTGTTTATGCGGACTAAGGTCTTATCAAGCGTACTTTCCAATCCATATTCAATCATGACGAATTTTCGCTGGGAAAGCTCTGCGAAATAATCCAATAAACCTTCCGGCATACAGTCCGGACGAGTGCCGACAATCAATCCTTCCACTCCGGGATAGGCAAGCGCTTCCTCATATTTGCGAATAAGAGAGTCTAATCGGTCGTATGTATTCGTGTAGGCTTGGAAGTAGGCCAGATACCGCATATCCGGATATTTGCGGGAAAAAAAACGTACGCCTTCCTCTAATTGCTCGGTAACGCTTTTCTCCGTATGGCAGTATTCCGGACTGAATGTTTGGTTATTACAATAAGTACAGCCGCCCCATCCTTTCGCCCCGTCTCGGTTCGGGCAGGTGAAGCCGGCGTTGATGGAGATCTTCTGTACTTTATGGTCAAAACGTTCCTGAAGGAACTTGCCGTATTCGTAATATCGTTTCGTCTTTTCCATAGGGCAAAGGTAAGAGAAGTCTTTTGAAAAACACGTACGTGTTTTCCAAAAAAGTCGTACATGTTTTTCTGAAAACACGTACGTGTTTTGACGAGAGCATAATCCTGTTTTTTTTGATGTTTTTTTTGTTGGTGTTTTACTATTTTAGTATATTTGTCTTGTTGATAAATTTAATGAGATAGATATACTGTATTTGACTTTGTTCCTTGTTGATCTATTTTAATGTTGTTGATTTTATTATTTTACAAAGCTACTAAAAACGCTTTAGAGTCATTATCGGGATAATTTATATATGTTGTACCATTTTTAAAGTGAAAGCCTATGAAAATGAAATTTTTGTTTAAGTTAGTTGCTTTAATGACAATCATTAGTGTTGTCGGTTGCAGCGATGATGTTGGTGTCGGTCCTAAGGGGAAACTCTATTTCTCCGATTCTAAATCATGGAAGGATAGTGGTACTCTTATTTATGAGAATTTTGATCCTTCTTATATTGTTCCATATTCGTATCATGTAAATGCGGACTCTATTAGTTTGTTTCCTATTCACAGTAGTAATACGAATGATCTGAAAACGTATCCGTTTGAGAAAGATCTTAATAAACTTATATTGTCTTTAGAAGATACGGATAAACATGCGGTTTACAAACCACAATAAAATAATGATACCATGAAAAAGTGTTTTTTATTTGTCGCTATCGCTTGCGTTCTTTCAGTTTTATCACAAGCGCAAGTTTATAATTTCCCTGTAAGACCGGGTACGGAAACATGGAGCAATTTAGTCACAGAAGAAGATCGTTTTTCTGCTATGCAGATCCCGGAAGACCAGTTGGTGAGTATGAGTACTCAAGACTTGGTCATCACTTGTATGAACTATCCTGCTTGGCTTTATTTTACTGCATTCAATAACCCACAGGACGGGATAGATATCAATATCCATAATTTTAACGGATTACAAGAATTGATGAAGCGAGCAGATGCACCAGTAGAGTTGTTATCTGTTTACAAGCAAATGGATGCAGCTAGGATGGCTCCTAAAAGCAACGCTATCAATCAAACTTCTTGGTCTCTCAAAAGGTCTTATTTTGAATTGTTATTAGCTCAAGATGCGATTATCAACAAAATGAGTGAAACTGATCGTATGGACTTGTTGGGAGAAGCCCGTAAGAAATTGTACCAAAAAATGGAAGATCCTGTAGAATATTCTACGTCGGATTATCAATCTTCTTTGATTCTTATGAATAAGATCTTGGGGCATCCCACTGTAAAATCAAACCAAGCATTAAATAGTGATCCTATTGACCTGTTGATTGCGGGTGGATCGATACAACCTTTTGCTGATAATGCGGTATATAGCAATACTACTATTTATACCCCAAAAGGCACTGCGGTTTCTGCGCTACAATTAACAAGTGGTGAGCTAAGTAGTTCTAAAAAAAATGAATATAAAAATGAATGGTTGAGTTATTATAATAACCGAATCGTATTCAAAGGAGAAGCAACTTGCGCTTACAATTGCCATGCCTATGCTTGGTATTGTTCTGAAGGGCATAGTTATGTTTGGATCAATACTCCAGGGGATGATGCGTTTTGGAATGATGGTAGCTTCGTGCAAACCACCAATACGTCAGGTAAATACTGTAAAGTATCTTTCCCAAATGATGATCATTCAGCTGTAACATCTTCTCGAAGCGGATATTTGATATCTAAATGGGGAAAATCACCGCTTTTTGAGCATTCAATAAACGACTGTCCCTATAATTCCTCGGGATTAAGATATTATAGTTATCCGGATCCTACGTATAATACAGTACCACCTAAACCATCTGTTGAAACTTTCAGAAAAGATAATGATCAATCATTTACTGCTGCTGTCTCTTGTGATTCTCGTTACAACGTCGATCAATATGAATGGAAGAGTGATTATCCGAGTGATTGGTCTGTTGTTGCTCAAAACTCAAGTAAATCCAGTGTAAAAGTATATCGTTCGAGCACTCCTCGTTCTTGCTATCTTTCTGCTCGTGCTCACAATAGTTATGGTTGGGGTGAATGGCAAGTAATAGGATGGCTTTATGTGTCAGGAACTTATAGCCTTTCTGTTTTACGGAATCCGGTAAGCTCTACATTGCAAGTACAGATTGCGCCAAATGCGGAAATGCAGACTTTGCAGGATGGAGCGTTTGCTATGGGGGCTACGGAGCAGCGACCCATATTGAGCATGTCTTCGACATATAGTATAGGATTGTATAGTAGTACGGGAACTTGTGTTTATCAAAACACGGTGAAAGGCCAAGGTGAAAGTGTTGTTAACTTGAATATCGATGTTTCTTCTTTGTTGAACGGTATTTATATTTTGCATGTAAAGACTGCGGATGAAAATGCGCAGACATTGAATGTCGTTGTAAAACATTAAGATAGAACTTTGTGATTTATGATTGTTTAAAAACTAATGGTTCATAATAACTATTATTTCATCGTTAGAATGGCGATAATAGACCGGTAAGGGCTGTTGTCGCTATTTTTTCAAGGTGGAGTCATTCTTTGTCTTGCGGAAATTAATGAGTGCCATAACTTATATAACCGGAAAACGCAGTACTTACTTGGCCAAGTAAGTATATATCCTTTGCCACTTGCAGTATATATTCTATGGGCAAGTAAGTACTGCCGTATTTTTCGGGCTATAAAAATGGCTGTCCTACATGTTGTACTGAGGAAATAGAGAATCTCTGTTAGTGGTATTGTTTTTTATGCTAACTTCGCGTCTCAAACAGAAATAATAAGAGTATAAATGAAACGATTAGGTTTTAGTTTATTGCTTTCGTTGGCCGTATTCGGAAGTGTGGCCGCACAAACCGGAAGCAAGCATGTTGACTTAAAAGAAATAACCGATGGGAAATTTCGTCAAGTGACGGCTATCGGAGAGATGCGATCCTTGCCGGATGGAGAACACTACACAGCCATGAACGCCGATAAGAGTATGATCATTAAATATTCCTATCGTACGGGAAATCCTGTGGATACATTGTTTAATGCCCGTAAAGCTCGTGAATGTACCTTTACGGATTTTGATGGATATACAATCAGCAGTACCGGGCATCATATCTTGGTTTGGAGGGATACGGAGTCTATTTATCGTCGCTCTACTAAGGCGGTGGTTTATGATTATGACGTGCGTCGTAATTATGTGAAGCCTATTTCCGATGCCAAGGGTAAGCAAATGATCCCGACTTTCTCGCCGGATGGTCGTATGTGCGCTTATGTACGGGATAATAATATTTGGATACGTAAGTTTGATTTCGACACGGAGGTACAAGTCACCAAGGACGGTGAGTTGAATAAGATATTGAATGGCATCACGGATTGGGTGTATGAGGAAGAATTTGCGGTGACAAATCTAATGGCGTGGTCTCCGGATAGCGAGTATCTGGCCTTTGTCCGTTTTGACGAGTCCGAGGTGCCCGAATATTCTATGCAGATGTATGGTGAGGGACTTTATCCGGGGTATTACGAATATAAATATCCGAAGGCCGGGCAGAAGAATTCAAAGGTTTCCGTACATTCTTATAGCGTAGTCACCAAAGACACGAAGGAGATGAAGGTCCCGGTAGAAGGTGACTTCTATATTCCCCGCATTACTTTCACGCAGAATCCGGATCAGTTGGCTATCATGACATTGAACCGCCAGCAGAATGTATTCAATATGTATTATGCAAATCCGAAGAGCGGTGTGTTCCGTTTGATCTTGCGTGAGGAAAATAAATGCTACGTGGATTCTGATTGGTTGACTTCTATCCAGTTCTTGAACAATGGGTTTACCTATGTGAGTGAACAAGATGGCTATTCTCATATTTATTTGTATTCCCCGACAGGTGTTATGCAACGTCAGGTAACTCAAGGGAACTGGGATGTCACGAAGTTCTTGGGCGTGGATGAGAATACGAAGACTTTCTATTACGAGTCTGCCGAAGAAAGCCCGATCCGCCGTTCTATCTATAAGATCGACGCTAAAGGCGTGAAGACAAAACTCTCTACGGAAGAGGGTATGAATAAGGCGGTCTTTAGTGACAATTTCGCTTATTTCGTGAATACCTATTCCAATGCGAATACCCCGGCGAAGATTACGGTGAATGAGACGAAGACCAAAAAGGAACTACGTGTTCTGCAAGATAACGCCGCGTTGAAGAGTAAGCTGAAGGAATATGTTTTTGCTAAGAAGGAATTTATGAAGGTACATACGGCTTCGGATTATGAGTTCAACGCTTGGATCGTAAAACCCGCTGATTTTGACCCGTCAAAGAAATATCCGGTGATGATGACGCAATATAGTGGTCCTAACTCCCAGCAAGTATTGGATCAATACGGTTTCGATTGGGAGCAATATCTGGCCTCAAATGGTATTATCGTGGTATGTGTGGATGGTCGTGGAACCGGTGCCCGTGGTGAGGCATTCCGTAAATGTACTTATTTGAGAATGGGCGAGCTGGAATCCAGAGACCAAGTGGAGGCTGCGCAAGCGTTGGGCAAGTTACCTTATATCGATAAGGATCGTATTGCGATCTGGGGTTGGAGTTTCGGAGGTTATAACACGTTGATGGCCTTGAGTACCGGAAACGGAACGTTTAAGGTGGGTATCGCCGTGGCTCCTCCGACGGACTGGAAATATTACGACTCCGTTTATACGGAGCGTTTCATGCGTACCCCGCAAGAGAATTTCGAGGGCTATGCGGCTACCTCCCCGTTACGCCGGGTGAAAAACTTGCAAGGCAAGTTATTGCTGGTTCATGGAACCGCCGATGATAATGTTCATTTTATGCAAACAATGGAATATGCCGAGGCTTTGGTTCAAGCGGGTAAGCAGTTCGATATGCATGTTTATAAAGATCGGAATCATAGCATATACGGTGGTAATACCCGTTACCATTTGTATACGAAGATGGCTAATTATTTATTCAATAATTTGTAAGACATGGCGCAGCATTTAAGAAAGCCGGATTGGTTGAAGATCCGGCTTGGCGGAAATGAGCAATTCACGAAGACAAAAAGTATTGTTGAATCTCATTGCCTTCACACAATATGCACAAGTGGTAAATGCCCGAATATGGGTGAATGTTGGAGTCGGGGAACAGCTACATTCATGATCGGTGGTGAGATCTGTACTCGCTCTTGTCGTTTTTGTAATACGCTAACGGGTAAACCTCTTCCGTTGGACCCGAAAGAGCCTGCGAATGTAGCGGAGAGCATCCGTTTAATGAATCTCAAGCATGCGGTGATCACGTCCGTTGATCGTGATGACTTACCAGACTTAGGCGCTTCTCATTGGGTAAATACGATCCGTACGATCAAAGAGGTGAATCCTCAAACGACTGTGGAAGTCTTAATCCCGGATTTTCAAGGACGATTGGATCTGGTTGATCAGGTCGTGGATGCGGCGCCTGAGATTATCTCCCATAATATGGAGACTGTACGCCGTATCAGTCCGCAAGTGCGTAGCGCCGCAAAGTATGACGTGAGCTTATCCGTTTTACGACGAATCGCTGAGCGGGGTGTGGTAGCCAAGACTGGTATCATGGTCGGACTGGGCGAGACCGAGGATGAGGTGCTTGAATTAATGGATGATGTTTTGCTGGCGGGTGTTTCTGTTTTAACAATCGGGCAGTATTTACAGCCCTCTCGCAAGAATATTCCCGTCTCTGAATATGTGACTCCTGAATGCTTTGAATATTATAGACAACAAGCCGTTGGCAAAGGTTTTAAGAAAGTAGAGAGCGCTCCGCTGGTACGCTCGTCGTACCATGCGGAAAAGCATATATGATTCATGAACTTTTGACAATCTTTGTTGTTATTAATATAAAAGTGGACTAAAGGGGGGGAAGGAATGAACAGAGTAAAGAAAGGTCTAGATAATCAGGCGATAGGTTTATTGCCATTGTTGTTATTCATGTTTTTGGATAACTATTTTTCTTATTTATTATCTTTTATAATTGGGGTTACTTTCTGTTTTGTTTGTATTTTTTTGTTTCAGGTGTTGAGCAAGGATAAGGTATACCAATTTATGCTTCTGCCATCGGCGGGCACATTGGTCTTATATTCCGTATTTCTTTGTCTCAAGCTTGAACCTGTGTTGTTTATATACTCTCCTCTTATCACGGAAGTATTACTGGTCGTGGCGTTAGCGATCGTGGGGTTCACGAGGAGAACGGTCATACAACGTATACGCGATTCGAAACGTCCCTCTTTTAAACGTACTTTGCTTCGTACTACCTTGAACGAATTTTATTTCCTCGCTCAGTTGGTACAGAACCTGTACACGTTGCATCTTTTCATCATCTTGTTATATAGTATCTTGCCGGAAACGATGCAGAATATGCGTACCGAACGTTTTTTATACCGGGAGTTGGGATTGGTAATCGGTGTTTTGGTCATTGTTTATGAGCAAATACGTTTGTCCTTGATGCAAGGTAGCTTGAAAAAGGAAATGTGGCTTCCCGTATTGAATGACAATGGGAAGGTGATCGGTTGTATCGCACGTTCGGTCAGCCGCTCTTTACCGAAGAAATACTATCATCCGATCGTGCGTATCGCCGTTGTTTATAATGGTATGTTATATCTGGTGAGACGAAGTAAGGATGAGTTTGTCTCTCCGGATACGATGGATTATCCGTTCCATAATTACGTGCTCTTCCGACATAGTATAGATAGCACGGTCAAAGAGACTCTCGGAAGTTTGGCGCAAGATAAATCAATTGCTCCACGCTTCCTGATCCGTTATACATTTGAGAACGAGAAGGTGAAACATTTGGTATCTCTCTATGTTATTTGTTTACGTACGGAAGAGCAATTAAATCAATGTAAGCGCCGTAGCGGAAAGCTTTGGACAGCGAAACAAATCGAGGAGAACTTGAGCTCCGGGGTGTTTAGCGAATATTTTGAGAAAGAGTTCGCTTATTTGCAAAATACGATTCTTTTCGCCGAGAGTTTCTGTTGCGGTAACTAATCATCTTATAATGCCCGATTCCCTAGCTCTATAACTTCCAAATCTTTGATATCCTTTCCCGCAATAACGAAACGTAATAAGGTACGTACTTGATGAAAGCCACTTTTTCCAGCCGCTCCCGGATTCATATGCAGACACTTCAAGCTTCGATCGAATACTACTTTCAGGATATGCGAATGTCCGGAGATGAATAGATTTGGCCGTGTATCGTATAATTCTTTGCGGATCTCGGGATTGTAGCGGCCCGGATAACCTCCGATATGAGTCATCATAACGTTCACGTCTTCTACCTTGAAATGAGCTACTTTAGGATATTGCAGGCGAATGGCTTGTCCGTCTATATTTCCGTATACGGCCCTGAAAGGTTTCAATGCCTCGAATTTCGCGGCCAAAAGATCGGAGCCTATATCGCCCGCATGCCAGATTTCATCGCAATCTTTAAAATATTCGGCGTACTTATCATCCCAGTACGCATGGGTGTCTGAAAGCAATCCAACTTTAATCATAACAATTTCTTTTATTGCTCGAAAGTATCTATATTTACACGCCTAAGATAAGAATATTATGGAGAATTCATATCAATATTTTAAACGGGACTTAAGCTGGTTGTCGTTTAACTACCGTGTCTTGCTGGAAGCGGAAGATGATACGCTGCCTATTTATGAGCGTATTAAGTTCCTTTCTATCTATTCCTCGAATCTGGAAGAATTTTATGAGATCCGGGTTGCGGAACACCGGGGGGTAATCATGAAAAAGAATTATTCGGAGGAGAGCGCAGCTGAGGCGGAAGAGACCTTGGCGGCTATCACCCGGGAGGTTAACCGCCAGCAACGGGACTATTACCGTATTTTCTCGGAGAAGATATTGCCGGAATTGAATCGCCAGAATGTTTACTTATACCAGAATGAGAAGCCGGAACCTTTCCATGAAGAGTTTGTCCATAATTTCTTTAATGAGGAGGTTTTCCCATTCCTGTCGCCGGTCATGATTCAAGCCGGTGATATACGTACGTTCATCCGGGATCGTCGGCTTTACCTTGTGATCCGTATGATTAAGCGGAGCAAGCGGATGAATGAGCCGGGCTTCGTACCCGAGTATCATTATGCGTTGATGAAGATTCCTTATGCGAAAGTTCCCCGTTTTATCGAGTTGCCTCAGCATGACGGGAAATATTATATCATGTTTATCGACGACATTATCCGTGCGAATTTACAGAATGTTTTTCCCGGTTATATTATTGATGGCTGTTACAGCATCAAGATTTCCCGGGATGCGGATATTTATTTGGATGATGAGAGCCGGGCGAATATCGTGGAGAATATCCGTAAGAAGGTGAAGAAGCGCAAGATCGGAGCCTTGAGCCGTTTTATGTATGATCAAGCGATGCCGGGTGATTTTCTGGCTTTTGTTTGCGATGCCTTTGGTATTACGTCGGAGGACTTGGTGTTAGGTGGACGATATAATAATTTGCAGGACTTGATGAAATTGCCGAATCCGGCAGGAAAGCATTTGGAGCAGCAGCCACCGGTGCCTATGCGTGTGCCTTTCCTTGATGAGATGGGGTCGGTATTCAAGGCCGTGAAGAAGCGGGATATCTTATTGCATTTCCCTTATGAGTCGTTTGATTATTTGATCCGCTTTTTGATGGAGGCGGCCTTTGATCCGAAGGTGGATGAGATCAAGATTACCCAGTATCGAGTGGCAGAGAATTCGGCCGTGATTAATACGCTGGTCAGCGCTGCCCAGAATGGTAAGAAAGTGACGGTATTTGTGGAATTGAAAGCCCGTTTCGACGAGGAGAATAATATGAGTACGGCAGAGCGTATGGAGCAGGCCGGTATTCGTATCATTTATAGTATTCCGGGCTTGAAAGTACATGCGAAGGTTGCGGTCATTCTTCGGAAGGATACGTCCGAGGGACTTAAACGGCGTGATTTCGCCTATTTGAGTACTGGTAATTTCAATGAGAAGACGGCCAAGATCTATTCGGATATGGCGTTATTGACTTCGAATACGGAGATTATTACGGATATCAATAAAGTATTCGCTGTTTTGGAAGGGCGTATGAAAGAACCTACTTTCCGCCATTTGTTGGTGGCCCGTTTCAATATGGTCTCGGAATTGACTGGTAGGATTCGGCGGGAGATCGAGCATGTGCGGGAAGGCCGAAAAGGACGGATCATATTAAAGATGAACGGACTGCATGACCAACATATGATCGAGGAACTCTATCATGCGAGTGAGGCGGGGGTAGAGATCGATCTGATTGTCCGGGGGATTTGTTGCCTGGTACCGAACCAACCTTATAGCGCTAACATCCGGGTTACTCGTATCGTGGATATGTTTTTGGAGCATTCCCGGGTTTGGTATTTTCTGAATGATGGTCAGGAGGATCTTTTCCTTACCTCGGCTGATTGGATGCGTCGGAATTTGAACCGACGGATCGAGACGGCTTTCCCGATCCTTGATCCGGATCTGAAGAGGGAGATAATCGATATCTTGAATATCCAGCTAAGTGACAACGTGAAAGCTTGTTATTTGGATGGCGAGTTACGTAATAATTTTAAGTGTGATGATAATCCGGTAAAAGTGCGTTCGCAATTGGCTATCTATGATTATCTGAGAAATAAATCCATACGGTAACCGGGATGGGGGAGTTTTGGGGATTTGTTGATTGGGGGGCTGGTTGCTTAGCCTTGATCGTGGCGGTGGTATTTAGCTTTTTGTTGGGAGTACGTACGGGACGTATCCGGGAGAGAAATGAATCTGTCCGTTCTCGCATTCGGCAGAATAAAGCGAATATGTATCGCTATAAACAACAATTAGCCTCCTATCAAGAGCAAGTCGTACGCTTGGAGCGGGAACGGGATTCTCTGGTCATCCGCTCGGAGGCTTATGACCGGATCGAGACGGAGCTGACGGCCTATCGCCAGAAGATGGAGCAGTTGGAGAGAGAGATCCTTGTTCTTTCCGGCGATAATAACTTATTGGACAATGCTACCGGAAAAGTAGATGTGGATGTACCTAAGCTTTTATGTGCCCTTAAAGATGATCCTCTCCATGTGAATCCAAGTAAAGAGGAATGGGCTGAGATTATTGGTATGACCGATCTTCTGTTTAATAACTTCTTAACCGATCTGAGAAATAAATACAGTATTACCCGCCATGAGCAGGAAATATGTTGCTTGATCAAATGGAATTTCTCCCGAAAGGAGCAACTAGCCGTGTTTAATAATACTCCGGATGCGTTAACCAAATCGAAAGGCCGTTTAAAAAAACGTCTAGGCTTGGATGAAAAGACGGATTTGGATGCCTATGTCCGTTTATTATAAAGCTTAAAGTTATTTTGTTTGTCGTGATTGTCCGGCAATATTATCCGTTTATCTCCCATTGCGTGGTTTATATGTTTGATTATTAGTTGTTTGATGTTCGCTTGTTTTGTCCGGTACCATTTCTTTCCTCTTTACGATCCTTCCTGTACTTTTGCGGTGTGTGATTTAATTTTTAAGAACGAATAATCAGGAATGCTATGAGAACACAAACTGTACTACTATGGATCTGCCTTAGCCTAGTGGTGGGGCTTTCCGCTTGTGATTGGACTTCGTCCTCTCCGGTGGCCTCGCTACGGCGGGCTACCGGATGGCCTTTCGAGGTGGTGGTTGTAATGGATCGAGACGCATGGAATGGTGAGGTGGGGGAGTTGCTGCAAGAACAATTGCGAGCGCCGATTCCTGCTTTGCCTCAAGCGGAAGCATCTATGCGTGTCACCTATTCGGAGCCATCGGGCTTTTCCGGTTTATTACGATACGTACGAAATATCTTGATCGTATCCGTAGATCCTAACCGGTATACGAAAGCTGGAACAAGAGAGAGTCCCGATGAATGGGCCAGCGGTCAGAATGTTGTGACTCTGTATGCTCCGACTACCGCTGCTTTAACCGAGTTCCTTTTATTAAATGAAGGACGGTTGGTCAACCATTTCAATCGAGTGGAAAGGGAACGTTGGATAGTTGGACTTTCTAAGAGCCATAGCAGTTGGATCAATGAGAAGTTGAAGTCCCGTTTCGGTATTTCGCTGTTCGTGCCGGAAGATATGTCGGCCTATAAGGAAGAGACCGATTTCTTTTGGGGCTCGAATAACGCAAATCGGGGACGGACTGATATCTTGGTATATAGTTTTCCCTATACGGCTCAAGAGGCATTTACCGAAGATTATCTGGTCGCTATGCGTGATTCTGTTGTGAGGCGGAACGTACCGGGCTCTTTCCCGAATTCTTATATGAAGACTGAGAAGCGCTTCGAGCTTTCTTACGAGCCGATCACCTACCGTGGCGAATACCGCGGCGTATTGCGTGGTCTTTGGCGTATGGAAGGAGATAAGATGGGCGGCCCGTTCGTCAGCCATGCCCTGCTCGACAAGAAAAAAGGGCGGGTTATCGTAGCGGAAAGCTTTGTCTATGCCCCGGAATCAAAAAAGGCGAACTTGATCCGCCGGATGGAGGCCGCCTTGTTTACGTTGCGATTCGTGGATTAGGATTGATTCTCTCACGTATATAGGCGTAACCTCATGCGTATATACGCATCGGCCTACACGTACGTAAGTGTGGTCTTATACGTATATACGTGTGGCTTTATGCCTATATAGTGGTCTTATCGTCCTAAAAATAGTTTGATTTCCTCCGGAATATATCCCGTCCGTATACGCCACTCTTGCGGATACAGGTTATTGGCCCGGTTGCCAAGGTTCTTTACAAAACCTAGCGGAAGTCTTTGGTAGCGTACCAACACATATCCTTTATCTATGCCGGAGGGTAAGACGAGCGCCTCTTTCTTTAAGAATTTAATAGCGTCTTCCCATTCCAGTTCCACGGATGGAAATGCGTTGGGAGTTAAGGCAGTACTTAAAGCCAGCTCTTGAGACGGGATAAAGTCTTTCCCTTTCGCTTCTCCTAGGCAAATACCGGCGGAAAGTACCCGTAAAGGCTTGGCATTGATGAGTGAAAATAGATCCGAATGGGCTTTGGGATACGCTCGAAGGAAACTGCCGTTCCATTCGAGAGAAAACGAAGTTTCATCCGAAAGGAACAGACGGGCCTCCTGTGGGATGGACGGAGCGGCTTTTCCTCGCTCTTTTTTCCCTTTGGACTTGACACGAATCTCCTCGATCTCGCCTTCCGCTTTCCGGAGGGCGGCGAGGAAAAAGCCTTCACCCCGTGTCTTATGCGGGAAGAAGCGGTAAACCGGATGTTCAAACCGGAGGGCGCCGGTGATCTGCCATTCCTCTTGGGTAGGGATAGGCAATGCCTCGGCTCCCAGCTCCTCTATTATATAATGTATGTTCTCCTCATCCTCTTCCGTATTATAGGTACATGTACTGTAGATCAAGATACCTCCGGGTTTCAAGGCGTTCCAGATATCATGGATGATGCGCCGCCCACGGGAGGCGCAAAGCCGTACGTTATCTACGCTCCATTCGCCTGTGCTATCCGTATCTTTCCGGAACATGCCCTCACCGGAACAAGGTACGTCGGTGACGATCACGTCGAACAGATGAGGCAATGCCTCGCCGATCTCCTCCGGGTCATTATTGATAACGATCGTGTCCGGGCGGCCCCATTTAGCGATATTCTCGGCCAATACATAACTCCGGCTGCGGATCACCTCATTGCTCACTAACAGGCTTCCATCCGGCAATAAGCTCGCCAGATGCGTGGACTTGCCACCCGGGGCGGCGCATAAATCCAAGCAACGTACCGGCTCTTTCACGTATGCCTTGATCGCTTGTTCCAGAAACATGGAAGACGCTTCCTGCACGTAATAGGCCCCCGCATGGAATAGAGGATCGAAGGTGAAAGACAACCGTTCCGGCAAATAAAAACCGCTTTCGCACCAAGCAACCGGAGCACCTGCTTTGGGAGCGGGAGTCCCTTTCATCGAGTTGATACGGATACTTACGGGAACATCAGCGTTTAACGCTGCCTCTAAACGATCGAACTCCTCGCCAAGTAAAGCCCGTGTACGGGTAATAAAATCAATAGGAAGTGCCATGATTATTCTGTTAGTTTGCGGCAAAAGTACTACTTTCGCGGAAAACAAACAGTATGCGAGCATCTCTTTTCCTTATACCAGTTACCTTGGGCGATACGGAACATCGCCGTGTTTTACCAGAGTACAACCGTGACGTGATCTTATCTATCCGGCATTTTATCGTGGAAAACGTGCGTACGGCACGCCGTTTCTTGAAAAAGGTGGAGCCGGGGATCGTGATCGATGACTTGACATTTTATGAGCTGAATAAACATACCTCACCGGAACAAGTAGCTGGTTTTCTGGCTCCTTTGGCGAAAGGCGAGAGCGTAGGCGTGATCTCGGAGGCGGGTTGTCCGGCGATCGCAGATCCGGGTGCTGACGTAGTGGCTATCGCCCAACGGAAGGATTATCCGGTGGTACCGTTGGTAGGGCCTTCGTCTATCTTGATGTCGGTGATGGGATCGGGCTTTAACGGACAGAGTTTCGCTTTTCACGGTTATCTGCCGATTGATGCTTCCGAGCGAACGAACACGATCAAGAAATTGGAGGGAAGAATTTATTCCGAGCATCAGACGCAATTGTTTAT
Source organism: Parabacteroides sp. AM17-47 (assembly GCF_003434625.1). Taxonomy (NCBI): domain Bacteria; kingdom Pseudomonadati; phylum Bacteroidota; class Bacteroidia; order Bacteroidales; family Tannerellaceae; genus Parabacteroides; species Parabacteroides sp. AM17-47. Next base: position 220,729 of record NZ_QTLI01000004.1, read on the forward strand.
CGAGACTCCTTACCGGAATAATAAACTGGCCGAGGAGTTGATCCGTACGTGCCGTCCGTCTACGAAACTGTGTATCGCCTCGAATATAACCTGTGAGGATGAGTATATCCATACTCGCCCGGTCAAGGAATGGGCGGGTAAAGTTCCCGATCTGAGCAAGAAGCCTACTATTTTCCTAATCTATAAATAAGAGGATTGATATGAGTTATCAAGCGCACGAGACAGCGGTAATCGATGCCGGTTGTGAGATCGGGGAAGGAACCCATATCTGGCATTTTTCCCATATCATGACGGGATGCGTGATTGGCAGGGCGTGTAATATCGGCCAGAATGTAGTCGTATCGCCGGGCGTGGTCTTAGGGAATAACGTGAAGGTACAGAACAATGTGTCTATTTATACGGGGGTGATTTGCGAGGATGATGTGTTCTTGGGGCCTAGTTGCGTGTTTACAAATGTAACCAATCCGCGTAGCGCTATCTCTCGGAAAGACCAGTATAAGGAGACGGTGATTGGCAAGGGAGCCTCGATTGGAGCTAATGCTACGATTATCTGTGGGCATACGGTCGGGCGGTATGCCATGATCGGTGCCGGGGCGGTGGTAACGAAGGATGTTCCGGCTTATGCGCTGGTCGTAGGAAATCCATCGCGGCAGATCGGTTGGGTAAGCGAGTACGGCCATCGCCTTGTATTTGACTCCGAAGGATTCGCTACTTGTCCGGAAAGCGGCCAACGTTACAGCCTACACAATCACCAAGTTGTAGAGACGGGGCGTGCCCCGTCTCCCACAGACTGATAGTATCTTAAATTACTATTTTGCAGGGATGAGACGGGACACGCCCCGTCTCTACAATACAGACAATATTAATATTCTTATAAACATGAAAACATCTTTTTTCAAGCAAGGAATCTTAGCGATGGGGATAGCCTGCTGCATGCAGCTTTCCGCCGTAGAGAATCCTGTGGACTACGTGAATACGTTAGTCGGTACCCAATCCAAGTACGAATTATCTACCGGAAATACCTATCCGGCCACGGCCATGCCTTGGGGTATGAACTTCTGGACTCCCCAGACCGGCGAGATGGGGAACGGCTGGACCTACCGCTACGACGCGGATAAGATCCGGGGATTCAAGCAAACCCATCAACCGAGCCCGTGGATGAACGATTACGGGCAGTTCTCCATTATGCCTACTACCGAAGGCTTGGTCTTCGACGAGGAGAAACGGGCTAGCTGGTTCTCTCACAAAGGGGAAGTAGCTACACCTTATTATTATAGGGTCTATCTAGCCGATCATGACGTGACTACCGAGTTGGTTCCGACGGAACGTGCGGCTAAGTTCCGCTTTACATTCCCGGAAACCAAGAAAGCGTATATCGTCATCGACGCTTTCGATAAAGGCTCTTATATAAAGGTATTGCCTGCGGAACGTAAGATCATCGGTTATTCCACGAAGAACACGGGCGGTGTTCCCCGTAACTTCAAGAATTATTTCGTGATCCAATTCGATAAGCCATTCACGTTCTCCTCTACGGTTAAGAACGGGGCGATCCAGTTGGATGAGTCGGAGGTGAAGACAAACCATGCCGGCGCTATCATCGGTTTTGAGACAAAGGCCGGCGAGGTGGTGCATGCCAACGTGGCTTCTTCTTTCATCAGCACCGAGCAGGCCGAGTTGAACTTGCGTGAGGTGGAAGATACTGGTTTCGATCAGCTAGTGACCAAAGGTAAGGAAATCTGGAACCGGGAATTAGGTAAGATCGAGGTAGAGGATACGAACATCGATAACTTGCGTACTTTCTATTCTTGCTTGTATCGTTCCTTGCTTTTCCCTCGTAGCTTCTATGAGATCGACGCCAAAGGGCAAGTCATGCATTATAGCCCTTATAACGGTAAGGTCTTGCCGGGCTATATGTTTACCGATACCGGTTTCTGGGATACGTTCCGCTGTCTTTTCCCCTTCTTGAACCTGATGTATCCGGAGATGAACCAAAAGATGCAGGAAGGTTTGGTGAACGCTTATAAAGAGAGCGGTTTCTTGCCGGAATGGGCAAGTCCGGGCCATCGGGATTGTATGGTCGGCAATAACTCCGCTTCCGTGGTAGCTGACGCTTATATCAAAGGCTTGAGAGGATACGATATCGAGACGCTTTGGGAAGCTTTGAAGCATGACGCGAATAGCCAACTGCCGAGAACGGCTTCCGGTCGTGTCGCTTACGAGGAGTATAATAAACTGGGTTATGTACCGAATAATATCGGTATCGGACAAAATGTGGCTCGTACCTTGGAATATGCTTATAATGACTGGACGATTTATACCTTGGGCAAGAAACTAGGCAAGCCGGCAAGCGAGATCGATATCTTCAAGCAACGGGCTAACAACTATAAGAATGTGTACGACCCAAAATATAAGTTGATGGTCGGACGCTCTGATAAGGGCGAGTTCAACCCTTCTTTTAAAGGTACGGACTGGAGCCGTGATTTCTGCGAGGGTAATAGCTGGCATTGGAGTTTCTGTGTTTTCCACGACCCGCAAGGTCTTATCGACTTAATGGGAGGAAAGAAGGAATTCAACCACATGATGGATTCCGTCTTCAAGATGCCTAGTCGTTTGGGTATGGATAGCCGCGGTATGATCCATGAGATGCGTGAGATGCAAGTAATGAATATGGGACAATACGCCCATGGCAACCAACCCATCCAGCATATGGTGTATCTATACAACTATTCCGGCGAGCCTTGGAAAGCCCAATACTGGGTGCGCGAGATCATGCACAAACTTTATACCGCTGAGGCGGATGGCTATTGCGGCGATGAGGATAACGGACAGACTTCCGCATGGTATGTGTTCTCTGCCTTAGGCTTCTATACCGTATGTCCGGGTACCGACCAATATGTATTAGGTACCCCTTTGTTCAAATCCGTAAAGCTCCATCTGGATAACGGAAAGCAGGTGTTGATCCAAGCGGACAAGGCCGATCGGGAAAATCGTTACATCAAGGGTATGAAAGTAAACGGCAAGACCTACACCCGCAATTTCTTGACACACGAGCAGTTGCTAGGTGGCGCGAAGATCCAATACCAAATGAGTGATACCCCTAATAAACAGCGAGGTATACAAGATAGCGATCGTCCGTATTCTTTCTCGTTGGAATAAGAAAACCATGATGCCCATTGTAAGCCTGTTACAATAGGCATTCTAAGCACCTTACGATGCCCATTGTAAAGACCTTACGATGGGCATTGTTATTTTATGTGAATTCCGGTTTGAAATAATGATGGAGAGAGTTGCGTTTTACCTTAGGGTTGTTACCTTTGCGATGACTAATCAGTTTTTCTATCCTCTTTGTTTATCCTTTTAATTTAGATGTATGGCAAACTCAAAAGAGATGACGAGGGGTGCTGTATTCCCTCTTCTATTCAGTTTCACGATGCCATTGTTATTAGGGAATCTGCTTCAGCAGACTTATTCTTTGATCGATGCCGCTATCGTTGGTAAATTTCTAGGTATTAATTCGCTGGCTGCCGTAGGAGCCAGTACCTCGGTGATTTTCTTGATTCTGGGATTCTGTAACGGATGTTGCGCTGGTTTTGGCATCCCGGTAGCTCAAAAGTTCGGGGCGAGGGATTATGCGACGATGCGCCGTTATGTGGCGGTGGGGTTGCAATTGGCTACGGTGATGTCCGTGGTGATCGCCGCTATCTCCGGTTTCTATTGCCGGGATATCTTGCGGGGGATGCAGACACCCGGGAATATCTTCGATGGGGCCTATGAATATTTGTTTGTTACTTTTATCGGTATTCCTTGTACATTCTTCTATAATTTGTTGGCAAGTATCATGCGGGCTTTGGGAGATAGCAAGACTCCGTTCTGGTTCTTGCTGTTCTCTACGGTCTTGAATGTTTTCTTGGATTTATTCTGCATCTTGGGGTTAGGATGGGGTGTGATGGGAGCGGCTATCGCTACGGTTTTCTCGCAAGGGCTTTCCGCCATTCTATGTTATTTATATATGCTTCGGAAATTTCCGATCTTACGGGCTACTTCCTCTGAGGATCGAAGGTTTCATGCCGGGCTGGCCCGTACCTTATTGGCGATGGGGGTTCCGATGGGATTGCAATTTTCTATTACCGCTATTGGCAGTATCATGTTGCAGAGCGCCAATAACGCCTTGGGCACGGCCTGTGTCGCTGCCTTTACTTCCGCCGCCCGTATCAAGATGTTCTTCATTTGCGCTTTTGAGAGTTTGGGTATCGCCATGGCTACGTATTGCGGACAGAATTATGGGGCGGGAAAGCCAGAGCGTATTTTGCAGGGAATTAAAGTGAGTTCGTTGATGATGCTTACGTATGCCGCCGCTACATGGATGATCTTGATGCTGGGGTCTCGTTGGCTGGCCTTGTTGTTTGTGGCTCCATCTGAGGTCGAGATACTGGACTATACGGAGCAGTTTTTGCATATTTCTTGCTGGTTCTTCCCGGCTGTCGGGCTACTGTGTATCTTGCGTTACGCGATACAAGGGGTAGGTTTTAGCAACCTTGCGATGCTCTCGGGTGTTTCAGAGATGATCGCACGTGTCTTGGTGAGCTTGTATGCGGTTCCCGCTTTTGGGTTCTTGGGCGTTTGCTTCGGTGATCCGTTGGCTTGGGTTGCCGCTGACTTATTCTTGATACCTGCGTTTTTGTATGTTTATAAAAAGATAAAGAAAAGATTAGATGATGAGAAAGTATCGGTGTCCGCAGTGTGATATCCCTTCTATGTATGTAAAGAATGCGGCAGGGGAACGTCTTTTAGTGTATGTTCACGAGAATGGGGAGGTCGTTCCCAAAGATCCCACTACGGATCTGTCCGGATTTGACTTGACAGAGGTATTTTGCCTAGGATGCTCATGGCATGGAGCGCCTAGGAAATGCCGGTGATTTTAATGGGTGGCAAGTTCTTATAAGTCTTCTTTGGGTAATTCTCTGATCACTCTACATGGGTTACCGACGGCCACGCTATAGGTGGGAATGGATTTTGTCACTACACTGCCTGCCCCGATCACGCTGTTCCTCCCGATCGTGATACCGGGTAAGACGATCGTTCCACCACCAATCCAAACATTGTCTTCAATGGTGATGGGGAGGGCTTTTGTCCTGAAAAATAAATCCCCCGATCGTTCGTCCCAATCATTCACGAAGCGTTCGTTCGCATTTATCGGGTGCGTAGCCGTATATAATTGTACGTTGGGGGCGATGAGGACGTTATTTCCTATTTTGATAATATTATCGTCTAAAAACGTACAGTTCATATTGATAATGACCTTGTCACCAATAAAGATGTGCTTCCCGCATTCGCAATGGAAATTTATATCAATGCTGGAATACTTGCCAATGCTTCCTAGCATTTGGCGTAAGAGGGCATCTCTTGTAGCGCTGTCGGTTATATTGGTTGCGTTCAAACGAGCGAGTAGGTTTTTCGTCTGGACGATCATTTGCAGGACTTCTTGATCCAGATGGTTGCAATACTCGCCCGCCAAGAACTTTTGATAATTTGTTTCCATAATGATTACAGGGATTTGATACGGTTATTTACATATGTTGAAGTTGTATATAGAAGACGATGAAAAAGGCGATAGTCGCAATCAGGGCGATAGAAGAATATAGACGGAAAGGCTTATCTTGTTTATAGACTCCATAGGCTAGTCCTATCAAGGCGCACAGTAGTATACCAGTAGGGATGCCGAAGAAGCCTAAAACAATGACGTTAATAAGCATTACCCATCCCATGGCTATTAATATTTTACTTCTGATAGTTCTCATCTTTAGTATCTGTTTAGTTATTGGATATAATAGACAATTTTAGTGTTGAGAAAATGGAATCTTGGCACGTATCTCTATCCTCTCGAAAGTGATAGGATGCGTGAATGCTAGATATTCAGCGTGCAGATAGAGCCGTTCCGCCTTTCGTCCGTAAAGCTCGTCGCCAAGGATGGGGCAATGAAGACCTAGGGGATGGGCGGCGTGTACCCGTAGCTGGTGGGTACGTCCGGTTTGGGGATAAAAGGCGATAAGGGTTTTTCCGGAAGTCCGTTCCAATACCCGGTAGCGTGTAAAGGCAGGTTTCCCGAATTCTTCGCTTACGATTTGCCGAGGTCTGTCCAAAGGATCGGGACATAGCGGGAGACGGATCTCACCCTCATCTTGGGGAACTTCACCCTCTAATAAGGCGATATACCTTTTCTGGATGGTTCGGTTTTTGAATTGGGCTTGTAGGTTCTGATGCGCTTCTTTGGTCTTGGCGGCGAGTAGCAAGCCGGATGTCGCCATATCCAGACGATGCACGATAATCGGGCCGGTGGCATCCGGATAAAGGATATGCAGCCTGTGATAGACGGAGTCCGCGTCTCCCTTGCCGGGGACGGAAAGCATACCCGCCGGTTTATTGACGATCAACAAATAGTCATCCTCATAAAGGATATCCAGCTTCGTCTCCTGGTGAGAGTCCGCCAATAACGGATTTTCATCTACCCGCAATCCCTGTAGCATATGATGGAGGATCGGCTCGCATTTTCCTTTGCAAGCCGGATAATAATATCCATGGTGCCGGATCTCCGTCTTGGGAGAATCGCCCCACCAGAACTCAGCCATGGCAATCGGTTCCAACTGATGCTGGTAGGCGTATTGCAAGAGTTTAGGGGCGGCGCACTCACCCGCTCCGGCAGGCGGCGCACCTTGGTAGGTAGGGGCGAACAGTTCGCATAAGTCCTTCACCTCGCCCCGGGCGTTCAGGATTCGGAATTGTTCGAACAACTTGCGTTGCAAGGCCGCCGACCGTCGCTTGCGTTCTTGCTTCAGTTGCTCGATCTCCTGCTCAAGCCGATCCACCTTGGCTTGATCCTCCTCCAGTATAGACCGCAATGATTTCTTGGTTAGCTTGTGAGCGGCTTTCATGTGTTGGCTCTCTTTAATAAGAAGTGCGGTCTCTTCTTCCGTGAGAGGGAACTGCCGAAGTCGGTCGCGCTCCTCTTTCCTCTTTTTCATCAAGTCTTTTGCGGCCTGTAATACGAAATCGCAGTATTCGATCGTGCTTTGTAACCTCGACCGTGCGTCTTCGAGAGCTGGAGAGGCTTGCAGGGTTCGGATACGGGCATTGATCTCATTGATCCGCTCCTCCTCTTGCCGGAAGAAACCATCCGGTTGTAATAGGTCATAGATCGGGGGGACGAAGAATGGATGTACATTCTTCCCCGCTAGGTTACCGGAGAACGCGGCCAGATAGCCGACCTCTCCGGCGGGAGTACGAACCACCAATACGCCGAACATTTTTCCGGTTTGTAACTCTTCCCGCCATTCGGTTCGTTCTTTCAGGTATGCCTGCGTCTCCTCAGCCGCTATTACGCATAGAGGATGCGGTGTATAGTGAAAAGGATACGTGAATCGTTCCGGTAAGGGGATCGATTGTATCGGTTGGGCAAACGTGTGAAACTTAGATTCCATCATTCATTTTGTAATAGACAATAAGCGTAAATGGCCGATGCCGTAGGATCTCCCTCTTGATACAATCCCGGACGGGAGATACGATCCCATTGGATCAACGACCGGGTCTCTTTTGCGGAGAGAGTTTCGCCGACGATCTCGTTCCATGCTTGTCCGTCCTTACTCCAGTAGAACGTGCTATGCGTACCGTCGGTCACTTTCATCCGTAGATATAAAGGCGAGGCGGGAAGAGGAAGATCGGCCAATGGATGTTCTTTCCCCTCTAGGATATATTTCAATATCAAACGGTCTCCAGCGCATCCGCAGGTGATTAGGTTATTTGCGTCTCCGTACATCGTGATTCCTTTCCAACTGTCATTCCGGTTTACGATCGCTGTTTCCAACGTGTAATCCGGGGAGGTTGGGCGTAAACAAAGTGCCGCTCCGGTCTTTACGCCGGGTTTCGGTGTTCCGGATAGAGATAGTTTACCGTTCTTGATCTCGGTCTTGACATCCGTGTAAGGATAGTTCCAACTCCATTCGGGACGCAAGGTAGCACCGGTGAAATCATCCGAGAAATCGAATACCGGCACTTGTGCGGACTCGGCAAATGGCATGGGTTGCGTGCGGCTCGCGTATTCCCCGGTTACGAAGTGAGGCCAATGATCCTCGCCCATTCTCACCTCTTGCAGGTAAGGTTGGCGACCTTGGTAGAAGCCGCTTCCCGGCTGGTAAGCGTGGCATAGGTAATACATGCGTCCGTCCGGTGTAGTCGTAATCGTTCCGTGACCGATGGAGAGAACCTCCTTGCTTCCGTGCAAGATCGGGTTTCCTTGGTATTTCTCGTAAGGACCTTCCAGCTTTTTCGAGCGAGCCACGGATACGGCGTAATCGCTCTGCGGGCCGCAACAGCCTCTCACGGAGTAGATGATATAGTAATATCCGTCTTTCTTGAACCAATGCTGACCTTCCATACCTTGACGCTCATCGTCACGCAGCAGGCTGAAAGGCTTTCCGTCTAGGCGAAGCCCATCGTCCGTCAACTTACAGGCCAATAACTCTATGGGTTGGTTATCCAATCCATAAGCCTTCCAACTGATGTAAAGTTTGCCTTTGTCCTCCAAGATAAATGCGTCTATCGCTTCCTTCCCAAACTCTACCACCGGGCCGTAATCCTTGAACTTGCCCGTAGGTGAATCCGCCACGGCGACACCGATGCACGAGATGTTATCCGATTGCTTCCGGGCCGTATAATAGACATATACCTTCCCTTTATGCTGATACCATTCCGGAGCCCAGAATGAGGATTTAGTCCATTCCGGCTTCTCGTCGAATACATGTCCGGTTTGCTGCCAGTTCACCAAATCGGTAGAGGTGAAAACCGGATAATAGGGGGCCCATTCCGAGGAGGTGCCAGTGATATAGTAAGTCTGGTCGATCCGGATAATGGAAGGATCGGCTACGTCACCGTGGATCACGGGATTGGTAAAATAGGATTCTTGTTGCGCTAGTCCTGTGGCCAAGGAGGCGGCACAGAAGAATAGTGTGAAAATCTTTCTCATGTTTTATCGTATTTTTTTAAGATGTTCTTATGTACGGTTCGCAAAGAGATTTGTAGTAAATCGGGTTCCGCCAGATCGAGTAGTGTCTTATATTCCTGTAGCAACTCGGGTATGGGGCGGCATAACTCATATCCCAGTTTCATGCAAAGCGTTTGCACACCGGGTAATTCCTTCGCTGAAAGCATCCGGTCCAGGCAGAAGTTCAGGAAATCTACCCGTGGGGGATTCGTCTGGGGCTGTCGTACAAGCAGGTTCAAGAGAATGCGTCGTTTACCGGAGTGCTCACAGCTAAGCACTTCATTTATCAGCTCATCCTGTTTATCATATAGCCATTCGTTTTCCTTGGTCGAGAAATGGCTACAGACCCATAACGCTTGATAACTAACGGCATCATCCGGATCGAATATCAGATCGTATAGCTCTGCTTTCCGTTCTTGGTTCCCTTGTACATAAAATAATATCTCATGGATATCCTCTATATGACAGCGGCTTGATAGTCTCTCTTTTAGGTCCATTCTCAATCTTTGTTGTTGTCTCTTTATCTTTTCTGCCGTAAAGTTATAGTCTTTTTAGCAAAGTTTCCCTAGTTCACTTACTTTTGTGCCCCATTGATAAAAGAATGGATAGATATGCGATATATGAATTTATTAAATGATTTAACAATTGATTGTAAAAATAACGGAGGGTGTTACCGAGTAAAGGATCAGTTGAAGAAGGTTAAGTATTTATTAAAATAGTATCTTTGCTCCACAAGAAACAGTCTTGGGGCGAATGGTGACGGTTGGCTTGCGTTGTGATTTGTTTTTAAATTAGTATCTTTGATCCATTGGAAACAGCCACACGCTGGCCGTTCACATAACCCGTGTCGTTGTGGTTTGCTTTCAAATTAGTATCTTTGATCCATTGGAAACAGCTGATTGCTCCCAGTCCCTTTTTCGTAGTGTGTTGTGATTTGCTTTCAAATTAGTATCTTTGATCCATTGGAAACAGCTAAGAAATTCAATCATTTCAGTGATAGCATGTTGTGATTTGCTTTCAAATTAGTATCTTTGATCCATTGGAAACAGCGTCATTAAGCAATTTCCACAGGTCGTAAGGTTGTGATTTGCTTTCAAATTAGTATCTTTGATCCATTGGAAACAGCCTCCTTATCACGACCATCCTCACGAATATTGTTGTGATTTGCTTTCAAATTAGTATCTTTGATCCATTGGAAACAGCACGTTGACTGTTATAATCGAGAGAACCGAGTTGTGATTTGCTTTCAAATTAGTATCTTTGATCCATTGGAAACAGCATAATGGTAAAAAGGTATTGGATAAAATACGTTGTGATTTGCTTTCAAATTAGTATCTTTGATCCATTGGAAACAGCATAATGGTAAAAAGGTATTGGATAAAATACGTTGTGATTTGCTTTCAAATTAGTATCTTTGATCCATTGGAAACAGCTTAATCTGTATTATATGCTGTATATCAACTAGATGATAGAATGGTTAGAAAATAAAAAAGAAAAGTTTCCAATGTAATAAATCCCGTTTTATGACGGGATTTATTATTTCTAGAAAAGCTCTAATTGTTGGCCGGGTGTATTAGGAGGTTGTACTTTTTTCCCATAGAACAACTCAATATTCCCAAATTGTTTGTCTGTAATGCACATTATTCCTATTTGCCCGTGTTCTGGTAAAAATGATTTTACTCGTTTTATGTGTACTTCTGCATTTTCTTGGCTGGCGCAATGTCGCACATAAATAGAGAACTGAAACATGGTAAAGCCATCACGCTGCAGATTCTTACGGAAATCACTATAAGCTTTCTTTTCTTTTTTTGTTTCCGTAGGTAAGTCAAATAATACCAACACCCACATAATACGATATTCGCTAAATCGATCCATGATTATTACCGTTCTGGATACACGATTCTTCGTTGCTCTCCACTGAAACATTTGTAAAGAGAGGCTGTTGTTTGAGCGACAGCGATCATTAACGGACTTCGTTTACCTCCAATCTTAACTTCTAATGTAGGAATAGAAAGAAGTGATGCTTTCCATTCTTTTGTTAATATTTCGGGTGATATACCCTTTGTTCTTATTAAACCAAATACAAGCTCATCAACATAAGGTCTATAAGGTTCCATGATGTCATCAGCTAAACAATAAGCATTATATCGGTTATGGTGATGAATACCCAATGTGGGTAACATACCACTTGTGACTAGTCCACGTGCAACAATAGCACGAAGGATAGCATAACCATAATTTAATAAATTATTAGGAGGTATACCTTCCCGATCTCTTGTAAAACCTTCTATGTGTCCGAACAGATACTTCCAATAATAAGCAGCTGCACGTCCTTCCAAATTGTCAGGATCTCCACTACGTACATCATTGGCCCATATTCGCATACATTTTATTTCTTCGTTTTTACAAGAGCATAATACTGATGCTTGATTGTTGATTTTCGCTTGAATAGTCTGTTGCCAAAGTTGTTTCTTTAAAGGTAAGGAAGCGTCTAATTGATCTCGAAAGCGCTCATTTTGTGTCGTGTTTCCATAAAGCGGAAGCATGAGGCCTACTGGCATACTTCGTCCATCACATGTAATAACTGCGCAATTATTCTCTAGTAATGCTTCCAATACACCCTGGGTAATAGTAATTTGTTTGTTGTCAAGAACTATCACTGCAATATCTTCAATTGGTTTAGTAATTTCTGATTGTCGTTTGAAGCTTTCGGGCACAGTATCATTCTTTACTATCTCCGGTAACTTAATAACTAATTGCTGGTTACGAAGTGACAGGTAAGCAGGATTACCAAAATAAAATGTTTTCTTAATCATAGGATAAAATCTAATTAGTTAGTATACATGAACCTACTTGAATTATATTTCCTAATCTATCAACTTTAATGGGAAAACATATTTCTTTAACCATTTCACCTGTTATAGCTTTTTGATTTTTAGATTGAGGACTACCAATACCATATTCATTCTGAATGCAATTTTCACCATTACAATAGATTTCTGCAGTAGCTTTAGGTAAAGCAAAAATCAAATTGGCTGTTGAAGCTGGGATGAAATTAGCGGTAATGCCACTTGAGTCAACCATTTTGTATATTCGATCCCTATCTATCGGCATTACGACTTCCCCCTTATTAATCTCCTCCTGTGTCGGTACATATACCAGATCATTAGGAGAGAGTATATATTTAGGTAGATTACCATTCTCATCTTCAGGAGCCGAGGAAAGTCCCTGCTTTTGGCGTTCGATCACTACATTTAAGGGAATCGTGCTATAACTTCTTTTACGGATTACTTTTTTCGTATCCTTATCAATCTCTTCTGTTTCATAGATAGCAAAGAACAGGTTGGTTCCTTTTGCTGCCTCTACAAATTTAGTTCGCTTATTCCCTTTTTGTCCTACAGTAAACTTTTCAGCTTTTTCGTAGACACGCACTTTATAAATGGGCTGATGCTTTTTTCCTTTATTCAATATAAGAATATTACGGTTCATTTCATCAATACCATCTGGAGAGAATGCCAATGTGGGATCATTGTCTTTAGTTTCCAAATGTCGAAGCATAATTTGTTGGATACCTGTATCTGTAATGCTTTCCTTTATCTTCTTTTTGTCGAAACTAGTATCTATAGGCTTCCGCACCGCAAAATAGCGGTCTTTCGTCTCTTTTGTAAAGTAATAGACTTTGATTTTTGATGGATTAATATCTTGCCAAGTATCTTTATTTTCCTCGAAATAGTTCTTTATTCTTTTAGTGTCATAGCCTAACTCGAGCATAGCGAGTATTTTCTTCTTCAAGTCCATTTCTACTATTGCCTGTGGTTTCTTTAAGGCCTCATTAAATGATACGGTTTTTATCATACGCAAATTTACTTCTCCGTGAACCGTTTCCTTATGCATTGATTTACGGATAGCCCAACTATCCCCTTTTGATTGGTTGGAGACTATCTTCTTTCCATTTTCATAATGCTGATAGTGGTTTGTTGTCTTGTTGATCACACGCAAATTTTGCTTAAAGCTAACCGTTATTTTCTGCAAAGCTGTCAATGTATCTTGAGTGAATGTTTCCCAAGGCTTGTCAATAACCCATTTGTAATTACCGTTATTATCAGTCTTGTCCTTGTGACATAATAGGGTTTGCAAATCTCGCCGTGTTATCTTTGTGTTTTTACTAGCCGACACATTATTGAGATAGTTCACGATGTTACGATTTGCGCATGCAATGATAATGGCATCCATCGCATGATGGCGGTGATCAATACGTTTTTTATTGAATCCCTTTTGTAACTCTAAGGGCATGGAGGGGATCATTGTATTATTGGTATTGATAGAAGTGAAACGGGTACTTTCAGTCAGTTCATTCAACCGAATGAAACGAGGAAGTACAATCTTATTCCAAACATCGTTGATGCCCCAATCCTTTTTTAATCGATCGGTAATACCTCCTGTACAAGGAATGACATTCTTGGAGATAGCCTCTTGCTCGTTTTCTTCACGCACTATATTAGAAAGCAGAGATTTTACTACTTTACTAATATAGCGGCTGTCGTTGAGTTGCCGTTCTATAAATTGATCTGGAATATCTTCCATGAGTAACTTTTTCATTTTACTTCTGTTATGTGAATAAGATTCATGCACAAGTTTTTCATAGGCTTCCACGGAAAGTACCTCAACAGGCTTGTCAAAAGCTAATTCCACCTTTTCTCCATGATGGTTTTTAATAAACTCATAGCCGAGGCTCCTATCCTTCAATTTATTTATCTCAGATTCACAGATCACCTTGTTGCTAAGTGAATCATCGAAATAACGTGATTGAGGAATAATATGTTCTATTTCATAAGCAGGAGTGAATAATTTACTTAATGGTATCATTTCGCCTGTATAAGGTGAACGATATTTTTGCTCCAACCATAGTTTGTAACGTAGTATTTCCGAGCGTGTTGGACGTTTTAGAGTATCTGTTTGGTTGAATTTTCCTAATATAATTCCTATATCTTCCGGTAATTCTAATATACTATTTAGTACGCCTTCTTCATAAATACGCAATAAATCCTGCTGGCTGGGGGAATATGGACGTACATTCTCTATTCCAAATTCCGGATTCAAAAATTCAGTCAATAGTGCTTTTATGCGTAAATTGGTATTCTCGTTCTTTATCATTTGTTGTGACATCCGGGCACGCTTGTCCGCCGGATTTTTCATTTCCCGTCCTAATTCAATATGTATCTCATCGATATGGCCTACTTGTTGCCAAATATCTCGTACGGTACGCAAGGTTTCCGTTATCACTTGCTCCACGATTGGGTTGCGTAACGAATGTTGTTTAAACGATTTTAAATAGAGATCTATATCCTTGGGAGTCTTCCATTTAACTATATCCTTGACTTCGGAGTGACGATCGTAAACTAGATAACAAGCTAACCATAAAGGCAAAGCTCGAAAATGGGTAATATCAGTTAGGTTAATAGCTTTTTGTCTAACTCTCTCACGAATGTTCTCGTCATACTCTCCATCTATAATTTTATTAATTCGTATTCTTGTCCCATTATCTATGTTTTCGATACTCCAATATTTACCCATTCGCATCAATGGAAGCAATTTCTTTATCGCCTTAGCCGAGTAAGAGCCATATTCCTTCTTGAAAGGAGGGAAATTCTTGAATTGTTCAATAAACTCTTCGCTTAGGTTATTCTTATTGGCAAAAGAGTGTAAGGCTTTTTCTATTTCTTGTTTATCTTCTATGGAATATAATATATGCCATAATGTCTCTTCCTTTTCCTTAGAAAGAAAAGCTTTTGGGATATGCGCTTTTCCTAAACGAGCTATTATTTGTGCATGGGTTTCATTACAGGGATAAGGTTTATCTTCCACATAATTCCAACGATAGTTTGAAGTTGTTTTCTTAAAGCCGAATGGCGGGTATTTAAAAAAGGCTTTTTGATCGATTTCTTTCTTTTCATTCAGCCACTCAAATAAAGTGACATAATCAGCCTCGGTAGGGAGTAATTCTTGTGTTACGTCAACATCCGTTTCCTTCCTGTAGATACGTAGGTTTACAATAAATTGCCAAAGGCGAAATTCTTGATAGAGAGGATGAGACTTGGCTATACATTTAATGGATGCATGTTTGATTTCTCCACTCTCTTTATCAATATACCTATTTTCCTCATAGGGACAATTGTCGATCAATGATTTCTTGCTCTTCAGTGGACGTTGATAGAAAATGATATCTTCTATAAATAAATGACAGAAATCTCGTGTGGAAATACTATTCCTACGTGGTTCGTTATTGGGATAAAGCTCATTAAGGCAAGCAATATATAACTGTTTATCTCGTAATTCCTCATGAAATTCACTTTGGGTCTTTAGTATTTGATAGAGTTCGTTTTTATAGTATTTACGTTCGATAGTACGTACTAGCTTCCCACGTATTTTCTGGTCTGGTTTTTGCAGAAGTGTATCATAAATATAAGCGCCGACAGTCATCTTGATCTTGTCGATATCTGCTTCCGTCTTCTTTTTAATTAATGTCCAATCATCATCTTTTGGCGCACGGAAAGAACGCTTTATATTTCCTTCCTTATCTTTCTTAGGACTACCATCAGCCTCTAGATCAGTGGTGACTATAAATTCTTTAGTTTTACCTTCCCAATCCAATGGTATATTACTTGTGCGCCGGTAAATCATCCCATTCTCCAAATGTACGTTATACCAGGTGTCCTTGCCTTTTCTCTCTCCCGAGTCTTCGACTTTTTCTACTTTCAATGAATAATATTCTACTAGTTTATTTGGAGTTTCCTCCTCTTCACCTCGAAGTTGATAGTATCCTCGTTTCTGATTAAAGTTCAAAAGAATCCAAGCGAGTTCCTCTTTTGATATTTTTTGTGTTAATGCTTTCTTTCTAAGGTAATAGATCGTCCAATCGTAGGGTACTTTTTTGTTGTTTGCGATAAGTATGGGATGATGTTCGGTAAAATTGGCCAACATCTCTTTAAAAGACTCCTGAAAGATAAATTTGTAAGAACCTGTTTCGTCTTTTACCCAAGGTAATTTACATTCTATGTCATTTAAGAATTTGCCATAGCGATTGAGAGAATCGGAATAATGCTTTGGTAAAAAGCCGAGTAAATCGAGAATTCTATGCAGGCGCTCACGTCTTAATAGATGGCGTTCACGCAATCTACGTATACCACGATAGCTTGTTCGATCCGCAGTTTGTGAGATAGAATTTCCCTTATCGAAATTTCCTAAAATGGCTGCGTCCATAGGTATAATACGACTGCCACAAGCTTCTATACCATATAAGTGTTCTTTATTTATATAAGCATTGATTAATGCCCATCCTATACTATTTGTACCTAAATCTAATCCTACTATTTTTTTCATGACTAGTATTGTGTTAACGATTTTTTCAAAGATAAAATAAATTATCAAGAAATACTTGCTTTATAAATATATTCTTTATTTCTTTGCTATACTAATTTGAAGCAAATCACAATAAGGATTATTCCGTTGTGAAAACATTTAGGTTCTAGCCCATCGTCCTTTATCGGTGGGCTTTTTTTATGTGTAACTAGTCCTGTTTTTTGATAAGAATGCCTTCGTTAGGCTACGCATATAGTCATGATAGGCTACACGATTACCTTAAATTTTTAAGGAAGTGTAGCTTGAAGATGAAGTATCGGGAATGGCTTGTTGGAGGAATCTGTCTCGTCTCTTCCTATCACTTGGAATCCCAGATGCTGATAGAAATGAAGTGCGGTTGTGTTTTGCTCATTTACGTCGACTTTTCGGATGGGTGTCTCTTGCAAGGCGAATTGGATAAGTCGTTTACCTAATCCTTTGCCTTGCTCTTCCGGATGTACGAAAAGCATCTCGATAAGCTCATCGCTTAAGCCCATGAAGGCGGCGATCTTTCCTCGCTCATTTCGGATGATATAAAGTTCTACCAATGGGAAATATCCGGGAACAAGTTCTTTATAAAATAAGATATCCTCTTCTTTTAGGAAATGATGGGTACTACGTACGGACGCTTCCCAAAGCAGAAGAAGCTCATTGAAGTCCTCGAAGGAGGGACGGGTTATCGTTCGCTTCATCGGGGTGTACTTCATCCCATGTGTAGTTTGTTCTTCGCAGATTGGTTCGAACCCGAATTTCCGGTAGATTGGGATTGCATAGGAAGAGGAGTTGACTGTCATTTCCGAGACTGGCTTATCTTGGATAGCGGCCTCGAATAATCGTTTGCCGATACCTTTTCCATGATACATAGGCGTGATGAAGAATAAGGAGATATGCTTTCCTTCATTTTTTGTCGCGATTAGACCTATTAATGACTCACCCTCGAATGCTCCGTAAATGGTTAGCTCATTTACCAGATCCTTATTGTAAATGAAACTCTTGAAGGTTTTCAATCCCTCTTCGTCGAAGTCATTCTTGCCACATTGGATGAACACGTCCAAAGACAAGGTTAATGCCTTATCGTATTCGTTTACCTGTAATTGTCTTATTTGCATAAATGGATTATAAGTCTTTGTTCCCAACTAATTTCTCATCCGCTACGATCTCAAAATGATGCGCATCGATGAATCGTCCGTTTTTGTAACAAGCTTTTCGGAAGATGCCAGTCTTCTTGAATCCCACTTTCTCTAATACCCGCATGGATGCCAGATTATATTCATACACCGTGGCGAATATACGAATAACCTCCGTATGCTCAAAATAATACTGGATCGCATCGGCTAACGCTTCAGAGGTAATCCCTTGGTTCCAATATCTCTCACTGATCCAATAACCGACTTCCGCATTGAAACGTTCCACATCCGTTCCTCTCACAAAACCTATATTGCCGATTGCCTCACCATGAACCACAATGCAGAAATCCGATATTTCAGTTTTTTCTCGTGCTTGGCTGATGAAGCAGCGGGCATTTTCTTTTGTATAAGGATGAGGCAATCCATCCCGACAGTTATCCCAGATCTTCTTGTTATTAAGGTGCAAGGTTAAGGATTCCGTATCTTGACCTTCCCAACTCCTGAGCGTATATAAATCTTTTGTTACTACTATCATAAACTATTGTTTTTGTTTGAAAAGGAATGATGGTCAAGATAATAGCACAAATGATCCTCTATTTGTCCAGTATGCATTAGCTCTGCTTGATGAAGCCGTCCTTCGTATACGAATCCATTCTTCTCTAATACACGTTGTGAGCGTTGATTGTGAGGATAACAATTTGCCGTGATCAAATGTAAATCCATTTGAGTAAATCCGTAATTCAATACGGATTGCACTGCTTCTGTCGTGAAGCCTTGTCCCCAACACTCTTCTTTTAGCCAATAACCCAGCATGCGAGCATGTGGGTTTTCTCTTTTGGGATCAGGAATGATGCCAATGGAGCCAATGACTTGTTGAGTCTCTTTTGATACGATAGCCCAAACCCCTTCTTTTCCGATAAATATGGTATTTAGTACATCAATAGTCTCTTCGATCGTTTCGAGAGGTTTCCATCCTGCGTTATTGCCTAGGTTTGGATTCTTACAGCTCTCAAAAACATCAGGAGCATCGCTTTCGCTGAAAGGACGGAGCACAAGACGGTTGGTTTCTATATTCGATGTTTGTGTCATATACGGATGTTTATTTAGTCGAGATAGATCATTTTCTTGGTCATCCCACCGTCAATCGTAATATTCTCGCCATTAATGAAATCGTTTTCCTCTTGACAAAGAAATAAGCACATACGGGCGATATCCTCCGGCTTTCCCACCCTTCCGGACGGATGTTGAGCATGATCCTCCGGGCGAAGCTGGTCGTAATTGTTATTCTGTATCCAACCGGGAGCGATAGAGTTTACCGTGATATGCCATTCCGAGAGCGATAAGGCCAACGCATGTGTCAAAGAATAGATACCTCCTTTAGAGGCGGCATATCCCTCGCTACCGGGTTCACTCATCAAGTAACGGGTAGAGCAGATGTTGATAATCCTGCCGTATGGATTGGGGATATCGAGAGATTGCCGATGGAGCGCTAATTGGCGGGAGGTGATAAACGCCGGGCGTAAGTTTATGGATAGTATCTTGTCGAAATCCTCTACGCTTGTTTCCGTGATGGGAGAGAACTGACTGACACCTGCGTTGTTGATAATGATATCAATATCTCCCCACTCCTCGATGATCTTTCGCAGGCAATCTTCTAGTGCGGTTTTATCACTAACGTCCACGAGATGGAATTGTGTCCCGGTTTGTAGGGCAGTCTCTTTTCCTAAGGTCTCGTTCTTGTCGCAGAAGGCCACACGATGTCCGGCTCCTCTGAAAGCCCTTACAATCGCTTTCCCGATCCCCTCGGCTCCACCGGTGATGAAGACTCTTCTTGTTTTATGAAGTGTCTTCGTTGTATGCCCCGTTCTAGTGCCGGAAGTCTTCCGGGCTTGGTATTCTGCGTACTTATTTTCCAGATAATTGTCTGCCATGATTCAGTCACTATTAAATGAGGACAAATATAGTTGTTTTCTGTCGAACCGATTTCTTTTAGTCGATATTCTGTTTGGGATACTAAAATAGAACCGGAAATTGCCATCTAAATTGCTTGTGGATTTGTTTTAATAGAAAAGTATTGATTATGAGAATAGCGATCAGCGGGGCAAGCGGATATATCGGTCAGCATCTTTCATCTTTTTTAGAGGGAAAAGGATATGATGTTATCCCTTTAGGGCGGGATTTGTTTAAGGAAGATTGTTTTGATGAATTATGCCGATGCGTGGAATCCTGTGAAGTCGTCATTAATTTGGCGGGTGCTTCCATTAATAAACGTTGGACGGAGGCTTACAAACAAGAGTTGTATGATAGCCGTATTTGCGTGACCAGACAGTTGGTGCATGCCATAAACACGAGAAGCGTGAAACTTGAGTTGTTTATTTCGGCCTCCGCCGTAGGTTATTATCCGGCTTTCGGGGAATATGACGAGTATCATGATTGCCGGGGAATGGATTTTTTGGCCCGGTTGTGTGGGGCGTGGGAGGAGGAAGCGTCCGCATGCTCATCGGATGTGAGGCTTGTCATTACCCGTTTTGGTGTCGTATTGTCTGAGGATGGAGGGGCCTTGAAAGAGATGCTTCGTTTGCAACGCTTCTCACGGGTAAGTGTCGTGATCGGTAACGGGCAACAGCGTTTTCCATGGATCAGCCTGTTTGATCTATGCCGCTCTTTTGGGTATATCATACGGAATAGGCAGATGAGGGGTGTGGTAAATTTGGTTTCTCCAGACCTTATCACCCAAAAGCAGTTGGCTCATACGTTAGCGAGAGCGGATAAGATCCGTAGGATCATCCCTTTGCCTGAGTTCTTTTTTCGGCTGAAGTTTGGCGAGGGAGCGTCGTTCGTGACAAAAGGGCAAACCGTCCATCCCTCTAAATTACAGGAATCTGGGTTTACATACATTTATCCAACAATAGAGAAACTTATGAATATAACAGATCATCATACCGTACCGGAACTGGATATTAAACGGTATATGGGGCGATGGTATGAAATCGCCCGTTATGAGAATCATTTTGAGAGAGGCATGACGGATGTGACGGCCACGTATACGTTGCTTCCGGACGGAAAGATCCGTGTGGAGAACGAAGGATATAAAGGCGGCGTTCACAAGAAAGCCACCGGTCGTGCGAAACAACCGGACCCTAAAAATAATCCCGGAAAATTGAAAGTGGCTTTCTTCTTATGGTTCTATGCGGATTATTATATCTTAGAACTTGATGCGGATTATCAATATGCGGTGATAGGAAGCAGCACGGATAAATACCTCTGGATCTTGAGCCGTGAGAGGAACTTACCGGAGGCGGTTCGGGAAGATTTACTGGGGAAGATAACGGAACGTGGGTATGATATCTCTAAATTGATTTCATGAGCTGATGTATAAAGGGGTAAAGCCGTAGTGATTACGCCTTTGCCCCTTTTATTACTCATATTGGAAAACAATCTTAACAGAGGCGATCTGAGAGAGTTCCTTTTGCTCACATGATAGGCTTTACGATTTCAATTTTAAGGCCAAGCGCATCAATAATACGGAAAAATAAACCAACTCCCGGTTCTATGATTCCTTTTTCAATTCTTGATATATAGGTCTTATTAGTTCCTACTTTTTCGGCCAACTCGGATTGTGTCATTTTCTCTTGCTTCCGTGCGTCACTAATAATTTGCCCCACACAATAAGAGTATGCTTCTTTGCGAAACTCCTCTCTTTCTGGTGAGCCAACCTTGCCGTATAATTTATCTAATACAGCGTCCATACTCCCGATCTTAGGATTTGCTTGCATAATATTCATTTTTGAGTTTTAAAGCCTTTTCTATTTCGCTATTAGGGGTTTTCTGAGCCTTTTTCTGAAACCCATTGAATAGCATGACTATATTTCCATCATCAAAGATAAAGAAGGCCCGATAGATGTTTCTGTTATGGCTTGCCCTTAACTCGTACAAACCGTCACGGATTAGCTTAACGAAGTTCTTGTTAAGGCGTTCTTGCGTTTTAAGCATATCGAGCACATAAGAAACTTTTTTCTTTGCACCATCATCTAATGACATAAAGAAATCTATGAAATAATCTTCATAGTATAATATTTCTCTTTCTTTTTCCATAGTGCAAATATAAATTAAGTTTACATATATAACAACTTTAGATAGGCTTTTCTTTTATGTTTTCAGTTGCTTCCCATCGGAAAAGGCATTTCCTACCTTTTCGCCCACTCTCAAATAGTCGTTGTTGAATGGATCAAAGATGATGGGAGCGGCTTTAGCTACATTCACCTTGCCGTTCTCATCAAGTACACGCTCGTCAACACTGACATTTACGATCTCGCCACGGAGTATGCAAGTATCTGGATCGTAATCTTTCAATTTACATTCGATAGCCACGGCCAATTCGTCGATCAACGGAGCATCTACGAAGTCTGATTTTGTAGCGTGAAATCCTGCTTTGGCAAACTTGTCGGTAACTTTATTGCCTGACACGATACCTACATAATCACAAGCTACGACATGATCGGCATCTGCCATGCTTACCGTGAAAGCTCTACGCTTCAGGATATTCTTAACTGTCTTGTGACCGGCGCTAAGACACATGCTGATCTCATTCATCTCACTGATACCGCCCCAAGCGGCGTTCATCGCGTCGGGAGTTCCATCTTCTCCATACGTGGCGATAATAAATACGGGTTGCGGATAGCTCAAAGGCTTCGCTCCAAAATTCTTTCTCATAATCATTTATTTTTTAGTCCAATTCTTGATATCTTCTTCTGTCGCTCCGTTCATCAACTTCCCTTTTTGCCAGTTCACATCCGGATAGGCTTTCCGCAATTCACTCTCTGCGTTCGAGATATTGCTGCTGCCTGATGTGGCGAATGGGATAACGGTTTTGCCCGAGAGATCGTATTTCTCCAAAAAGGTGTTGATGAGTCTTGGGGCTTGATTCCACCAGATGGGAAATCCTAGGTAAACGGTGTCATACTCCGCTAGGTTCTTCAAATCATCGATAATGGCCGGTCGTGATGTAGGATCGTCCATCTCTACGCTGCTGCGTGAGGATTTATCCCGCCAGTTCAGATCGGCGGAGGTATAGCTTTTCTCAGGTTGGATCTTGTGAAGATCACCACTGACAATAGACGCGACTTGTTGGGCCGCTTTTTCAGTATTTCCCGTTGCCGAGAAGTAAGCCACTAAAACTTTTGTCCCTTCGGCAGCCTTTTGCGCATAAGAGGCGATACATACCATTGAGATCATGACCATGAATAATACGATTCGTTTCATACTTCTTGAATTTTTGTTGTTTTTATATTCATTACGAGAATGCTATGTATTTATGGCGATAAAGATAGGAGAGAAAAATGAAACAGTTTGTACCCAAATTACTGATATATCTGATATTTTTGGCGATACGATCCTTATCTTTGTAAGGCGATTAACAAAAAGAAGGAAGTATCATGCTTGCGTACACTTATATTGAACAAGGGAAATTTGAATTGCGAGAGAAACCGATACCGGAAATAAAGGATTCACGGGACGCTATCGTACGAGTGACTTTGGGTAGCATTTGTTCTAGCGATCTTCATATTAAACACGGTAGCGTACCACGTGCGGTATCCGGAATAACCGTTGGGCATGAGATGGTTGGTGTGGTGGAAAAGGTGGGTGCCGATGTTACTGCAGTCAAGCCGGGTGACAGGGTGACCGTGAATGTCGAGACCTTTTGCGGAGAGTGTTTCTTCTGCCGGCGTGGATATGTCAATAATTGTACCGATCCCAATGGCGGTTGGGCGTTGGGCTGTCGTATCGATGGGGGGCAGGCGGAGTATGTCCGGGTTCCTTATGCGGATCGAGGCTTGAATCGTATCCCAGATACGGTTAGCGATGAGCAGGCTTTGCTGGTCGGTGATGTGTTAGCGACAGGTTTTTGGGCTGCCCGCATCTCGGAGGTCTCAGAGGAGGATACGGTTCTCATTATTGGCGCTGGTCCTACGGGGATCTGTACTTTGTTGTGCGTGTTGTTGAAGAAGCCACGACGTATTATTGTTTGCGAGAAGTCTCCGGAAAGGGCCCGGTTCGTTCGCCAGCGTTATCCGGAAGTCTTGGTGGCAGATCCCGAAAACTGTAAGGAATTTGTTCTTCGTAACAGCGATCATGGCGGTGCGGATGTCGTATTGGAGGTTGCGGGGAGTGAGGATACCTTCCGCTTGGCATGGGATTGTGCCCGTCCGAACGCCATTGTCACCATCGTAGCCCTCTATGATAAACCTCAGCTTCTTCCTTTGCCAGACATGTATGGCAAGAACTTGACTTTCAAGACTGGTGGGGTGGATGGCTGCGATTGCGCCGAGATTCTTAACCTAATAGAAGAAGGTAAGATAGACACGACGCCTCTTATTACCCATAAGTTTCCATTGAACGAGATCGAGGAGGCTTACCGTATCTTCGAAAACAGGTTGGATGGGGTTATAAAGGTGGCGATTGAGGGGAATCTCATCAAACCTGTCTTTGTTTTGCCGCATACACCTTGATTCTCTCCTCGCAACATTGTCGCGTGATATCCCGGAGCCGTTCTACTTTGGGTATAAGCGCCTCGATATCTTCTTTAGTGACGCGGAAGTGTAAATTATAACGAGCTTGAACGTATGCGTCCTGCAGCAAGTCGAAAAGTCGTTTCTCCTCTTCCGTATCCCGGGGAAAGGCTTCGGATGATTCTAGGGAATGCGTTTTGGCTCTGCCGGATAACGTTATTAGGCTATGCTCTTTGGGGCTATACAATGTAAAAGTCAAGATTATGCTGTTGTAATAATTCTCACAAGCTTGATGCAAATGAAAAGAACATATTTTATATCTCTCGTCGTTTTTGTCATACATTGCATTTCGTAAAAAATCATTCGCACGTTCAAACCTGTCGTTGTAATACTCCTCCGCCAACTCTTTTATCTCCCGATAGTTCAGTTTACGGCGGCGGGCCAACTTATAACGGCCGCTGTTGTAAAGCATGATACCCTCTCGCTTGATATCGGTATAGAAATATCGGTTTTTATCGATGGCTTTATTCAAGTCGTCGATGCTTTCGTCTATAAATTGTACGGTGGTGGATGCGTATCTGTTCTTCCCTTTGTAGTAATTATCGGTGGCCTTGCTCAAGATGTGATTGATAATATATCTTTGGAAACGGGTACTGGTAACTACCAAAATATCATAATCGCTCATAAAACAGGTGCGGATACCGTATTCGATGCGTTGGTCGTAGTCAACGTATGTATTCCGGGCATAACTTCCGTAGAGAATGATCATCTCACAATCGGGAAGTACTTCCAGTACGCACTCTACAATTCTTCTGAGGTCATCCCGTTTCTGTTCGGGAAGGTAATTGATGGATGTTTTCATTCTTCGTTTATCTATGCAAATTGTTTGTAATCACTTTTTACTTTCAATGAACATTGTTCTGTCCCGATAGCCTTTACGATAGCTAAAAGCGGTGCGCTGAACTGTTCGGTTAGCTTGTTCGGTACTTGTTCGGTCGACTTGTTCGGTTGGCTGTTGTGGGGTCATGATTTTCTCCCATCATTAAGTTTCTGAAAAATGCGATCAAGAAACTCATATCCGGTTCAACGTCTTTTCGCACATTTCTATAATTCGCACGAACCAGCGCATTGCGAAAGTACCAAGAGTTGTCGGCAAACAGATCATTGTTCACGTCAAAACCGATGCTACGCAAATGCTTTATAGCTGTATCTTTTAAATAATCGGATGTTTGCAAGCCATCTACAGCTTGTAAACCAATGGCTGTTTTCCAAGCTGAAGCCTTTTCTTTTTTGTCGGGCTCACTATCACGGATGTATGATTCGAAATCTATGTCCATATGTATCCAATCATGATTATAAACAGGCAATAAAGATATAAAATATCCTGCTATGTGATAGTGAAAAGATGAAGAAGTTGTATTGGCTCGGTCTTTTACGTATTATGAGTTTCCTGTAACATTGAATTTATAAAAATATCTACAATATCTACCACTCTATTATATACTTTTTGTAAATGAGAGTATTATCTGTTGGTTGTAGATGTCCAAACATCTACAATTATTATTCAATATCTACCATTTATTATTGATTTTCATGCAATTTTCTTTTCGTGTGAAGGAAAAAAGTGTTATATTTGGAGAATACTGAAAATCTAAAAGATATGATAGAAAAACTCGATTACGCTATGGTGCCGACAGGCTTTGTACATTGTTTTAATGGAAATTGTAAGAACGCCAACCGCTGCTTGCGGCATCAAATCATCCGTTTTATTCCCGATACGCTTTGGGCGGTGAGCATCGTGAATCCCGCACGTACCAGTCCTACCGGAAAGTGTGCGGCTTTCATGGCGGATACTCCCGTGCAATACGCTGTCGGCATGGATCACCTATTAGACCAGATACCTTATCTGGAGGCGAAACGCATCAAGCAACGTCTGTTGATGACATACGGTAAGAATAAGTTTTATCAGTTTAAGCGCAAGGAAAGAACCTTCTCGCCCGAAGACCAACAGTATATCCGTCAGGTCTTTCGGGCGTACGGAGTAGAGGATGAACCAGTCTTTGATGCTTGGCAGAGTGGCTACCGATGGACGAAGGGATAAGAGCTGATAAGAGTTTTGTCTTATGCTGATATAGGTAGACACATTCAATAACA
>NZ_QTLI01000040.1:0-1104 GCF_003434625.1 Parabacteroides sp. AM17-47
GATGGCGTCCAACAACTCATTGATACCGATATTGAACATTGCTGATCCATGTAGCACCGGATAGACTTTGGCTTTTGCCACAAGATCGATTATCGTATTCCAATAATCAGCCGGTGAAATTTCGCTATCCGCCAAATATCGTTCTAATATATTGTCGTCATGGTTGCATACAAATTCTTTGTATTCTTCCTTTATATATGTTTGGGAGCAAATCGGATAAACCAATCCATCGACAACAGTTTGCATAAACAGGACATCTTGAGACAGATTTGTTTTTATATCCAGATACAAACGCTCTAAATTCACACCGTCACGGTCAATTTTATTGATAAATATAATTGTCGGGATTTGCAGTTTTTGTAAAGTATTGAACAGCAACTTTGTTTGCGCTTGTATGCCTTCCTTTGCGGATAAGATGAGGACTGCTCCATCAAGCATTTTGAATGTCCGCTCCACTTCCGCAATAAAATCCATGTGTCCCGGAGTGTCAATGATATTGCATTTCACTCCATTCCAGATAATAGATGTCGTAGAAGCCCGAACAGTAATTCCTCTACGTTTCTCTATATCCATAGAGTCTGTTATGGTGTCACCATTATCCACACGGCCGCACTTTTCCGTTGCTCCACTGGCAAACAGCAGATTCTCGGTTACGGAAGTTTTTCCTGCATCAATGTGAGCAAGAATTCCTAAATTTATAATATTCATTTGGATTAAGCAATAATATACTACAATAGATGCATTGTCGAAACGCACCTTTTAATACCTCCTCGTAGCATGTGAGAACTACAGGATTACTAACTCGTATTAATATGTATATTATTACTGCCGCATAACGATTGCAAAATTACACAAAAAAAATATATCTAACAAAAGTGGGAGGATTTTTTAACTTTTTTTACCATAGACATTTTATTAGGGAAGCGTAGGTTCAACTGGCAAGTACAAATAAGTAGAAATGTTTGAACAACACCGTTTTAGGAAGTTGAAAAATCAAGTTTCTCTCTCGGTATAGCGTTTATTTTGGCCAATATCTTCTTTAGTTTAGCATTTGTGTATTTCCCATTCGTGTTCTATTTAGCTCCTTATTATGAGTATGTAGCA
>NZ_QTLI01000040.1:1114-20287 GCF_003434625.1 Parabacteroides sp. AM17-47
GTATTTCCCATTCGTGTTCTATTTAGCTCCTTATTATGAGTATGTAGCAAGTTGCTTATCAAATTCAGCCTCTTTGAGGGTCAAATATGGTTTTGCAAATGGTGACTGACAAGACATAAACAAGGTCAGCAGGATTTTTTACATAAATGGACATGAATGTATATAACCTAAAATAAGAATAAATTTTAATAAGGGCTGCCCAAAAAGAAAAAAAATGCAGTTGCCATCCTACAGATACTTGCAGAAAGGATAAAATTTACTTTTAGACCTTTTGGGATAGCCCTTATTAATACTTCAGATAAAATTCCTAAGGTTATATTTTCAATCCTTTGGACCGGGTTTCCTCCTTGGCATACAGCCCCGGATGCCCAGTTATGGTGTGATTGGCGATAATACTTTCCGATGGATTGCGTATTTGCGGTGATGTATCTTCGGGATATTGCCTGATACCGTTTCGCACACCTTTCGCTTCCGGTTTGACCTGTTGCCCTTCATGCTCCTTTTCGGTGATTTCGGGTGTAGGCGGCGCAAGTTCCAGCTGTATCTTGCGGTCAAGGGCGGCAAGTTCGGACTTCAACTGTTTCAGTTCTTCCTCCTTCTTCCACACCTTGCCTGCTATCTCCTGCAACTGCGGTATCTCACGTTCCAAGACCTCATTCTTCGCTTTATACTGGTCGATGATGGAGGGGATTCTCTCAATCGCGTTGAGGAAGTTGCGGGCGGCGGCCAACGGGTCAGCCAGCGCCAGATGCCCGTTGTTGTAGGTGTACTTGTAGTTCCCCTCGACCACGAAGCGGTTGTCGGTAAACTCCAATCCCTCTTTGAGTATCCTTTCGCTGACCACCTTTATCGGGAAACCGTAAAACTCTCCAACCTGCGTGTACAACCCTCCGGTCGTGGCATTCTTGGCTATCTCCTGCAAACGCTTTCCGATGACTTTCTCATCGGCGGAATCCACTCCGTCCACCTTTATTATATTAAGGTGATTGCCCTCCTTGTCGGTCTGCACCACAGAGAGGAAGCGGTTCCAGTCCTCCGTCATGGCATCTATGAAAGCTGTGTTGTTGCCCAGCTCGCGGGTCTTCGATTCCAGCTTGAACTCCGAATCACGCTTGCCCTTGTTGAACGACTTGCGTTCCCCTTCGAGCGAGGCGATACGTTTTTCCAGTTTCGCCTTGTCCAGCAGGTCGGTGTTGCCGGATAGCAACGCCATATATTCCGAGAAGTTCATGCCCGATTTCTCGTCCATTGCCCCCTCGTCGATGGTACGCGCTTCCATAGCACCGCTTTTAAGCTGGCTGATGAAAGTCTGCTTGCAGTGCAGGAGGTTGAACTTGTAACTGTCCAGTGATTTTTCCACCGCGTAGATTATTACGTCCACGTTGTTCCCGGCGAAATGCTTGGCTATCTCGTTGCCTGCTCTAACTCCCCGTCCGTCACGCTGTTGCAGGTCGGACGGTCGATCGGGTAGGTCAAGAGCATTACTGCTCTCTTCCCCCCTCAGAACCGTACATGAGAGTTTCCCCTCATACGGCTCAAGCTTTTCTAAGTCTCTGTTCATGTATAGAGACCGGCTCATACTACTTCTTGTTGTCATTAGATTTACGGGATAGTTTGAAACATTCATCATGAACTAACAAATTACACTTCCGCCCACTTTGAACGGTTGGCATCACATTCCATGCCTTATGCGTATTAATAGGTTCACCACATATCGGACATCTTCTTCCTTGCTTTTCCCATAGGTAAAGCAGGGATTTACGTCCTTTCAGCGTTACAAGCATTTTTGACTTCACTCTTTTGTGGAAGTACAAGCGGCAATTTGCATCAAACGGATTCATATCCCCTTTTATTTGTGTATATTGCAGGAAATGGAATGACGAAGTAAGCGTCAACAATGTGAGTTGATCTTCTTTGCCGTTTGATTTTTTAAATTTAGCCGCAAAAGTCCAGTTGTTTCCTCGGATGTTATGCCAATAGCGGTCTTTAATCCACCGTTTCCCTTTCTTGGAGTGGCGACGTTTAGCCCATTGCCATAGGGCGAGGAATATCTGATGGTCAATTCTGTGAAATGAATCACGTGTCGCACCATGTTGATAATAGGCTCCCCAACCTCGGATTTTAGCGTTCAACATTCTGATTAATGATTCCTGCTTACAACCTTTGTTGCCTTTGATTACCTTACGAATATTCTCCATAAAGCGTTTCTCTGCTTTCATGGTTGGCTTGGTCAATATTTCCTTGCCGTATTTGCGGATATTGAACCCAAGAAAATCGAAACCGTCACGTACATTGGTTATTACCGTCTTTTCCTCTGAAAGTGATAATCCTCTTTCAGCCATAAAGTCAGCCACTAATGGTTTGATTTCGTTTTCAAGCGTCTCACGGTTCTCACAGGTGATGATAAAATCATCCGCATATCGTACAAGGTTCACCATTGGGGAATAATGTTTTCCTTTTATGGTTCTTCTCTTGTACTTATCTGCAAGAACTTTCTGCAAACCGTCCAACGTCATATTGGCAAGCGTCGGAGAGATTATGCCGCCTTGCGGTGTCCCCTCCTCGGTCGGGAACATCTGTTTGTTGAAGACATAGCCACATTTGAGCCATTTATGGAGCATCGCCTTATCCATAGGGATATTGGCAAGTAGCCATTTGTGGCTGATATGGTCGAAGCATCCTTTTATGTCACCCTCCAAAATCCATTCTGGGGAATAGCCTTTTCGGAGAATGTTATGACATTGCTGTACCGCATCCATGCAACGGCGCTCTTTGCGGAAGCCATATGAACGAATATCGGCAGTGGTTTCAGCCACTGGTTCTAATGCCATAAGATAAAGTGCCTGCATAGCCCTGTCTTTCAACGTTGGTATTCCCAACGGGCGCAGTTTACCATTACTCTTTTTGATGTGTACTCTTCTCAGTGGCTTTGGCTGATAGCCTCTGCGTTTGAGTTGAATTATTGCTTGCGTTTTTGCTTCGGGTTTCTCCCATGTTTCCATGTCAACCCCGGGGGTATTTCCACCTCCGTTAGAAGTAACCCTCTTTACAGCTAAGGCTTTTGCGTAAAAAGAGTGGGTCAGCGTCCACTGTAAGGCTTTTACCTTATTGTGTTTGCTTTCCTTCTGAGCCTTTACAATACGTGCTTGTAGCTTTCTAACAGACAGTTCTGCCTTGACCCAGTCAATACTGTCCCAAGACGTTAGCTGATTGTCAGCAGGCGCACACGATGTTTTGTTTTCGTTCATTTGCTTTCCTCCTTTGAAAAGTTCTAAAAGTTAATTGTAAAGAATCACCATTTGACGATATTCGAGTTAATTGCCTCCCGAATACTGTCACAGAAGTCTGCCCACTTTCGTGGTAGGTTGATGTTGTCCCTTCCATCACGTGGTAGGTGGCTCAAACCCTATTCACTCCATTACAGAGCGACATTCGCTTTTTCTGTTATCTTATACCTGCACACCATTCAGCTTCCATTGCTGTCAGCTTACCTGCCGCGTTTACATGACAGGAGATATACAGGCTTACCATGTTTCACATAGATAACTAACGGATAGGTTAGGTTCTGTCTCATCCTCCGGCGGTGCTTATATCCGTGTAATCCTACCATGGAGAGGATTAACCGACCGCATCCCATTTTGGGCAGAGTGTACCAGTATCTTACACTCATTTACGACATTACGAAGTTTAACTAACAGTTCGCTTACGCTAACCATACTATCCAGCCTTGCCACTCTATGGTATGATACTAACCATACTTGACTTCCCCTCACGGTTCTGTCTTGTCTTACGAAAGTGTACTTTGTCCCAACCGCTTAATACAACATTAAGGTGCATCGGTGGTAGGCTACCGTTGACGGAACAACGGGTTAAAGCTGATACTTGAAAGTATCATTCTAACAATTATCTATGCGACTTCATGTCGCACCCACGGCGTATCAAGATGATGAATTGCCACACACCGTTTCTGTGCGTTCACACCCGTTCCGAGCATGGAGGTGGAGCCGAACAGCACACGCACCGTCCCGGCGTTCATGGCATCTATCACCGCCTTCCGAGCCTTGTCGGTCTTGCACTCCTGAATGAAGCGCACCTCGCTTGGCGGTATGCCGTAGTCCTCCGTCAGTTTGCGCTTGATTTCCGAATAGACGTTCCACCCATCGCCCGGCTGGTAAGTCCCCAAGTCAGAGAAAACGAACTGCGTGCCTTTCTGCGCGTCGTATTTTTGATAATACTCCGCGATTATTTTGGCACAGTGGCTCGCCTTGTTGTCGGGGTGGTCTTCGTAATGCGGGTCTATCATGCGCATGTCGAGTGCCATCTTCCGGGCATAATCAGTCATTAAGAATTAAGGGAAACAGGAGGAGTTATAGGGAATGTAACTATTTGAAATAGTACTATTTAGCATTCCTCTGCTATTTTGATGGTAAGCGAAAACGAGCATCAAACGGCAGGAGTTCCGTTACCAAATCGTAACCCATCAGGGAAAAAGCAAAAAGGGGTTACAAATTGAATGTAAACAACTGTGTCATAGGTTTTTATTCATCATCTTTCATTTTTCTGCATCGCTGGGGAATACTTGTTTATCTGTACCTTTGCAAGCAAAGGAAATTTAGAAAAAACGACAGAAAAATGAAGGAAAACAAACTGAAAGTATCGTTCTTCGTTCAGGCGAAACGAACCGACAAGAAAGGACTTGTGCCTGTCATCGGGCGCATCTCAGTAGGCAGAACCCATTCAGGCTTCTCCACCAAGTGCAAAACTCCGCTCGCTCTTTGGAACAGCCGCAAGCAAAGGCTTATCGGCAAGAGTGCAATGGCGGTGTCCGTCAATCAGAAACTCGGTGAATGCACCGCACTCATCCACACACGCTTTCACGAACTCAGTGAAAGGAAAGAAACTTTCACCGCCACAGACGTGAGGGATGCCTATCAAGGACAAATCTACCACCAAGCCTTGCTCTTGGAGAGTTTCGGGGAGTATCTCACACAGACAAAGGAGCGTATAGGCATTGATAGAGCTTTAAAGACATTCAAACTCCGTACCTACCAGTTCTCCCTGCTCCGTGAGTATGTACAAAAGAAGCACAAGGTAAGAGACATTCCCCTTTCACAGTTGGACAAAGCCTTTATCGAGGGTTTTGAGTATTATCTTACCATCGACCGCAGACTGAAACGCAGCAGCATATCGAGTGCCTTATCCACCTTGCAGACCATCGTCCGCATGGCGGTGAAGAAAGGTGTGCTGGACTTTTATCCGTTCTTGGGCTACAGTTACGAGCGACCAAAGGGTGAACCTCGAAGTATTACGCAGGAAGAACTTGAGCGCATCATCGACTTGGAGATTAAATGGGAGAACTATCGTATTGTCCGTGATTTGTTCGTCTTTTCTTGCTTTTCAGGGCTTGCCATCTCCGATGTCCGCAATCTGAGAGAGGAAAACATTGTCTTGGAAGAAGGCGAACTCTGCATCAAGGGCAGGCGAATAAAAACCAAGACACCATATCGTGTACAAGTACTTCCTCCTGCTTGGGCGATAATAGAGCGGTACAGGGGAAAGCGTGCAGGCTTTGTATTTGATGTCCCTACTACTGACATTATTCTCAATGGCATGCACTACATACAGAGAAACATCGGCATGGAAAGCCCACTAACCTTCCACATGGCTCGCCACACCTTTGCTTCGCTTATCACACTCTCGGCAGGTGTACCTATCGAAACGGTGAGCCGTATGCTCGGACACACAAATTTGAGAACAACACAGGTATATGCAGCTGTTTCCTCCGAGAGAATCCATCGGGACATGCAGGAAGTGCAACAACGCATACAAGATACATTCACCTTAAGATTTTGACATCATGGCACGAAGTACATTTAAGACGCTCTTTTATATCAACCGTTCCAAAGAGAAGAAGAACGGCAAATGCCCGATTATGGGACGCATCACCATAGACGGAGAACAAGTACAGTACAGCACGGGAAAGGAAATCGCTCCCGAACTTTGGGACAGTCGTAAGGGACGATGCAAGGGAACAGATGAAGAAACAAAGGAAATCAACCGCTATTTACAAAGCAAAGAGGACCAAGCCAAAGCGAAGTATCAAGAATTAGTCTGGCAACGTGGCTATATTACCGCTGAGTTGTTGAAGCGTGAACTCATGGAAGAAGACAAGCCCAAAGGTTTTCTTATGGAGGAAGCACGACTTTTCATAGAGGAAAAGCGTCCTTGCGTAGGAATAACGGTAGCCAAGCCGACCTTTGCCAACTACATCTATGCCACACAACTCATTGAGGCTTATTTGCGTGAACGCTTGGGGCTAGAGGATATTCGCTACTCATCGCTTGACTATGGTTTTATCGAAGGGATGGACTTCTACCTTAAATCAGAGCGCAACCTTTCTCTTGCCACTATTCAGGTAGCGGTCATCTTCCTTAGAAAACTCATCGGCATCGGTCAGCAGAAGAAGTATATCCGCATCGACCCTTTTGCGGACTACAAGGCGGAACTACCACACCGAACACGCAGGTATCTCACAACCGAGGAACTGCAACGGGTATTACAAACGCCCATTATTGACAAGCAGTTCGAGAGAGCAAGGCAACTATTCCTTTTCTGCGCCTTCACAGGACTGGCTCGTGTGGACATGCAACGGCTCAAACCAAAACACATCATCCATAATGCAGACGGCACAGAGGAAATCCGCATCAAAAGGCAGAAAACCAATGTGGAAGCGATTATCCCACTCCTGCCCATTGCCAAGCAAATCCTTTCGCTCTATATCAAGGATAAGAAAGCGGACGATTTAATATTCCCCAATCTTACAATAAGGAAAGCATCCTTTGCGTGTGTGAACATCGGGCAGATATGCTGGATAGATAAGGGCTTGACCTTTCACATGGCTCGCCACACATTCTCAACCACGATTTGCCTTTCCAATGGTATTTCGATGGAAACGCTCAGCAAAATGCTCGGACACAGCAATATAGGTACGACACAAATCTACGGAAAGATAACCGACCACAAGATACAAGAGGATATGACTGCACTCACCGATAGAGAGCATTCAGCCTTTGAAGGCTATTGTGAGTCAATCGCAAGGCAGAGTGCAGTGCAGCAACAAGGATAAAAAGGAAGTAATTGCCAAACATTTATTATTCACGATTGAAAACCAAACTATTATGAAAGAGAACAACAAACAGGAACTTTCTTACTTTCGATTGAAATTAAGAAGTTACATAAGTGAGCATCACCCCGAAAGATTGCAAGATACGGAGTTTATCAATGCACGGGCAGATATGGCTCTCACAACTTACTGTGATGCCCTGGCGCAGGGTTTCACACATCCCGAAGCGGAGAGCATGGCAAGCGAAGTCTTGTATCAGGGCTTGTACTTTTCCAAGTATGACACGCTTGTATCTGTATTGGAGGATGAGTTTGAAAAGGAACTGCCAATGCCACTTCCCGAAAGACTCGCACCTATACTGTTGTCGAACAAGGCTATTCAAGCCACATTCGACCAATTCGGTTTGACGGACACATTTGCTTCTGACGAGCAATACGACCGTCTTTATACCGAACTCACAGGCACGATAGTGCTGCTCAGCGAGAGCAATAATCTGCCGACAGTAGGTCAGACGGACAGATAAAACGTTTGTTTACACTTTATAAACAGCCTTATGCAAAGCCCCTGAAGCCGTAATCGGTCGGGCAAAGATATGGCAGTTGCCTTCACTTTCTTGCAAGGTCAAGTCCTGCTGATGGAGCGAAAAATCTCCACCGCAGGGCTTTTCTCTTCTATCTGTCAAGGCCGTTTTCATTCAAGCTTATTTTTTTTGTACGGTTGTATTTTTCGCTCCAACCTTGCGAAAGTAGGCTGACCGCCAAAGAGAAATGCCCGAACGAATACGGCATACTCAGGCTCTTTGGACGCAAGCGATGAAATAAGCATTCTACCTGTCAATCGTACGGACGATTTATCTATCTAACCACAGAGAGATAGATAATTCTTACGTTCATCCAAACGGTCTATCGTTCGAACTATCTATTTATCGAACTATCGGACAATCGATATGTCGAATTGTCGAACTCTCGCGAGTTACCTGCTTTCATTTTCGTTGATATGAAACGAACCGGCACCTCTTCTCATTACCGCAATAACACTGATGGATATCCTTTGGTCTTTTCTCTTGTTTTCTCTCTATTTCCCTGCTTATCCTCATTTCTTGCAGCGGTGCTTCCGAGGGTTTACTTTTGCACTCGACAAGTACGGCAATGGACTGCATAACAGCTTGTTTGCCGAGTAACAATAAAGTAATCAAAACAAAATCAAGGCAATGAAACTCATTATCATCGACCGCAAAGCGTGGGAGCGACACCACTCCGAATTTGCAGACTTTATCCATCGTGTAGAGAAGCTCATCGGCAATCCGCCCGAAACGGACGAATGGCTCGACAACGAAGCCGTGTGCAAGCGTTTGGGCATCAGCAAGCGTACCCTGCAATCATACAGAGATACGGGAAAAATCCCTTTCTCAATGATTGGACACAAGTGCTATTACAAGGAGAGCGACATCACGGAGTTACTGAACGCAAACAATGAATGAATTATGTCAGAGAATGAAATCATTACGCAGGAAGACCCTCAGATGCAGTTGTTTTCACAACTGATGGAAGGAATATTGAAGAAATTGGAGCGGTATTGCGCTACCGCCCGTCCGATGCTGGGCGGAGAGGTTTACCTCACTGGCGAGGAGGTTTGCAGCCAATTACGGCTCAGCACACGCACGCTCCAAGAGTACAGAAATGCAGGAACACTTCCTTTCTACAAAATCGGAGGGAAGATACTTTACAAACAAAGCGACATACAAACAATGCTTGAAAGGCATTATAACGCAATACCCAAGAAATTATGGCAAGAATAGATGAACAAAGGAAACAACGTCTGGAACAAGCCCTTCGAGATATGGGCAATTATGGCGTTAAGCTCCGCAAGCCCGAAGAGTTGCCCGATTTTGATCAGCCCATAGATTATGAAGAGGAAAAGAAAAGATTTGAGCCTGTTAAAGTTGAGGAACAAAATGACAAGGAGAGTCACAAGGACTATTCTCAACCGTCCTATCAAGAAACAGAGTTGTCACCAACGGAAAGGGCTACTTCTACCGAAGAGAATCATCAACGAATGGGAAAAACAAAGGACAGGAAGCAATTATCCGAGTTTCAGGGGAGATATCTCCAGCCCTTTCGCAACAGCCACCGCAAAGCTGTGTATGTATCAGAGGAAACTCAACGAAAGTTGGACTTCGTGGTGAGGAAAATCGGTGAGCAGGGAGCAAGCGTTTCAGGATATGTGGAGCAGGTGCTTCGAGAACATCTCGACCAATACAAAGATGATGTGGAAAGATGGCGGAAACTCTGAAGTACTGCATTCCTCGAATGCAAGCCTACGCCGAGTTACTGTATTCAGTGAATGCAGTAACACGGTATGGGCTTATAATTCCATTTTCTACATCAGCAAGGTGTGTCTTTGTGACACAAACTGCCATTTGTACCACAAAGACCCTTGCCCCGAAGGGGGATTAAATCACTCCAAAGTCGTGATTAGAAGAACAAAAATAAGAGAATATGGCAAGCGATAAATCAAGGAAAAGAGTAGCGAAAAAGTATGGTAATATGCCCGATAAGTGGGACGATTGGCACGTCCGTTTACCAGATCCGAAAGACCAAATACGAGTGATAGACCTCTATCACAAGTCAGGCGCAATGTCCAAGTCCGAGTTTGTGCGTGCAAGGTTATTAGGAGAGCATTTCAAGGTGATAACGGTGGATAAGTCTGCCGTGGAGTATTACCGCAAGCTCTCCGAACTCACAGCTCAAGTACATAAAATTGGCATAAACTACAATCAGGTGGTGCGCTTTCTCCACATCACCGGGAGGGGAACAACAACACAAACCCTGTTGCAGGAGCTTATCCATCTGACAAAAGAACTCACCGCCTTACAAGAACAGACGGTGAGTTTAACCATTAACTATCGAGAGAGATAAGGAATGTGTGATGGAATTAGATGTCCCCAAGCATTTTTTGCAGCAGATTGCCCGATGTTCGAGTTATCTGGAAATCCACCGTTTGGTTTTCTACAGTTTTTATGTCGGCTGACTTGAAACGGCATAGTGCTTCCTGGCGCTCCAATGTGTCACGGACAGAAGAAAGGTCTTGTATCTGTCCTACAAACGTTCTATATGGAGATTGCAGACAAATCATTTGTCCCTTCACTTTGTCTGGGCGTTTGTTCTCAAACTTAAGCAAGATGGTTATATTCGTGCTGTCCACTGGTGTAGTTGTCGTTTTGTGTATGGTAGCCGTACCCGAATATACTTGTTTATAGGGCAGGTAATAGGCTACAGCAAAAAGGCAGAGCAACACCATTCCGATGGCGGTAATGCCATAACGGATAAGCGAGGAGGGTATCTGTCCCACGATACTACGAACTTTTTCGCTACGCAGTTCAAAGTTCCGTTCTGGTTTCTTTTCTTCTTTCATATTAGTTGCCAAGTTCTAATTGATTCTTTACTAAGGCAAAATATTTACCACGTTTGGCTGTCAGTTCCTCGTGTGTACCTACCTCTACAATTTTACCTTCATCCAAAACTACAATTTGGTCGGCATCGCGAACAGTGGAAAGGCGGTGTGCCACTACTACAACTGTTTTTCCCTTGTAGAAATCCGAGAGGTTTTCTGTAATGGCTCGTTCATTGTTGGCATCGAGGGCATTGGTCGCTTCATCCAAGAAGACGAACATTGGATTCTTATAGACTACCCTTGCAATAAGGATGCGTTGTCGTTGCCCTTCCTCTATAAAACCGAAAAGAAATCGTCACAGAAGTAACTTAAACCAAAGGCTATGCTTATTATAGTACATACCGAGACTATGCAAGTCATTTGCTGACCTGCATGAAAAATGATACTTTCCTCTTCGAGCTTAACGCTCACACTGGGTTCCATCGCCAGTCATATCGTTGGTTAATTTATCATGACGAGGTCATATGCCATCACAAAGGTAGTAGCCTTCCCATGACTGGTATATTGCGTCATCCATTTGTTACGGATGCTTCGATTATGTTGTTGAAATCCTTATAGGATACACCGTCCTTCAAGATGTGCCATGCACAAATAAGCATTTTCCTTGCTATTGCTACTTGAACTTTCATTCTGTTTTTCTTTCTGACTTGTGTCTGGTGGTAGGAGAATCGGCTAAAAAAACAATTCTTGGTGCGACTTGCACCCCATGAGCATTGTATGATGGTTCGTCGAAGGTATCGGTTCCCATAAGTGATGCGGCGTGATTTAATAGTTTTGTTCGACTGATCATTGCGTGGCTTCAGTCCACTCCAGGAAGCGAGATGGTTGGCTGTTTCAAAGTGACTCATGTCGGTACCGATTTCTGCAATCAATGATGTGGCGGCCCTCATCTTCACTCCTGGAATTGTCTGTAAATTGTGCAACTGTGTCGAATACTCATTTTCGCAAATGGCCAGCATCTTGTCCATACACTCCTGTTTGTGTTGCTCTGCTAAGTCTATTTCTGCCTTGAGCTGCCGCATGATGTCTATGTCACATTCTGTAATGCTGCCAGTAAGCGAAGCGATTATAGTTTCCTTTCCATGGTGATTGATAATACGTCCGTGGATTTCCTCCACGAGCACATTGGGGTCAGTAACTCCTTCGCAGATTTTATCTATCACTGCCTTGTAGCTCACACTGTCCGTGTTAGATACATAGTTGCTCAGACGGATGTTACACCGCTGAACGGCTGCGTCCAACTTGGCAAGTTTGCGGATAATCTCATCATCGAGATCATAAATGCGCCGGTCGTACTGACGCAACTGTTGGATGCGTTCTGGAGGAACAAAACTACCGTTTACCAATTCCTTTAGCATGCACTCTGCAATCCATTGTGCATCCTTTACATCACTCTTGTGACCAGGCAATTGTTTAATGAAATAAGGGTTGATGAGTTTCAACTTGAAATGTGGCTCAAGAACTCGCCAAATAGGAACCCAATACACACTTGTGCTTTCCATACCGACTTCTAAAACGTGATGTGAGAGCATCAAATCACGCATTTCAATTAGTTCTGTAGTTAAAACACCAAATTTCTTCTCGTAAATTTCGCCTGTGCTACTCAAAATACAAAGATAAACACTATCTTTGTGCACGTCAAGGCCACATACCGTTCTCATAAGCCTCAATATTTTGGGTTAGACATGAATTTATCACCCCAAAGATACAAAAATGTGACGTAAGAGCACGATAATAGGCGAAAGAAGGTAGTGGTCTTGACATTTTTCAATCTCGAAGGAACTGTGTGGGGAGATTTCTTTTCAGTTTTTTATCTACACTGGCTTATAAATCGAGATTTTTATGTAAATTTGTCGGCAAATAAAGATATTCTCGTCAAACAAATATAAATAATATAAACATGGAAAAAAACAGAAAAAAACAAATCGTAGTTTTGAGTATAGCTTTAGTTTGCATTTTCATCTTGGTATTTTCATTGTTCCATAAATCAGCGACAAAAGATAGCGCAAATCCTCCTTTAACAAATGTTTTGACTGATAGCATTTCTCAAATTGTCTCAGCTTGTCCTGGCGAAATTGGTGTGGCGGTTATTGTTAATAACAGAGATACGGTTAAGGTCAATAATAAGAGTGTTTATCCTATGATGAGTGTGTTTAAGGTTCATCAGGCATTAGCTCTTTGTAATGACTTTGACAATAAAGGAATTTCACTTGATACCTTAGTAAATATAAATAGGGATAAACTTGACCCAAAGACTTGGAGTCCTATGCTGAAAGATTATTCAGGGCCAGTCATATCATTGACAGTGAGAGATTTGCTGCGTTATACTCTTACTCAGAGTGACAACAATGCAAGCAACCTTATGTTTAAGGATATGGTTAATGTCGCTCAAACAGATAGTTTTATAGCCACACTCATTCCTCGTTCAAGTTTTCAGATAGCTTATACGGAAGAGGAAATGTCGGCTGACCATAACAAGGCTTACTCTAACTATACATCTCCTCTTGGTGCTGCAATGTTGATGAATCGTTTGTTTACTGAAGGTCTTATCGATGATGAGAAACAAAGTTTCATTAAGAATATGTTAAAAGAATGCAAAACAGGTGTAGATAGGATAGCAGCTCCACTTCTTGATAAAGAAGGGGTTGTTATAGCGCATAAGACAGGTTCAGGTGATGTTAATGAAAATGGTGTTCTTGCAGCTCACAATGATGTTGCCTATATATGTCTGCCTAATAATATCAGTTATACCTTAGCGGTATTTGTTAAGGATTTCAAGGGAAATGAATCACAAGCGTCACAATATGTTGCGCATATATCAGCTGTAGTATATTCTTTATTAATGCAAACTTCAGTAAAATCTTAAACTGCACTTGCTTTGATAATTAATGATAAACAATCTAAAAGCACTCTAATCGTTATCGGAGTGCTTTTAGATTACTAATCAAATTGCTTCTATTATAATTTGAATCCTCTACTTTTTCTTTCTTCCTGTTGCGGCACTCTTGCTCCATATCTAAGCCTGTGCCATTGCTCCCTGAACCAGTCGGCAATCGGCTTCCTGTTTATTGTCAGGTTCAGCCTGCTTTCATCGTCAGGGTCATTTTCCACCCTTAAAATATCATCCTTTATATCAAAGTTCCGCCTGTGTTGCTCGGAATAGATTTTACCGCTACATTTCAGGGCTTCTTTTTTGACTATAAGACTTTCAGTCATTTCTTTAGAGAATCCCAGCATGGCACAAAACTTTTCCATGCGCAGCATTTCCCTGAACATCGGAAACCACCTGAAAGCCTTGTCTATGATTCTGGCGAGCCGTGACAGTTCTTTTTCTTTCATGTCAAGTTCCTGCCTGTGCATTTCTCTGAGATTGTGGATTTGCGTATCATGCTGTTTCTGCATCTGCTGTACTTGGCTCTGCAATTTTTCAATATTGGTGTTCCGTTTTGAAACCTCGTCTTGCAGTTTTTCGTTGGCACGTTCCAGTTCTTTCAGTTTTCCACTCCCGAAAAGAGAAGCAACTCCACTAGTTATGGCTGTCGCTGCCGTGGTGGCTGTCTTCTTTAACTTGTCAGTGCGTATTTCTGATTTCACCTGTTTCAGTTCCTGCTCGGCAAGATTTATCTGTTCTTCTTTGTGCCGTTTGGCTGCATCCATGCGTTGCAGTTCAGCTTTCTGCTTCTCAATGATAAAGTCGTTCCGTTCCAGATGCTCCTTACCAGTGACAGCCTTTGACTGCCCGCGTTCCATCAGCAGGATGTCGGATGCAAGGGTCTGCATCTGCATCATGTCATCGTCATTGAGCTTTCGGCTCTTTCCTGTTTCGTGGTTCATCCAGTCG
The DNA here is from genome assembly GCF_003434625.1 of Parabacteroides sp. AM17-47. NCBI lineage: Bacteria > Pseudomonadati > Bacteroidota > Bacteroidia > Bacteroidales > Tannerellaceae > Parabacteroides > Parabacteroides sp. AM17-47. The sequence continues at coordinate 15,532 of NZ_QTLI01000040.1, forward strand.
AAAACGATATGGGCATGATAGTTCGGCTTGAACCATCTGTCCCCGACTTTGAAGCTTTCCCTGTCTTCCGCTTCCGGCTGACCGTTCAGCCAATGCCCTTCATCCTTGTGCAGGAAGATTTGCAGCGGTGTGATTCCCCAGCGTCTTTGACACTCCTCACCGAATTTACGCACGTCTGCCAGTGTGGTGTCCGACCTGACAAGCAGCACTCCTTCACGTATGGGGGAGCATCCCGCAATCTTGACTATTTTACCGTTCTTGCCTTTGCGTTCACGCTCCTTTTCCTGCATGGCACGTCCGGTCTTTTCCTTTACCATCTGTCTGATATTGTCATAATGCATCCGCAAATCCGGACTGCCGAAGTCGGGATTTATCCACTGCTCATTATCGGTGGAGAGTTCTGGAACCACATAGGTTCTGGACTCTCCGATGTGGCGCATGTATTCGGCAGTCCTCCTGTTGTGAGCCTCACTCGATGCGATATTGCAGGGCTTGATATGTATGCTTGATTTTGTTGCCATAGATACTTGTTTTTTGGGTTTGTACTTTATTGTTTGCTTTTCCGCTGTCCGTAAACGCATGGGGTTCTTAGGGGTGCAACCCATAAGCGGAGATTGCAAAGAGAGGGTCACTCTTTGCTCTGGGTTCTCAGGGGAGAAACGCCCTGAGTGGGTCATTAGGGTAAAACCCTAATCCCCTCGGGAGAGCCCACAACTACGTAAGCGGAGCGTGTAGTTATAGTGGGCTATATCAATGGCAAGCCATTGTCTGCAAACTCCAGCCTACGGCTTCCGCTCTCCTCCGTCAGGGAGGTTTTTCATCATCGTTGCCGATTGGAGATGCACCGACCAGCACAAGGTCTAAATCGTCTATCAGTTTTTGCAGGACGGGATTCTTCTCTATCATCCGCTGGAGGATTCTCTCAGCCTCGACCAAGTGGTTGGCTGTACTCATCACCTTGCCCTCCCGTATCTGAAAGATAATCCAATCGGCTATGTCGATATGGGCTTCTTTTTGTTTCGGGGTGGCATTCCTTTCGATGATGTCCGAAACCACCACCTTACAAAAGTACATGCTCTCGGCTCGCTGTTTCCACTCGGCATAAGCATCGGCATCGGGAAAGAGAAGCACGGTTCGCCCTGACAGTACACGGAGTTTCTCTTCTCTCATCTGACTCTTACCACCCGTAGCCAGCCATACATAATCGGGGAAGATAGCAGAACCGATAACGGCACTCTTCTCGGATTCCACCAAGACCACCACCTTGTCGGGATGCGTTTTCAACAAGTGTTCCCCGAAAAGGCATTGGGATAGTTGCCAATCCTCTGCCAACACACGCTGCTTTTTCAATATGCTGTGTATCCAGTTCACTGCCGATGTCTGTCCTCCCTTGATACGGTGTCCGTCTTCGGGATTGTACTGCATCACCTTTCCCGTGCGTACCTTGCCCGTCCTGTCTATCTGCCAAAAGATAACAGAGCCGTCACGGGTAGCCCCCAAACGGTATTCCTCCAACAACCGCTTCAACACCTCTTTCGCCTTGTCGCCATAGTAGGAAGTAAGGAGTGTGAAGAGGAAACGGAAGAAATTGCTACGCTCGCTTTGCGACTTCTCCACATAGTGAGGGGGAATATAGCCGATGGCTGTCGGCTTACTTTGCTGCTTCACTTTCTTCTGCTCTGCTCTTTGCCTGTCAAAAGAGAAATCATTGGTAGTTCTGTGTTCAGGATGCTCTTGAAAATACTCTTTCGGAGTGTAGTGATACCCACAACCGCTTTCGTGGTTACATCTGCCGACCGATGGATGCAACGGCACATTATTTTCGTCCACGTAATAGACGAAAGAATGCCTGTCTCCGCATTTGGGGCAGGTATGCCGTGTTGCCGTTCCTTTATACTTCTGTAATGAATAATTGCCCATAGCTTAGTCCGTTTTTGATGGTTGATTGTCGGCTGTCCCATCCTGTCCCATTGTCCCACACTCTAAGGGTTGGGACAGTGGGACACTTGGGACACCTGCGTTTTTACTCTCTTTGCTGCGCTGGATGATACGGTTTACGGTGGACTTGCCACAATTCACCTGTGAGGCTATCTCCCTGACGGACTTGCCCGATTGGGAGAGTTGCAGAATTTGGCAATCCCTTTGGCTTGATTCATTGTCGCCCAATTTTTTCAAGTGTTCCTTTTCCGTGGAATAGCCCCTGAACACGAACTGCAAGAAAGCATCCACCTTGTCAATCTCGTAAACGATTACATTATCCGCATCATGAGAGAACGTGCCATAGCGCACTTTAAGCTGCTTCACATAGCGAAGCCCTCCGTCTTGGGCACTTTTTCCAATGGTGAACACGCTGTCAAAGAAATTGTAGAGCCGTTTGCTTCCGGCAAGGTCGTTGGATGTGATGGGACAATCCAAAGAGCGTTTGGGCGTATGTGCCAGGACAAGGATAGAGAGCGCATATCTCTTTTTGAGATTGTTCAGCTGAATCATCAGCCGTCCTGCGGCATCGCCTTTCTCCATGGCGCAACACAGGTAGGTAAGATTGTCAATGATGAAAATGATTTTCCATTTTCACGAACAGGTCAATTATAAGAGAGAAATCGCCAAACGTCTTAAGGAAAAAGGAATAAGTGATGAGATTATAAAAGAGTGCCTGATTTAATGAATACTTTTCATAATATCGCAGATGTGTCAAAACTAAGATATTACTGTCACAGTCTTACAATCTAAAACTAAACCTCTCTTAAAGACAATGAAAAGAGGAAAGAGTCATATCAGCACTTGAATGCAGCGTTTGATATGGCTCTTTTATATTTAACAGTTACAATTAGTATTACCGGGCAGCCCCTATTTTAGTTTTGACGCATTCTCTTTTTGCATCTTTACCTTTTGTACCATCACCGACAGAACTCTTTTCTCATTTTACACATCAAAATGATTAATTATGAGCCTTTTTGATAGCATAATAACAACACTAAAACTTGAATAAATAAGTGCCAATAGAATTAGATGTGAATATTTTAAGGTGTATCTACAGTTTATTTCTCTAAAAATACACTGTTTTCATCAGAAAATATTATCTTTGCATTATCAATTTAAGTGCTCTTTGAAGTAATGCAGAATAAAGAAAGGGTAAGAAACTTGCTCGTTTCCAAATCGTAACCCATTTATCCTTTATTCATTCTTATTCTATTGATTATCTGAAAGATATAAATTTATTGAATCTTTTCCGGGCATAGTCCGTGGCGATAAGCATCTTCGCCTTTTCCTCCGTTTCCGAAAGCGGCAGTCTGCCCAACAGGGTGGCGTCGCCCGTCTTGGCGAATTGCATCAGCTTCTGTATGAAGTCCTCCTGCTCCGGCGTGGGCGGTATGTGGTGCAGTATCTCGTTTTTGTTGGGACGGTCCACGCCCACATCCTCCGCCGTGCGGTAGTCCGTGATTTCATTATAGAAGGCGGCAAGCTCCGGCACTTTGATGAAGTAGCGGAAACGCTCCTTCTGCACCACGTTGTTCGTCACGTTGAACTCAAAATCCGTTGTCTTCTTGGCAAATATCGCCGACCACGCATCAAAACATCGAATGTCCTGCCGTTCCAGCTCCTTCGGGCGCAGGTACTTGAACAGCAGGTACAGCTCAGTCAGCGAGTTGCTGATAGTCGTGCCGGAGAGGAAGGTCGCCCCCAAGTCCTTGCCCGTGCGCTCCTGTATGGTGCGGATAGCAAAGAGCATGTTCAGTGCCTTCTGGCTTCCCTCGCTGTTCCCCAATCCCGCCACACGGTCGTGGCGCGTGTTGAAAGTCAGATTCTTGAACTGGTGCGATTCATCAATGAAAATGTGGTCGATGCCCATCTGCTTGAAGTCCACCACGTCGTCCGTGCGTGACTTTATGGCGTGTTCCACCTTCTCCAATTTCGCTTCAAGGTTATGCTTGCGCTTCTCCAGACCTTTCAGCATCGCCCGCGATACGTTCTTTCCCTGCTGGCGCAGCACTTCGAGGTTTTCCTCCACCGTGTCAAGCTCCGCTTGCAGGATGCGCTGCTGCAACTCCGGCGACTGCGGTATCTTGCCGAACTGGTCGTGCGACATAATGACACAATCGTAGTCGTTGTTCTTGATGTTGTTGAAGAAACGCACGCGGTTGGCGGTCGAAAAGTCTTTCTCCGAAGCGTACAGAATCCTCGCGTTGGGATATGCCGCTTGATAGGTGGCGGCAATCTCCGCAACATTGGCTTTCAGCCCGATAATCATCGGCTTGTGCGCCAAGTTCAGACGCTTCATTTCATGCGCGGCGATGCACATTATCAGCGTCTTGCCGGTTCCAACCTCGTGGTCACAAATTCCGCCGCCGTTCTGTTTCAGCATCCAGACGCAATCCATCTGCGAGGGATAGACGCTCCTGATGCCCCGGCTTGCCAGCCCTTTCAGATTGAGGTCGGGAAAAGTCTGATGCGAGCCGTCATACTTCGGGCGCACGAAACAGTTGAACTTGCGGTTATACATCGTCGTCAGCCGCTCCTTGAACTGTGGCGACTGCTCTTCGAGCCATTCGGAGAAGCCGTTTCGTATCTCGTCAATCTTGGCGTTGGCGAGCTGTATTCCCTCGCTGTCGCGCACCTTGATGTCGTTGCCATGCTCGTCCCTGCCGATGGACTTCATCATGTCGGGACAGGTGTTGTGCAGGGCGTGTTTCAGAAGGTGCATGCCGTCATAGTTACGGTAATACCCCTTCACCAGAAACTCGTCCGTGATTTTCAT
>NZ_QTLI01000041.1:0-16726 GCF_003434625.1 Parabacteroides sp. AM17-47
TGCTATAAAACATACGATCCAAATTTATCGGGCATTATTTTGCAAGTTTTTTTTCACGAGGGGGATCGCGTACATTAAATAATACGTGATGCTCTTTTTTAACTTACGAGTCACCGCGTGTACCGAAAACAGGGCTCTCACGAGTACTTTTACACGTATAAAAACGATAAACAGGGTCCTGGCGACGAGAGGAAATCACACGGGAAAAACGGCTTTCTGCTCATGGAATCACGAGAAAATCGCTCTGTACACGTGCTTTTGGGCCACGTAAATGTGAGTTTAGGCCGATTATATCGCCCCAAAGACTAAAAAAGGGCTAAGAGAACAGTATTACATAAACAACTGTCTATCTATACTTTAAGACATCAAGAAAATCTTCCAAAAAAATCACAGGGCGCATTAGGGCGCATCTTTACGTGTTCGCAAAAACATTTTACAAAAAAAATATATTACTCCATCTATATAATAAGTAAGACGCTAATTTTTTTATAATATAAAAGTTTTACAAACCTCGCAAAGATGCGCCCTTTGCGCCCTGAACCATCCCCTACCAACTTATCCGGGATACAAAAAAAGCCTATGGGACACGGCCGTAAAGTCATTGAGATAACACCTCTATCCCATTGACTTTACCACCGTTTCCCATTGAGATACTATCGCAAACCCAACACTTCAAGAAGGGATAATCATTCCCCAGATAGGCGTCTTGACCATGAACACGAATAGTTCGCTCGCAACTGAACTGAACCGCACCATCGTCCCGTTAATCGCTACCCGTCCCATGATAGGGACAAATCCGTTCTTCTCCTTGCTGCCGTTCACATAGATTTGACTTCTCCCAATATCCACAATTTGCCCCTACCTTCTTCATATTCAATTTTAATTGCGCCAATCTGGGCTTTTTATAAGGTTATTACGGAGATTTTCCGTAAATTTGTAGAAATAAGACAGCCAATAATATTTATAAAAATATGCGAGAAAAACTCTCCTATCCTGTTAGGATCATCATATTCTTACTATCCATTTTTCTCTGGAGCTTTCCGGCAGAAGGGCAGGATAGTGAAAGCTTAAAAAAGCAATTGGATCAAAAGCTAAACTCTTTCGCAAGGCAATATGTGTCTTCACGCACCATTAAGATTGACTCCATCCTCATCCAGAAGAAGAAAGTCACGCTTTTCACCAATGAAGCTTTGGAGGACATCCCTTTTCGGGAATATAACGTTTCTGAGCTTTACGCAAGTATAGCTCCCCTATTCCCCAATGCCTCCAAGATCGTCATCTTGACCCGAGGTACAGACATTGAGAGCCTGATTCCCGAATACGACAGAAAAGGACGTCCCAACAAAAAGAGGCTATACTCCATTAAAGAGAGCAAATACCCGCTAACCCGTAGCCTATCCAGCCCTCATGAGATAAAAAACGGATTACAAAACCGTCATATCGCCCTTTGGCAAAGCCATGGTTTATATTACGCCCAGACCGCCCATCGCTGGGAATGGCAACGGGCTCGCATGTTCGGCACCGTGGAGGACTTATTTACGCAGAGTTTTGTTCTTCCTTATCTGACCCCGATGCTTGAAAACGCAGGAGCGACTATTCTTATCCCCCGGGAAAGGGACACTCAAATACACGAAATCATTATCGACAATGATCGCTCTACTCCGGGATCCGAGTATAAGGAATTGGATGGAGAGAAAGCTTGGTCGGATGGGGAGAAAGCCGGATTTGGGCATATTCAAGCTACTTATACGAATGGGGAGAACCCTTTTACGCAAGGTACCTATCGGCAGACGGTCACACAGAGGAAAGGAAAAGAAAGTCTCATCGAGTGGATTCCCGAAATTCCGGAATCGGGGAATTACGCGGTCTATGCCTCCTATCAATCTTTTCCGAACAGCACAGAGCAGGCACTGTATACCATCCATCATGCCGGAGGGGAAACCACAATCGCCGTCAATCAAACAATGGGGGGTGGGACTTGGATCTATCTGGGAAACTTCAAATTCACGGCACATGAACAAGCCCATGAGAGAATCGTATTAACGAATCAAAGCAATAAATCGGGAAAGATTATCACGGCAGATGCGATCAAGATCGGTGGCGGCATGGGGAACATCGCACGTAGCCCGCTAGAAAGTCCCTATCCGATAGAAGCAGAGACAAGTGGGTATCCACGGTTTACCGAGGCGGCCCGATATTGGCTACAATGGGCGGGAATGCCAGATAGTATCTATTCGAAAAGCGCTTTCCACAATGATTATCAAGACGACATTTACGCACGTCCCCGATGGGTTAATTATTTAAAAGAACAAGCCCATATCCCTATCGACATGGCCTTCGCATTCCATTCCGACGCAGGAACCACCCCGGATGACTCAATTATAGGGACACTCGGCATCTATATGTCTAAAAGCAACGACGGAATCTACACCAACCGGAAAAGCCGGGAGATCGCCAGAGACCTAACCGACATGATCCAAACACAGATCCTGTCCGATGTCCGCAAGGTTTACAATCCTCAATGGAGCCGCCGTGGCATGTGGAATCAATCTTATATAGAGGCACGTATTCCCGATGTCCCAACGATGCTATTAGAATTACTATCCCATCAAAACTTCGCCGATATGCGTTACGGGTTAGACCCACGCTTCCGTTTCCTTATCTGTAGGGCGATCTATAAAGGGATGCTCCGTTATATCTGTTTCCAGAATAAACAGGAGCCTATCGTACAACCGCTCCCACCCGATCGTCTGTATACGGAGCTCGTAGAAACGAATAAAGTGAGAATCGGCTGGAAAGCCGTACAGGATACTCTTGAGGAGAGTGCCTCACCAACCGCCTATATCCTTTATAGTCGAAAAGACAGCGGTGGATTCGATAACGGGACGCTCGTAAAAGGAGAAGAAATCATTCTTCCAATTGAGGCGGGTATTATCCATAGTTATAAGGTAGCTGCCGTAAATAAGGGAGGCATCAGTTTCCCTTCCGAGATCGTAAGTGTTTACCGGTCTCCTAAAGGTGAAAAGGATAAGACGGTATTAATCGTCAATGGATTCGACAGGATCAGCGGTCCAGCCAGTTTCGAGAGTGCGGCGGATAGTTTAGCCGGCTTTCTTTATGCCGTCGACCGGGGAGTGCCTTATCTGAATGATATCGCATTTATCGGGGATCAATTCGAATTCCGCCGTACCGCCACATGGAACAGCAATGATAATAACGGGCATGGGGATAGTTACAACAATTACGCAGGCCAAGTCATAGCGGGCAATACCTTCGATTATCCTTTCATACATGGGCAGGCCATGGCCGAAACCGGTTATTCCTTTGTTTCATGTAGCCATAAATCTTTGGCCGAGGGAGTCGTAAAGCCGGATACGTATCCGATTATTGACTTGATTTTAGGAAAACAGCGCCAACCGGTTATCACTCCCGTTTTACAGGATACGCTTCGCAGCTACCTTGCCCAAGGCGGCAACTTGCTTGTAAGCGGGACGAATCTTTTCTCCGACAGCTGGGGCAACGCACAAGACCGTACGTTCGTCGAGGAGGTACTAAAAGGGAAGTTGGCTAGCCGTAATGCCAGCAAGGAGGGAATCGTAAACAGTTGCGCATCCCCTTACGGATATATAAACGGCAGATACACGTTCCGGACACGTCCGAACCCTATTTGCTACTCGATCGAGTCGGTAGACGGTGTACTTCCGGCGGATAAGCTCGCCCATACCATCTTGAGATATCCGGAGAACAATATCGGGGCGGGAATCGTTTATGAAGGGAAATATCGGACTTGTTTGCTCAGTTTCCCGTTTGAGGCGCTTCAAACACCGTCGGAACGAAATCGACTCATGGAGTCCATCTTACGCTTTTTCTCCATTCAACAACAAAATAAAATACAGTATATACAATGAAACGAATCAATTGCTTTATCCCTTATGGAAAAATAGAGGCTACACGACAAACGGTAGCGCAATTGGCCGAGTCGTCCTTAGTGAGTCAGATCTATCTAATCACGGACGATCCCCACGCCAAGGCTATTTATCCCTGCAACTTAATCCGCACGAAGAATATATGGAGCACGAAGACCCTCCGGGAAATAGCCGGCTATGCCAGTGCCCATTATACGTTAATTTATACGAAGACTGAAGAGCTTCAATTAGGCATGTATGCCCTAGAGCGTTTTGTCGCCATCGTCGACGATACGAGATCCGGTATGGTTTACTCCGATTATTACGAGCAGAAGGAGGGCAAACTCAACCCCCATCCGGTGATCGATTACCAGAAAGGAAGTCTTAGGGATGATTTCAATTTTGGCTCCCTCCTACTCTATCGTTCTTCCACGCTACAAAACGCCATAGCCTCCATGGATACGGAATATACATTCGCCGGACTCTACGACTTGCGCTTAAAAGTCTCCCAAAACGCTCCGCTGACGCATATCAACGAATATCTATATACAGAAGTAGAGAATGATTTACGGAAATCCGGAGAGAAGATGTTCGACTATGTAGATCCCAAGAACCGCTTTGTACAGATCGAGATGGAAGCCGCCTGTACAGATCACCTAAAGATGATAGGCGGCTACTTGCCCCCTCATTTCAAGCCAGTCCGTTTTGACGAGCAGACATTTCAAACGGAAGCCTCCGTTATTATCCCTGTACGTAACCGTGTACGGACGATCGAGGACGCTATCCGTTCCGTACTGCGACAAGAGGCGTCCTTCCCTTTCAACCTAATCATTATCGATAATCATTCCACGGATGGCACCTCCGAGCGAATCCAAGCGATCGCCGCCACGGACCCTCGTATTATCCATATCCAGCCGGAGCGTGACGACCTCGGCATCGGGGGTTGCTGGAATATAGGAATACACCATTCGGCTTGCGGCAAGTTCGCCATCCAATTGGATAGCGATGATGTATACAGTGACGAGCATACCCTGCGTAAGATCGTGGAAGCCTTCTACGAGCAGCGATGCGCCATGGTGGTCGGAACCTACCGAATGACCGATTTCGATATGCGAACCATCCCGCCCGGAATTATCGACCATAAAGAATGGACTCCCGAGAACGGCCGCAATAACGCCCTCCGCATCAACGGGCTTGGAGCGCCCCGAGCCTTTTATACACCCTTGCTACGGAAACTAAACCTCCCGAACACCAGTTACGGAGAAGATTACGCCCTCGGCCTACGTATCAGCCGTGAATACCCGATCGGGCGGATCTACGACGTCTTATACCTTTGCCGCCGTTGGGAAGATAACTCCGACGCCTCATTGGATGTCGTAAAAATGAACAACCATAATATATATAAGGATAAAATCAGGACTTGGGAACTCGAGGCCCGCTTAAACATGGAAAGACAATGAAACCAAACAACTGGGTCAGCTCATCGCAAGCGACCGAATTACTGTCCAAGCAACTCGTGACATGGCCATTGGCCGAGAAGAACTATAAGGCACTGGAGGCCGTGCAAGTAAAATCCTTCGATATGGAAGGGTTCTCGATACGTGCGCAATTCAATCCCGCCCGTATTGTTTCCACCGGGGCCAAGGTAGATGCCCGATCCCTAAAAGAACGCAAGTGCTTCCTATGCCCCGAGAATCTGCCGGTGGAACAGGAGCGACTGCCTTTCGGCTTTCGCCATCTGGTATTGTGCAACCCCTACCCGATCTTCCCACAGCATTTCACGATCCCTACCCGGAAACATTCTCCGCAACTGATATTGCCGCAATGGAATGACTTCTTGGAACTGACAAGGAGACTCGCTCCCTTCACCGTCTTCTACAATGGACCCCGTAGCGGAGCCTCGGCACCGGATCATGCCCACTTCCAAGCGGTGACACGGGGCATCATGCCGCTGGATGAAGAGGTAACCCAATTTATACGACAATCGTATGCGAGTGTATACGACAACCGTATATACCCACTCACCGGCAACCTCCGCCCCGGCCTCGTCATCCAAGCCGCCACCGAAGAAGCCGCCACCCGGCTCTTCAAAAAGATCTACGCCGCTTTACCGATACTTCCCGGTGAGCCCGAGCCGATGATGAATATCTTCGGCTCCTATTACGATAATAATTGGGTAATCACGGTAATCCCTCGTAAACGCCACCGCCCGTGGCAATACGAGGCTGAGGGGAACGACCATCTCCTGTCCAGCCCGGGAGCTGCCGATATCGGAGGTCTTTTCATCACCCCTTTAGAAAAGGATTTCAAAAAGATCAACCCGGAGCTTCTGCGAGATGTTTACCAACAAGTATGCCTCAGCGACCGGGACGTAGAGGAAATTTTCGTACATTTGTCATCTAATTAGTTTTCAATAGATATGAAACAATTCTTTAAAATGATGTTTGCCTCAACGCTAGGCGTTATGTTGGCAATGGGAATAATCCTGACGGTATTGATATCCATGACTATAGGATATATCGCCACCGTAGGTAGCACACCTGATTACACCCCCAAAAGCAATACGGTATTCAAGATCAAGCTAGACGGGACGCTAGCGGATAACCCGGCGGAGAATCCATTCTCCGCCTTGATGGGCGACAAGGAAAACATGCTGTCACTGAAGGACCTGCTCGAGACGATCCGGATAGCGAAACAGAATGACAAGATCGCGGGGATTTATATCGAATCGGGGCTTCTCTCCTCGGGTAGCGCTAGTTTGGAAGCAATCCGCCGATCGTTAATAGATTTCAAGGAAAGCGGCAAGTTCGTGGTAGCTTACGCCGATAATTTCACGCAAGGGAATTACTTCCTTTGTTCCGTAGCCGATAAGGTATTCTTGAATCCGCAAGGCATCCTTGAATTGACGGGACTCGCCTCGCAAACCCTATTCTACAAAGGACTGATGGATAAGGTAGGTATCGAGATGCAGATTTTTAAGGTAGGTACCTACAAAGGTGCCGTGGAGCCTTTTATACTGGATAAGCTGAGCGAGGCGAACCGGGAGCAAATCCAATCGTATATCTCCACCATCTGGGATAATATAGCCGAAGGCATCGCCGAATCACGCGGCATCAGCGTGAACGATATCAACCATTACGCCAATGAGGGGCTTTTCTTCGCGGACCCTGTGAAAACGGTAGAATGTGGCTTTATAGACGAATTAAAGTATAAGCCGGAGGTAGAAGCATACGTCAAAGAGCTAGCCGGACAAAATGGAGAGAAACTGAGATCGGCCAACTTAGCTCAAATGAAAACCCTCAAGGCCTCACCCACCAAAAACGCCCCGGAGATAGCCGTACTTTACGCCGAAGGCGAGATTAAGGCGCAAACACCCGGCAACTTTTACGATATCGAACAAAGTATCACGGAGAAAATGGCCGATGAGCTTATCAAGCTAAAAAACAATGATGACGTGAAAGCCGTGGTATTCCGTGTGAATTCCCCGGGAGGTAGCGCTTATATCTCCGAGCAGATATGGCGTCAAGTTGTCGAGTTGAAAAAGGTGAAACCTGTGGTCGTTTCCATGGGCAACGTAGCTGCCTCGGGAGGCTACTATATCTCATGCGCCGCTAATAAGATCATCGCCGAACCGAATACGTTGACCGGCTCCATCGGTATCTTCGGCATGTTCCCGAACGCCTCCGGATTATTCGGGAAACTAGCGTTGACCACGGACATCGTAAAGACGAACACGTTCTCGGACTTAGGAGACCTCTCCCGTCCCATGACCGAGAGTGAGAAAGCACTGATACAGGGATACGTGGAAAGAGGCTACCAAACGTTCCTTTCCCGCTGCGCCGAAGGTAGAGGTATGACTACCGAAGCGGTCAACGCTATCGGACAAGGACGGGTCTGGACGGGTGAGCAAGCGAAAGAAAGAGGTTTAGTCGATGAGCTGGGCGGTATTGAATTAGCTATAAGCACAGCGGCGGGGTTGGCTGATCTGGATCAGTATAGCGTAACTACCGTCAGCGGTTCCAAGAATTTCTTGGACGAGTTCTTGGAAAGCCAGCTCGGAGAGGTGAAACTCTCTATCATCAAAAATGTATTGGGCAATGAGTTCGAGTACTTCAAGACGTTGAATAATATCAAGACGAATTGCGGAATCCAAGCTCGTATGCCTTACGATATGAAACCGTTATAATAACTGGACCATGCTGACAGATCATACGATTAAGTTCAATAAACTCCTCACTCCATTCTCTTTCCTTTATGGAATCGGGGTGAGATTCAGGAATCAGCTGTTCGACTGGAAAATCCTTCGGACAGAGCGGTATGATCTGCCTATTATTTGCGTGGGGAACCTGACTGTCGGGGGGACCGGAAAAACCCCTCATACGGAATACATCATCCGTTTGATAAAAGACCGATACCGGGTAGCTGTACTCAGCCGTGGCTATAAACGGAAAACCTCCGGTTTCTTGTTGGCCGATCAGCGAAGTACCAGCAAGGATATCGGTGACGAGCCGTACCAAATGAAACGTAAGTTTCCGGATATTCTCGTTGCCGTAGACGCTGATCGCCGCAGGGGTATCCGCAATCTATTGGCTCTGCCAGAGAATAAGCGCCCGGAAGTGATCGTGCTGGACGATGCCTTTCAACATCGATACGTCGCCCCCACGCTGAACATCCTTTTAACCGATTGCCACCGTCTTTATACGCAAGATAAGCTCTTACCCGCAGGCCGTTTAAGGGAACCTATGGATGGCGCTCGACGTGCGGACGTGATCATTGTCACGAAATGTGAGTCATATATACAACCTATAGACTTCCGGATCATAGAGGAGGATATACATCTCTCAGCTTATCAAGAGCTCTATTTCAGCCGTATTCTTTACGGGGAGCTGGAACCCGTCTTTTCCGGTAAAGCCCCCAAACGCACATTAAAAGGGCTGGCCTCTACTACAGAGGTTTTATTGGTATCCGGTATCGCATCCCCGGCACCTCTCGAAAAAGAGATCCATAAATATACGGAGCATGTCACCTCATTGATCTTTCCGGATCATCACGCCTTCGATCGGCATGACATCCAGAAAATACAAACGGCCTTCAAGCGGTTGACTTCTACAAGTAAATTGATAATCATCACGGAGAAAGATGCCGCCCGACTCCGTGACCTTCCTTCGCTTCCCATGGAATGGTTTTCTCATTTATATTGTTTGCCTATTACGGTGGGTTTCTGTATGGATCGGGAAAAACAATTTCAAGAATTAATAGTTAAACATATTGATACAAGAATAAAGAATCATCCTATATTACGTTAACAATCTTATGAGCAATAGAACAGAAATATCGACTTTGGGAGAGTTCGGGTTAATCCGTCATCTCACCGATAAAATAGAACTTAAAAATCCGAGTACGTTGAAAGGTGTTGGTGACGACGCAGCCGTACTAGATTACACAGACAAGCAAGTATTGGTTACGACAGACCTTTTGCTGGAAGGTATTCATTTCGATTTGATGTATGTGCCGTTGAAACATCTCGGCTATAAATCCGCAGTCGTAAACTTCTCCGATATTTACGCCATGAACGGCCGCCCGAAACAGATTACGGTATCATTGGGTATTTCCAAACGTTTCTGTGTAGAAGATCTCGAAGAATTCTACGAGGGCATTAAACTCGCTTGTGATATCTATGACGTAGATCTCGTTGGTGGCGACACTTCCGCCTCACGCACAGGGTTAGCGATCAGCATCACTTGCCTAGGCGAGGGAGAAAAAGGCAAAGTTGTCTATCGAAACGGAGCCAAGGAGACCGATCTTATTTGCGTGTCCGGCGATTTAGGGGCCGCCTACATGGGTCTCCAATTACTGGAACGGGAGAAAAGCATATTTAATGGGGAGAAAGATTTCACGCCCGATTTCTCTGGTAAAGAATATTTGTTGGAACGCCAATTAAAACCGGAAGCCCGCAAAGACATTGTCGAAGTTCTTGATCAAGCTGGAATCGTTCCGACCTCCATGATGGATATCTCCGACGGCCTCTCTTCGGAGTTGCTTCATATATCTAAAGAAAGTAATGTAGGCTGCCGAGTTTACGAAGATCGTATTCCTATCGATTACCAAACCGCAGCCATGGCAGAGCAGTTTAACATGAATCTGATAACTGCGGCATTGAATGGAGGTGAGGATTATGAACTCTTATTCACTGTTCCTTTAGCAGATCATGATAAGGTGTCGGAAATGAAAGGTATTAAGGTGATCGGTCATATAACAAAGCCAGAGTTAGGCAATTATCTTGTCGGTCGTGACGGAGGTGAAGTCGAGCTTAAGGCGCAAGGTTGGAACTCACTAAACTAAAAAGAAATATCCGCTCTGAATTCACGAATGCAAAGCGGTCCGTCTCATTTTTATTGGGGGACGGACCGTTTTCCTATTATTTCACTTCAATGGATCCTAAATAATTATAGAAGAGTTCAAAATCACTTATCTTCAAGAAAGGTAAGTGATAAACATCCATCTTTATAATTTGAGCCTCTATAGCCATTTTCCCATACAAATCAGCCAAAGACATACTCTTTATATCACCGTTATGATAGACCTTATTCTTTTTCTCGGGAAGCTGTACCTTCTTATCCAAGAAACGGATATAAGTATAAGAGGTAGCCAGCGGCTTATTATAGGTAGGCACTTTTCCGACTTTCCTCATATCATAAAACCCTTTCGCACGAGCCGTCTCACAAGAGACATTCATAAACTCTGGTATATTCACAAATCGAAAGACACAATCATCCCATTTACAAAAGCCAATCTTAGCCAACGCATCCGGCTGGTCTGTCTTAATTTGTGGGCACCACAACCCTTTTAATGGAAAGATCTGCTTATCCATATCATATTGTAACATCTCCGACTGACTCTCAATACGAAACACCTTACTAAAATCAACGTCCCCTAACGCCTTTTCCAATTTAGCGGCATATTCTTTCTTAAGATCCGCCATAGTAAATGGATCCGCTTGATTTTTCTCTACCAGATTCTTGTCACAATGAGCCATATACCTTACTATCACATCGTCATCAACTGTCACATTATTTAATTTAAGCGCATAAACAAATAAGAGATCGGACGTTAAATCGACCACACCCTCAACTTCGCTTTTAAAATATTCCGAAACAATATTCCCTTGACTAAGCGCATCATTAATATTTATACAAAGACGCCGTCCATCCAGCTCTACCACGACAAGAGGATGCGTTTCTTCCTCAGAATAAACGCCCATACCCTCAAAGAGTTTCTTATCGTAATCTGGAATATCAACGATCACCGCCTCTTGACTAGCCAGATTCTCTTTCGGCATCGTAGAAATCTTCCCATCCTTTGTAAACGTCCTAACAAACAAATATCCGGAAACCTTAGGGACACCAAACATAATCTTATCCCCTTTTTTATACACTTTCCCATCACAGGCAGACACCGCATCACGAGTTCCTATCCCAGCAGCAGCAAATGCCAAACATACCCAACTTAAAACAATACTCCAAATTACTTTCTTCATATCTATAGCTTATTAATCATTCTCTACCCGCTTCCAAAAATAAGTAAAAATCCATATTTATCTACACGCTCCCCCTATTTACCCTGCTTATAGCAGCTAATTCCACCTCTACCCTCAAATATTTTCAAAAAATCCACCGCCACCTATTGCATATATCAAAAAAGTCCGTATCTTTGCACCCGTAATCGAAACAACGATATACAAAACGACATGATGGTGCCATAGCTCAGTTGGTAGAGCAAAGGACTGAAAATCCTTGTGTCCCCGGTTCGATTCCTGGTGGCACCACTTTAAGAGAAAACAAAACGATGTAAATCCCTGAATTTCAAAGAAGTTCAGGGATTTTTCTTTTCCAAGAATAGGCAAAATTAGTGGGACTAAAGCAAACTGTACGTCCTTATTCGGGGGACGGTTTTAGAAAGCCCCGAATGTTCCACTACTCAATAGTTACTTCATTCTTTTACAGCACGTTGCGCTATTTTACATAACAGAGTCCTCGGTTCGATTTCCTAACTTTGTATCATTAAAAATTGAGCAGTATGGAAAGAAAAAGATTCAGCGTTTTGTTCTTCATCAAGCGTAGCAAACTGTTAAAAAACGGGGAAGCTCCCGTGCGTGTACGCGTCACTTATGACCGTTTATATGTGGAACTTCAACTAAAACGAAGTGTAAAAGTCCCACTTTGGTCGCAGGACAAAGAGAAATCAATAGGCAAAGACCGCAATTCCGTAGAACTAAACCATTACATTGATGCCTTGCGTGTGAAATTCTATCAAATCTATCAAGATCTAGAACTGGAGGGAAAGATTATTTCTGCCCGTGCCATCGTAAACCGCTATCAGGGAAAGGACGAAACTTTCAAGACATTATATAATGTATTCAAGGAACATAACGACAACTGCCGGAAACTAATCGGAACGGATTATGCCGACATTACCGTAAGACGTTACGATAATTGTCTGAAATATCTCATGGAACTGGTAAAACGGGATTATAAGGTAGATGATATGCTGTTGCGTGAGGTGAACGGGGAACTTGTCCGCAAATTCGACCTGTACCTAAAGGCAGAAAAGCATTGTGCACAGAATACCGTTATCCGGTACATGAAATGCTTTAAGAAAGTGATAAACCTTGCCATTGCCAACGAGTGGCTGACGAAGAACCCGTTTGCCGGAATCAAGTTTCACGAGGTGGAGGTAAACAAGCAGTTCCTAAGCCAAGCCGAAATAAACCGGATATGGCAGAAAGAGTTCAAGATTGAACGGCTGGAACTGGTGCGGGATGTTTTCATCTTCTGCGTATATACCGGGCTGGCGTTCATAGACGTATATAATTTGCGCTCCGAACACATTTCAGAGGACAGCAACGGCAACCTGTGGATAGTGAAAGCCCGTGAAAAAACAAACAACCTTTGTAACATTCCGCTTTTGAGCATCCCCAAGCAGATACTTGACAAGTACAAGGATAACCCCTATTGCCTTGACAAAGGAACTTTGCTGCCCGTCCCTTGCAATCAGAAAATGAACAGCTACCTGAAAGAGATTGCCGACCTGTGCGGAATAAAGAAAAACCTCACCACGCACACCGCAAGGCACAGCTTCGCTTCGGTTATCGCGCTGGCTAACAACGTGTCACTGCCAAATGTCGCTAAAATGCTGGGGCATTCATCCACCCGAATGACACAGCACTATGCAAAAGTGTTAGACCAAACGATATTAAGAGATATGCAAGCGGTTGAAAAACAGCTATCTGTATAAATATAAGTAAAGCCAGCAATACAGTTTTATTAAAAACACGATTGCTGGCTTTCAACCAAACCATAAATATAGAAAACAAGACAGCTATATTTCAAGACTTCAAGCTATCAAGATTCCAAGATAGCAAGTTTTCAAGATTTCATTTCCGGTAATGCCTATCCAATAAATCCCTGATGTCACTTTCACGATAAATGATTTTTCCCGGAAGTTGCACGTAGCCCAGCAGCCCCGTGTCCCTATAATCCTGCAAAGTCCGTTTACTGATGCACAGCCTTTGGCAGACTTCCTCCCCCGTCAGGTAGTGTTCACCGTTCAGCACCGGGCGGTAGTTGGTGACAATATGCTCCACGTTCTCCAAAACCCGGTCAAGGGATGAAAACAATACCTGCGTAGTTTCCGAATCTTTCGTTATCAAGTCCATACGATTCATGTTTTAGGGGTGTTCTTTACTTGGTTGAGTATAAAGGTTTCCACGTCCGAAGCCTTATAATAAATTTTGCAGTTGATTTGCGAATAAGGCAGCTTGCCCGTATCACGGTAGGTTTGCATCGTCCGGGAAGAAACATTCAGCAGGCGGCAGGCTTCGCTGTTATCCAACCATTTGTCCTGCTTTCTCCGCAAAGGTAGGCAGAGCGCATCCATACGCCCCACAAAACTTTCAAACCTCTGTTTCCACAACTCGAATGTCTTCTTTTCAATCGTTACTATTTCCATATACTGATATTTTTTGTTATTACTCCGTTTTTCTTGTCCGGTACAAATATACAGGTCAGGATAACAGGTTGTTACTGCCTATCCTCAGATGTCCTTAGAAGTCCTCAAATGTCCCAGCCCGATAAAACGATAATGGGAATAAGCCCTTTTTCTCTGTTCTTCCCATATAAGTAAGGTGAAGTACACATGGCGTTTTCGGATAGCTTGTATTAATACGGTGCAGAGCAGTGCAAAGCAATTCCAAACGCTTGACACTTTGCTTTTTACCGATTTTTCTTATTTTATTTGTGGTGCTAATTCAAAGAACAAAGCACCATGAACAATCCATTTGAAGAAATTTTCAAGCGGCTGGAAAACATCGAAAAGATGATTTCCCCCGTAGTCGGCACACAGCCCAAAGGACGGGACGGCAAAGAACCCGTTTTAGTCAGAATATCCGTAGCCAGCAGCATAACCGGATATTCGGTCAATTACCTCTACCATTTAGCCAGCACCGGGACGATACCCTGTGTGAAGCGTGGTCGCACCCTACGTTTCGATGCGGACGAGCTGAAACAGTGGATGCGGCAGCAATATGTCCCGGCTTCCAACAGACTTCCCGATGAAAAAGAAAAGAGATAACGAAGCGGAACGTATCGGGGGCAGGCAGTCCAAGAACGAGCGTATCGAAAGGCAGCTTAATTCCTTGTACGACTTCCGGTTTAACACCGTGAAGAGCCGGACGGAATACAAGCCTGCCGATACCTCCGGCTTGTACCAGCCCGTCACGAAGTTTGCCCTGAACTCTTTCAGGCGTGAACTGGATGCGACCACAGGCATCACCACCTCCGCCGACAATATCCGCATGATACTGGAAAGCAACTTTGCCGTGAAAGTGCATCCCATACGGGAATACCTAACCGCCCTGCCCCTGCTGAATCCTGTCGAAAACGGACATATCAAAAGGCTGCTGGGCACGGTACAGGTAGCCAACCCCGACAAGTGGGAGGAATATTTCACCAAATGGCTGGTAGGCGTGGTTGCCAATGCGATGAACGACACGGGATGTCAGAACCACACCTGCTTAGTCCTGACCGGGGAACGGCAGGGGCAGTTCAAGACATGGTGGCTGGATAACCTTTGCCCACTGCCGTTGAAGAGCTATCTCTTTACCGGGAAGATAGACCCACAGGGAAAGGACATATTGACACTGATAGCCGAATACCTGTTCATCAACATAGACGACCAGCTAAAGGAACTCAACAAGCAGAACGAGAACGCCCTGAAGAACCTGATAACCACCCCGGCAGTCAAGTACCGCAGACCGTATGACATCTATATAGAGGAATATCCGCACTTAGCCAGCTTCATGGCATCGGTGAACGGGAACGAGTTCCTGACCGACCCGACAGGCAGCAGGCGTTTCCTGCCGTTTGAAGTCCTGCATATAGACAAGCCGGGGACAGAAGCCATCCGTATGGATAATGTCTATTCCGAAGCCATGTACCTGTATCGGCAAGGTGTACGGTACTGGTTCAACGATACGGAGATTGAAGAGCTGTACAAGGTCAGTGCAGGTTTTCAGGTGCAGACGGTGGAGTTTGAGATGCTGATGCAGCATTTCGAGAAACCGGAAGAGGGGGAAGAAAACCTGTTCTTTATGACAACGGCACAAATCCTCACCTGTTTACGGAATGTGTGCCCCATGCAGTTATCAGAAAAACGGTTGGGGGAAGCGTTGCGGAAAGCTGGGTTCAAACGGGTACAGAAACGCATAAACAACGGTGGTTATTCGGTATATGGATATAGGATAAAGCCTGTTCCAACCCCTTACACCGATAACGATTACGGTTAGGAATCCGCTTTGCAGTAGGTTGATATTGCCATGCAGCAACTACCCTAAAAACAACTTACTGCACATTAACTATTGAATATCAACCATTTGCAACAGGTGCAGTAAGCAGTAAGATAAAACCCGGAACTTTCGGAAAATTTGAGAAAAAAGAAAAAGCAGATGCCAACATGGATAGTTTTCTCTCTTTTTATATAGGAATAACTTACTTATCTTACTGCATAAGAGATAATACATTGAAAGAAAAAGAATTAGGTGCAGTAAGTCCGTATCTTTTCTTCTTACTGCTTTCTTACTGCCTTACTGCAATCATCCAACATCTAAAAAACAAAAATTATGACTTATCAGGAAGCTAACAGCATAAGTATCAAGGACTATTTGGAATCATTGGGCATCCTGCCCGTAGTGGATAAACTTTATTACGGTATGTACCACAGTCCGTTACGTCAGGACGATACGCCCAGTTTCAAGGTGGATTACGGTGTAAACCTTTGGTGTGACTTTGGGACGGGTGAGGGCGGCTCGCTCATCGACCTTGTGATGAAACAGTACGGATGCAACGCTTACGGGGCTATCAGCCGACTGGAACAGGACTATTACTCCGCCAATACTTTTTCTTTTCAAGGGAAAAATATCCCCGAAAAGAATCCGGCAAGGGAGGAAAGGAAGCGACCAGCCAGCCCGGTAGAAATCCGTAGCATCCAGCCGTTACAGCATCCGGCACTCACCAATTATCTGAAAAGCCGGGGCATTGCGCCCGAAGTGGCAGCGGACCATGTGCAGGAAATGTATTACCGTGTAAACGGGAAGCCGCTTTTTGCGCTCGCTTTCAAGAACGATGCCGGAGGGTACGAACTACGCAATCCCGGTTACAAGGGCTGCACCTCTCCCAAAGACATCACACGCATACAGTTTGCAGGAAAGAAAAACGATGCCTGTTTCGTAAGTATTCGATAAACTCCCTCGTATATTGGGTAACGTA
>NZ_QTLI01000042.1:0-15890 GCF_003434625.1 Parabacteroides sp. AM17-47
ATACGTTACCCAATATACGAGGGAGTTTATCGAATACTTACACTGCACCGATGGCGTATATCAGTTTAGTTCCGGGGTCGAAATAAGAACTCACCATAGAGGTGGCTTCGTTGATGCCCGCGATGCCGTTTCCCTGCGCGAAAGCGGAGGCGGTTGCGGCGATGACAAGTGCCGCGGAGAGGATTGCTTTTCTGTTTTTCAAGATGTTCTTGTTCATAAACTGTTCTTGTTTTTTGCCGTCAAAAGGGTGGATGGTCCTTTGTCGGGCGGTTGATACTTTGTTTCTTTACTTTGGTTTTAGTGGATGCCCGTTTGTTTCCACGGACGTGGGCGTGTCCGTTGCGGATAGGGATGCGCCTTGCGTTTCCTCGCCGCGTGGGTTGATGTCATTCTTTCATGTTCATTTCTTTTATTGTTGTCATACATAGTTGCGAATGTCGAACTCCTCGATGTTGTCCGGCACGACGAACTCCTTTTCAGGTTTCTTCAGCCGAATCTCGATAAGCCCCTTGATGCGGATGCCTATCTCCGAAGAGCCTTCCATCATTTTCTCGTACAACTCCGTGCCCTCCATGTCGGTGAACACCTTCGCCGCCTTTTCACGTTCCGCCTGTGTCGCGTCCGGGTTCTTGGCGGTCTTGCAGGCGTCGTCAATCTCGTCAAAGCTGCTGCCCGAAGCCCGTGGCGTGTCCGAGGCGTCCTCTTCCGGTTCGTCGTCCCCGTATCCCAGTTCCTCCGGCGGTATGCTCGTGAAGGTCTCATCGAGTTTTTCCTCCGGAACTTGTGCCGGGCGGGATGCGTTTCCCGTTTTTCCGTCGTCAAAAGTAGCCTCTTCCTCCGACAGCTCAATGCCTTTTTCCGAAGTGGCGGCTTCTTGCGTCGGTATGGCAGCGGTTGTCCGGGTGGATGCCATCCTGAAACGGCTCTTGCCGATGATGTCCGCCTTTTCCGCAGGGACTTCCTCGTGTGCCGCTATGCGTTTAGCCTCATTCCCGTCCAGTGACCGCCATAATCCGACAATGCCCTTGAAGAAGCGGACAATCCGCGTGTCCATGATGCGCTCGTAAAGGAGCAGGAACAGGAACCAGAGGTTGCAGCCGACCGATACCGCCAGCAGAATGTCTGTCATGCTGATTGTGTAATTCATATCCTTCCGTTTTTGGTTAGAATACTGAATTATAATTTCGGGCATAAAGGCTCTTTATCGCATCCTCGCACTGGTTGAAGTGATGCGTCAGCACATGGTCGATGTAAGCGGACAGCATAAGCCGGTCATGCCCGATTACACGGGTGATACACATGATACGCTCGTGGTACTCCGGGCGCACATACGCCATCTTCCCCTCACGTGCCTTTACTTCCGAGTCACGGATGAACAGACGTTCATAGTCCTTCTCGCAGCATTTGCCGCTTACCGGGACAGGCGACAGGATTTCCACACTCGCCTGCACTTGGGCAAACATACCTCCGCAGTCTTGCTGTGGTCTTTTTTCATTCGGTGTCATTTCTTTTTCCATTTTCAAATCAGATCTTCACGTTGTTTCTTGTACAGTTCGTTGATTCTCTCCTTGTGCTGTTCCAGATGTTGGCGCAGCACGGTATCCACATAGCCGCCCACCGAGATTTCACCTCCGGCGATGTCGTTCACGATTCTGAGGATTTTGCCGTGGACATCGCGGCTGATATAGACACACTGGCGGGTCTTTATCTCGTTGCGGCGCAGGAACAGCTCGTTATAGTCCTCATCCTGCCTTTTCCGGCGGCCACTTTCCCTCTGCGCTTTTTCCCGTGTTACTGGTTGCACAGGAGGTGGTTCCGGTGCGGCGGTGTCCTCTTCGGTCGGTGCAGCTGCGGGTACTTCCTGTGCGGGGCGCAGTGTCCCGTCCTGTGTGCGCCGCCCGATGGAAGCTAACAGCAGTTCCTCGTCGATGCCTTCCGTGTTCACTTTCCTGCTGCCCATGCTCACTGCGGTCTGATGATGTCGCTTATCTCTTCGGAAAACTCCCGGATGCCACTCCCTTTCAGCAGTGCCGTGTCCATCGGGAAGATGGTGGAGCGGAAAACGCTCTTGCGCTCTTCCGAAAGGTCACGGCGGAACTTCTTGCTGTCGGGCAAGCGGGTGGAAAGTACCGGAAAGCCCATTTCGGCTATCACTTCCTCGTAGATGCCGTACAGGTCGTTCCTCTCCCTGCCGTCCACCATCGTCCAAAACAGATAAAGCCCCTTTGTTTTCGCCTGTCCGGTAGTCATCAGCCTGTCGCGGAACATTGTGACGAATTTCAGGGTACTCTCCACAACAAAGCGGTCGGCACTCAGCGGAGTGAAGATGTAGTCCATCTGCGAGAGCGTCTTTATCACGCCGTTACTACGGAGTGTGCCGGGCATGTCGAAGAACACCACGTCGGGTTTCACGTCCTCAGTGGCAATCATCCTCTCGGCATCGTCGAGGGCGTTCACCGCATTGCTCTTGACGATGGTGTAGGCGTTCTTTTTCATCCGGCGGAAATGGTCGCAAGCGAGAGCCTTGAAGTAGGTGCTGCTGTCGATAAGCCCCATTTCGTGTTCGCGCAGCCCGTGGATGCTGTGCTGCGGGTCGTCGCAGTCCACGACGGCGACATTGTAGCCTTTCACGTTGTGCAGGTAGCTGGCGGCAAGTGCCGTGACAGTGGATTTGCCGATGCCACCTTTCTGTGTTGCGAATGCAACGAAGATTTCCTTACTCATAGTTCCATTTATTTTAATTGTTGAAGATTTCTTTTTCTATTTATATGCGGATTTGGTTGCTACATTATCCGCTTCAGTGAACAGACACATGGGCGGGTCATCGCGTATCCGGTTCTGTGGTGAAGCGGTGCGGCGAACAAGTGATGAATGACGACACTGCGTCATGAAGTCATTGAATCTGTACTTCACCAGATTGTCGGATAACCGGGGTTCCGACGGTTCGGGTATCCGCTTCGGCAAGTATCCGCCGAAGCGATTGTCCGGGTATTTGAATGTTCCTTTTCTCATATTTTCAAATCGTTCGTTTCTTGAATCATGCTGCAAATAAACAAGTATATTTTGGAACCTGTATCACTTCTCCGGCAAGTGGCAGCACGTTGCGCCGGTTGGCAGTCATTGACCGGGTCAAGCATCTGTCCAATACAGCTTTAAGGGCGTAACTTTGCCCCCCGGACAGCAGGGTTCGCCGATGGTGCGCGGCCCGGAGTCCTGAAAGGTATCTTCCCATCCGTCCCCTGACGGATTTTTATGTTCACCTGAACATAGCAAGGTATGTTTTCAGCCGCTCAAAATATTTTGAGCATCCCGGAAAACGCCTTGCCCTTGCAGGGGGCGGGCTTTCCCTCCGAAGTCGGAAAGCCTTTCAGAACTGCGGTGCTGTGATCCGAAGCGGCGGCTTATGCCGTCAATCCGCTAAATCCAAAGTAATATGAAAGAGAAAAGGAAAAGCAAAGCAGGGAGAAATCCCAAACTTGATCCGGCGGTGTACCGTTACACCGTCCGTTTCAACGAGGAGGAACACAATCGTTTCCTCGCCATGTTCGGAAAATCGGGTGTCTATGCACGGTCGGTTTTCCTCAAAGCGCACTTCTTCGGACAGCCGTTCAAGGTGCTGAAGGTGGACAAGACGCTGGTGGACTATTACACCAAGCTATCGGATTTTCATGCGCAGTTCCGCGCCGTGGGTACGAATTACAACCAAGTCGTGAAGGAACTGAGGCTGCATTTTTCAGAGAAAAAGGCGATGGCGTTGCTCTACAAATTAGAGCAACACACCGTCGAACTCGTGAAACTGAGCCGCCGGATTGTGGAACTTTCAAGGGAAATGGAGGCGAAATGGTCGCAAAAATCAGTGTAGGAAACTCGTTGTACGGCGCGATTGCCTATAACGGGGAGAAGATTAACGAGGCGCAGGGGCGGTTGCTTACGACCAACCGCATCTACAATGACGGTTCGGGAAAGGTGGACATCAACAAGGCGATGGAGGGTTTTCTCACCTTCATGCCGCCACAGATGAAGGTGGAGAAGCCGGTGGTGCATATTTCGCTCAACCCACATCCGGAGGATGTGTTGACCGATGCGGAATTGCAGGATATAGCCCGCGAGTATCTGGAAAAACTCGGTTTCGGCAACCAGCCTTATCTTGTTTTCAAGCACGAGGACATCGACCGCCACCACCTGCACATCGTGACGGTGCGGGTGGACGATAACGGGAAATGTATCAGCGACAAGAACAACTACTATCGTAGCAAACAAATCACCCGTGAGCTGGAGAAGAAATACGGGCTGCACGGCGCGGAGCGCAGGAACCGCCGGCTTGACACGCCGCTAAGCAAGGTGGACGCATCGGCAGGTGATGTGAAGAAGCAGGTGGCTGGCACTGTGAAGGCTCTGAACGGGCAGTACCGTTTTCAGACGATGGGCGAATACCGTGCGCTCCTTTCCTTATATAATATGACGGTGGAGGAAGCGAGGGGCAACGTGCGCGGACGGGAGTATCACGGGCTGGTCTATTCCGTCACGGACGACAAGGGTAACAAGGTGGGCAACCCGTTCAAGTCCTCGCTTTTCGGGAAGTCCGCAGGTTATGAAGCCGTACAGAGAAAATTTATCCGTTCCAAATCAGAGATTAAGGACAGGAAGCTCGCCGACATGACGAAACGCACCGTTCTTTCCGTGCTGCAAGGCACTTATGACAAGGACAAATTTGTATCCCAACTCAAAGAGAAGGGCATCGACACCGTACTGCGCTACACGGATGAAGGGCGTATCTATGGAGCGACGTTTATCGACCACCGCACAGGATGTGTACTGAACGGCTCTCGCATGGGCAAGGAGCTTTCGGCGAATGCCTTGCAGGAACACTTCACCCTGCCATACGCCGGACAACCGCCGATACCGTTATCCATCCCTATGGATGCTGCGGACAAGGCATACGGACAGACCGCATACGACCGTGAAGACGTATCGGGCGGAATGGGCTTGCTCACTCCCGAAGGTCCGGCGGTAGATGCTGAGGAAAAGGCTTTCATCCGGGCGATGAAGCGCAAAAAGAAGAAAAAGCGCAAGGGCTTGGGTTTGTAATCGGAGTATCAACAATTAAAAAATCAATGTATGTCACAACAAGAAGACGATTTGAGGGCATTGGCGAAAATCATGGATTTTCTGCGTGCCGTGAGTATTATTTTAGTGGTTATGAACGTGTACTGGTTCTGTTACGAAGTCATCCGGCTGTGGGGCGTGAACATCGGTGTGGTGGACAGAATCCTTCTGAACTTCGACCGCACGGCGGGGCTGTTCCATTCCATACTGTACACAAAGCTGTTTGCCGTCCTGCTGCTTGCCCTGTCCTGTCTGGGTACAAAGGGGGTCAAGGGAGAGAAAATCACTTGGGGAAGAATATGGACGGCACTCGCCGCCGGGTCCGTGCTGTTTTTCCTAAACTGGTGGATACTGGCTCTGCCGCTTCCGATTGAGGCGGTGATGGGGCTGTATGTCCTTACCATCGGTACGGGCTATGTCTGCCTGTTGATGGGAGGTCTGTGGATGAGCCGTCTGTTGAAACACAATTTGATGGAGGATGTTTTCAACAACGAGAACGAGAGTTTCATGCAGGAAACAAGACTCATCGAAAGCGAGTATTCGGTCAATTTGCCGACACGCTTCTATTACAAAAAGCGTTGGAACAACGGTTGGATCAATGTGGTGAATCCCTTCCGTGCGTCCATCGTGTTGGGTACGCCGGGCAGCGGCAAGTCATACGCCGTGGTAAACAATTTTATCAAGCAACAGATTGAAAAGGGCTTCTTGATGTACGTGTATGACTTCAAATTCAGCGACTTGTCCACCATTGCCTACAATCATCTGCTGAACCACCCTGACGGCTACAAGGTGAAGCCGAAGTTCTATGTGATCAACTTCGACGACCCGCGACGCTCTCATCGGTGCAATCCCATTCACCCGGATTTTATGGAAGATATTACGGATGCCTATGAGAGTGCCTACACAATAATGCTCAACCTCAATAAAACGTGGGTGCAAAAGCAGGGTGACTTCTTTGTGGAATCACCTATCATTTTGTTCGCCAGTATTATATGGTATCTTAAAATCTATCAGAACGGGAAATATTGCACGTTTCCCCATGCCATCGAATTTTTGAACCGCCGCTACGAGGATATTTTTCCGATACTGACTTCCTATCCCGAACTGGAGAACTACCTTTCCCCGTTCATGGATGCGTGGCTCGGAGGGGCTGCGGAGCAGCTCATGGGGCAGATAGCGTCGGCAAAAATTCCGCTTTCGAGGATGATTTCACCGCAGCTCTATTGGGTGATGTCGGACAGCGAGTTTACGCTGGACATCAACAATCCCGAAGAGCCGAAAATCCTATGCGTGGGCAACAATCCCGACCGTCAGAATATCTACGGGGCGGCTCTCGGATTGTATAACTCCCGCATCGTGAAGCTCATCAATAAGAAGGGGATGCTGAAGTCGTCGGTCATCATAGACGAGCTGCCGACGATATATTTCAAAGGGTTGGACAATCTTATAGCTACCGCCCGAAGCAACAAGGTTGCCGTGTGTCTGGGATTTCAGGATTTCAGCCAGCTGGTGCGCGACTACGGTGATAAGGAGGCGAAAGTGGTGATGAATACGGTCGGTAACATTTTCTCCGGGCAGGTGGTAGGTGAAACGGCAAAGACACTATCGGAACGATTCGGTAAGGTGTTGCAGAAACGGCAGTCTATCTCCATCAACCGGCAGGATGTTTCCACCTCCATTAACACGCAGATGGACGCGCTTATCCCGCCCAGCAAGATTTCCGGTTTGACGCAGGGAATGTTTGTCGGTTCGGTGTCCGACAACTTCAACGAGCGTATCGAACAGAAGATTTTCCACTGCGAGATTGTGGTGGATGCCGATAAGGTAAAACGGGAGGAAAGTGCCTACAAGAAAATCCCCGTTATTACCGATTTCACTGACGCAGACGGCAACGACCGCATGAAGGAAACGGTGCAGGCAAATTACCGGCGCATCAAGGAGGAGGTGAAGCAGATTGTTCAGGAGGAATTGGAGCGCATCGCGGGCGATGACAACCTGAAGCATCTGTTGCAGCAGAAGTAACCTATTAAAATAAGGGAGGATAGCTAAAATCCTCCCTTATTTTAATATTCCTCCAAAAGTTTATTTTGACGTAAATCTTCAATGTAACATGCTAAGTTACTTGAAACTTTATTAAATACTTTATCAAGATATGGGATGATATTTTCCAAATTCAATTCCAACTCTAACGGGAAACTATGATATTGATGTAAAAACCTTGTGATGTCATTTCTTTCTGAAACAGATAAAAGCAAAAATGGATTACTGTTTTTATAATATACCATTGCTGAAAGATGAATAAAAGCGCATCCTAATTTATAAACAAAAAAAGGCCAGCCATAAAATTTATCAGCTAAATCCACCATTTGTTTATCGGTCACGACTTTCTTTGTATTGGGATAAGACCATTTTATTCCCTCCAAAGTTTGGTTTATAAAATGCTCTCTAAGGTTTAAGTCGCTAATTGACAACAAAAACATAACTCTTACCATAGAATCTAATTCTTGACGCAGAATAGATATTACCTGCCCATATAATTGTTGTTGCAACAAAATATTTATAGCGCAAGAATGTTCTCCTGACCTTTGAGTAACTATATCGCAAAATAAATTAATATTATTTGTTTTCATTGTTGAGTGATTTCGCTTATAAGATATAGGATTTACTATTGGTTGCCACATATATCTGATGCGGCATTTCTTTTTCGTTGTATATTATTGTATGGTTGTCGCACAAGGTCATTCCCAGCCTTTCAACCACACGGATGGATGCCACGTTTTCCGGTCGGATACTGCAACAGACAGTTTTCAGTTCCAGCTCTCCAAAGGCGTATTCCAAACACGCGCGGGCGGCTTCCGTACCGTAACCGTTATGCCAGTATGTGTTATCGAGTATATAGCCAAGCTCGACAGTCTCGTTCCCGTTTAGGGTACTATTCATCAGACCGGCTTGTCCTATCAATGCGCCGCTTTCTTTCAGTATGACGGCAAAATATCCGAACCCGTCCTTGCGGTATCGGATGAGTTGCCTGTTTATCCATTTGCGCACGTCCTTTTTGGTAAAGCCGTGTTCCCAAGCGTACATGACTTCCGGCTTTCCCATTATGGCAAGGAGTGCGTCCATATCCTTACGGGTTATCCTGCGGATAAGCAGCCGTTCCGTTTCCATGACGACCAGCGATGCGGAATAGGTCTTTATCTCAAATCCGTCCTCTTTCCATTCCTTCACAAGCCTGTTGATCGTTTCTTCCACCAGACTGTCATAAGCGGCATCGGGAATAACCTTTATAAAAAAGGTGTCACGGGTTTCTTTCATGACCCATTCGTTGATGTCTTTCAGTTCCTTGCCTTCGGGAATGTAATTCTTGTGTATCATGAACTCGTTGATGTTGTCCGCCAACAATTCTTCCAACTGATAACGGATGTCATCCTCCAGTTCGGCAAATGGTATGGTTTCCTCTTCATAGATGCCTTCTATTAAAACATCATCCTCTTCCATATCCTCGTCCGGTGTCTGATTGCCCCGTTTCATGTCCAACATATCCTGCGCGAACTGCCCGGATTCCTTGTCCTTGTACTTCTTGGCATATTTTTCCAGCAGTTCCCAGTCCTGACGGCTCATCGGGCATTTGAAAACGGCTCGTTCCACCTCGTTACAGCGCACCATGTCCGCCTTCACATCATCGGGAAGCGACCGGCATTCCTTGCAGATATGCCGCGAGTGTCCTTTGCCGCTGAATTGCTCGTTGGCTTTGTACTCGCTACAAATCCGACAGTAATGCCCCTGTTGTTTCTTCTTTTTCGCCACCATACCCCGTTATTATATCAACAGTTCTTTTCCTTTATCGGTAAGACGATATTTCTGCCGGGGATGTTTCGGATTTTCCGGGTAAATAGGCTCTACCAAATTCTGCCTTATGGCTGGATACAGATATAGTTCTAAAAAATTACTTTTGTCCTTTAATCCTATCACACACATAATCTCTTTGGTTGAAAGTGTCTGTGTGCCGATTGCAGACAACACCTTTTCCACCTGTGGGGTAACTGTGGGGTGACTGTGGGGTAACTGTCGGGTAATTGTCGGGTCGTGCCCCACAGTTTTTCGGGTATAGCGGAAAATAACCCATACACTATTTCCATCTGTATGAAACTCCGGATCGGGAATGCCGACACGCCGGCATTCGCTTATCATAAGCCCGATGCCTCGTCCCCAGCTTTCCAGAACCTCGCTTTTATACAGAACATTCGCAATAATCAGGTTTTGAGGTTCTGAATTATGCCCGCTCAATAACTTTTCCATTGTTATATCCGGCGGAAAAGTTCCACTGTTCTCAATCTCCACACGGTCATCATAGATGGCAATTCCTACCGAACTGCCGGGACGGTGGTATGAGCGGTGGCAAAGGGCATTTGTGCAGCATTCCCTCAATGCCTTGTAAGGAATCTCAAGCTCTTCCTCCCGATACAAGCCTTCAACTTTGCCCGAAAGGGAAAGATGCTTGAAAAAGAACGACATTGCAGTGTCCAGCAGTGTGTAGATATTGCCAGTGGTACGCTGATTGTCTATAAACTCGTCTTTTGTAGTTCCTTTGAAACGCGCCAACCGAAGCAGGCACTGGGGATAGAAGTAAAAATCACGACCGAACAAGACTGCGGAAGCATTATTCAGTTTTCCGTCATGTAACAGGTTGAATTTTTCGAGTATGGTCGGCAAATCCTCCCTTATGGTGGCTTCGGGTAGGCGACCGCACCGGATGCCTCCACGTACCGCTCCCATAATGGCATGTTCATCAAGGTCAGTAACTTTGATGTCGGGATTCGTCATCGCCTCCCAAGCGTATTTCCCACCTCGCTGCATAAGCAGTTGGTTATATACGTCTTGCGGCATGGAGGATGTCACGCTCTCCAATCGAAGATAAGCCCGTCCCTTATAGGAGAACGGACGCATATAACGTTGGCTGTCCGCAGACAAGGCTATCACACTCTTGTCTGTATTTTGGATACTGATATACGAAACTTCGAGTGTGGCAAATGGTTCAAAACGCCGGATGGCTTCCGCAATATCACGCTTCGTCTTGTCGCTCACTTCCTGCCCGATGATCTTTCCTTTGTCGGTCACACCGAACAACACCGTGCCACCTTCGCTGTTAAGGAAAGCGCAGAGCGTTTCCATGCCGCGCTCCAACTGCCCGGTGGTTTCCTTGAACTCCACCTGCCCGTTTTCCTTTTCGGCTATCAGTTGTTTTACTATATCGAGGTTGTCTATGTTCATATTCAATTCGTAACAATTGTACAAAGATAGCGTTTTTCGCTGAAATTCGGGGCAATAGCGCGCCGAAAACGCCCTTTTTCGTATAGATTTTACTCAAACGGGAGAACAGCATGATACCATTCTCCCGCTTATACCTGATTTTATCTTCTCATACGTTCCAGCTCTTCATCGCGCAGCATTCTCTCGTTCAGTTTCTCCTGCATCTTGTCGAGGAAATAGGTACGGCTTTCGTTTTTCCGACGTTTGATGTCGGTATAGAAGCGGTAGCAATCCTTCGACTCAATACCGAATATCTTGTAGAGAATCGGGGCGAGCTGTTTTAGCGGCATATTGCCGTTGTTGATACAGCCCATCTCGTCTATGCCGTAGATAAGTTCCACGAGGTCGATGGCGTTGCCCGTCCAAAGAAGGCTGGCGGTGGTTTCTGTTGCGTTGTTGGCGGATATTAGTGGTGGCACTTGGGGCGTGGCAAGGAATTTCTGCATCTTTCTTACGAAAGACAGAGCCTTGCTGACGTAGGCGGCAATCTCTCTTCTTTCTTCTGACAGATTACGCACCGGATGGTGCTGCAACTCGATTTCGATGTAGGCAAGCGCGATGACGGTAAGGTTCATGTCCATGCCGCCGTTGCACAGTTCTATTACTTGGGTGGCGAAAGCCGTGTATGCTTTTTCCATATTGCAGTCTCCGGCTTCGTTTATCCGGCGGAAGAACTCGGTTTCCGCCAATAAAAAATAATTCATGTCCTGTCAATTTTGAAATTTTACACTCTGTTTTCGGTATGCGCACATGAATATAATTGGCAAAAAACGCGGCAGAAAACAAAAAATCCAACGCTCAATTTTACAAAGTGTTGTATTTCAGTGGTATAAAATTCAATATTTTTTCACAGGGACAAATTATCTCCGACTTAAATTGTTTGTAATCAGACATTTATTCTATTCTTGAAAATAAAAATGTATGCTTGCCGCACATTTTGGCTATCTTGCTTTTTTATCAAGGATGTAGATAATGCGGCATACACCGTTGGGAAAACTTTTCAAAGAGGAAAGCGTCCAGTGTTGCTCTGGCAGAGCCGACTTAAAAAAATGTCGTCCGCTTCCGGATATGAAAGGAACGGTGTATAGTATGATTTCATCCACAGCGTGCATACGCAGTAGTCCGTTTATATAGTCTGCCGTGTCCGGTGTGGCTTCCGCGAGGTAACGGATGTTTGTGCCGTCTTTTCTCCATTCGTGCAGCATTGAAATGGAATAGTCTGGTGTCACGCGGTAAAGGGCGTTCTTCCTGATTTCATCAAGACCGCAACGGTCAAGGCACAAATCCTGATGTGCTTTATAATATAACTCTGAAGAAAGACATCCGTCCATCGTCAGTACGGCGAGAATCTGAACTTTACCCATAATCGTTTCCTTTCGTTAGGCAAGGGTAAAAAAGTAGCGTGCAATTCACACTACCTTCAAGCGATGGCTCTGGTAAAGCCTTTACGGAGAGTACGTGAATGCACGCTATGCGTAAGCATAGCATAAGCATCACGCAATCGTCTCCGTAGTTCCAATTTACCAGATTTTCGCTTGAAACGCCTTGCGGTCTTATCCTATATGTTGGCGGCGAAAAGCTCCTGCCAATCGCCGTTTTTCTCAAATGTTATGCAAAGATAGCCAAATTCAGTGAATTACAGGCTATGATTGCTTGAATTTATATTTAAGTCCATACTCTTCAAGTTTGCTGTATAGTGTTGTCCTGCCTATTCCGAGCAGTTCGGCGGCGACACTCCGGTTGCCGTTTGCCTGTTTCAACGCACGCAATATCTGCTCCTTATCCTCCGCGTCATTGCGCAGGGCGAAGTTGACAGTAGAGGTCGGTTTCGTCACGGCAAGTTCCAGATGCTCTTTCATGACAACACCTTCCTGCGCCTGCAATACAGCACCCATAACTTTCTGCCGAAGTTCCCGCACGTTGCCCGGCCATGCGTGTGTCAGCAACGCTTTACGTGCTTCGGAACTGAACCCGCTCACGCTACACTCCAGCTCTCTGTTTGCCATATCACGGAAGAACTCTGCCAGCGGCATGATGTCTTCCTGACAGTCACGCAACGGAGGAACGGTTATCCCGAAGTCGTGCAGGCGGTACAGAAGATCCTGCCGAAAACGCTTTTCACTCACTGCCGCTTCCAGATCCTCGTTGGTGGCGGCGATGATGCGGACATTGAAACTCCTGTCTGCCTTGTCTCCGACCGGGCGATACCGCCTCTCCTGTATGGCGCGGAGCAACATCTGTTGGGTTTCCAACGCGAGGTTTCCTACCTCGTCCAGAAACAGCGTGCCGCCTTCCGCCTCATGGAAATATCCTTTCTTGGCACAATCTGCTCCTGTAAACGCTCCCTTGACGTGTCCGAAGAAGGCCGAGGGCGCAAGCTCTTTGGTGAGTGAACCGCAGTCCACCGCCACGAATGGCTTGACTGCCCGCTTGCTCTTGTCGTGCAGGTGGTGGGCAATATGTTCCTTACCCGTGCCGTTCTCTCCGAATATCATCACGCTCATATCGGTAGCGGCTACCAGCCTTATACGGTGCATGATTTTCTGAAATGCGGAACCGTCACGGGCGAACACAGGCATACGGCGTTGTCCTGCCTGACGTTCTTTCAGTATGGAACGGATCAGGGGGACAAGTTTATCCTCCACAAGCTGTTTGGGAATATAGTCTATCGAGCCGAGTTTCATGCTTTCCACGGCGGTATTAACTTCGGCGTAGTCGGTCATAATGATGAAGGGCTGCATCTTTCCCTCCTTTCGCATCCAGCGCAAAAGGTCAATGCCGTTACCGTCAGGCAGGCGCAGGTCGGCAACCACGATGTCATTATCTGTCGCCTGTTGTAGATGTTTCTTCGCGGTTGAGAGGTGGTAAGCCTTCACGGTGCGGTAGCCCTCCCGCGCCAGCATGTTGCAGACAAACTCGCAGTACACGATATTGTCTTCTACCACAATTATTGTTGTCTTATCCATCTTCGTATTTTCTCCTTTCCTCTTCTGCCAACCGGATTATTTCCGCTCCCTTATCCAGCACGGCAGTCACGGCATGGCTTAACGCTTCACCATCCGGGAGTACATCGCCATGAAGCAATCTGTAAAGTACATTTAGCGGTTGGTCGGCACGTAGCACCTCCCACGAGCTGCGCAGGTGGTGTGTCAGGGAATCCAGCTTTTGCAGGTCTTTTTCTGTTGCCGCTTCCCGTATTGTCTGCATCTCTTTTTCAGTTTCCGTCATCAACTTTTCCAGCATAACGGCTTCATTGCCGTAAGACAGCAAAGCTGAAAAATCCGGTTTCCCGTCCGGTGTTTCTTTTATGGCACACCTGTCGGAAACCTCCATCAACTCCGATATGGAGAACGGCTTGAACAGGCATCCGGCAAAGCCTTTTGCCAATAGTTCCCCTTTGTTACAACTGCCCGAAGCGGTTGCCACAACCACCGGGATTGTTGGTGAATTGCCCACGTTGGACGAACGCAACAGTTCCAGTAATTCGAAACCGTTTATACCGGGCATATTCAAGTCTGTCAGCAACAGGCTGTATTCTTTCTGGCGTATCATTTCCATCAGTTCCGCAGCATCGGTGCAAGTGTCGCAGTGTATTCCTTCTTGGGAGTACATCTCTTTCAGCATCAGAAGTAATACCTCATCATTGTCAATGGCGACAACATCATGGAATTTATTGTTATGATAAACAGGTGTATTGCTTGTATATCCAAGCTGTTCTTCAGCTTCCTGCATAGAAATTTCAACTGTGAAACGACTGCCTTTCCCTTTCTTGCTGTCCAAACGGATTGTTCCGCCAAGCATCGACACAATATTACGCATTATGGCAAGCCCAAGCCCGAAACCCTCCTTTGCGGCGGCATTTGATAGACGTTCAAACGCACCGAACGCTTGTTTCTGTTCCTCTTCTGTCATGCCTGTACCTGTATCTTCAACGACCAGTGTCAGAACTCCATTATCATATTCAGTAATCAAAGAAACACCGCCTTCTTCTGTGAACTTGACTGCGTTTGACAGCAGGTTATTCCCGATTTGTATTATTCGCTCTTTGTCGGTCAATACAATGGCATCGTGTCCAGTCTTCACGGACAAGGACAACCCTTTGTTCACTGCAACAGGAATGAACTCCGTTTCAAGTGTGTGCGTGATTGCAGAAATCCGGCAGGGTGACAGACGGGGCTGTTCCTTGCCGTTGTCCAGGCGGAAGAAGTCAAGCAAAGTGTTGAGCATATCCCGCATACGGTCGGAGGATTGCAGTATATTTCGGATATAT
Organism: Parabacteroides sp. AM17-47; assembly: GCF_003434625.1. Lineage (NCBI taxonomy): Bacteria > Pseudomonadati > Bacteroidota > Bacteroidia > Bacteroidales > Tannerellaceae > Parabacteroides > Parabacteroides sp. AM17-47. Next base: position 14,687 of record NZ_QTLI01000042.1, read on the forward strand.
TGCCCATTATTACCGCTATTGCATTCTTTCCGCAAAAGTTCGGTATAGCCAGTTATTGCCGTCAGTGGTGTACGCAACTCATGGGTAATAGTATGTACCGCTTTCTTTCGGGAGGTTATGAGTACCTCATTTTGTTGCACGGACTGTTCCAATTGCTCGATCAAATCCGTTGTCTTGCGTTTGTATCGTTTAATGTTCTTTGCATCACGGTGTATGATGATATAGGAAATGACCAACAGCAAAAGAACAAATCCCATCAAGCCGCCTATCTGCATAAATGATTTTTTACGCATCGCTGTTATCTCGCTTTCTCTATTTTGTAAATCAGATTGTACCTTCTTTTCGATTTGGCAAATCAATCCTTGCAGTTGTCTGTTAAGTTCTGCATTACGGGCAGCAAGACTATCGGCTTGTTCTGACAATCGACGGCTCTGCGCTTTCTGTTCGTTGACCATGTTTCTATTGGATGAACGGAGCGTAGTCGTTGTTGTCGTTGGCTTCGTTCCCTCTTTTTTGCCAAAGATGCCCAAGAAACCTTTTCGTTTTGGCTTTTTGGACTGTTCCTGCACACTTTTCTGCACAATAACCGGAATTTGATTGGCTATCTTCTTGTTAATAGATTGTTGTTCATCCATTAACCGGACTATCTGGAACATCTGTCGTTCCTTATCCTCTAAAAGACTGCGCACACTATCGATGCGCTCTGCTGGATAGGTGGCCTTGAAACGGCAGAGCATACTGTCCATTGCCATACGCCGTGCATGGTAATGCTCGATATCTTTATCGTTCCATTCCAGTATTGTTTCACCCAATAGAGAAAATTTTATCATTTGAATATTGATATTGTTTATTTCTTTTCGGAGCTCGTCTATTTTTTTATTGCCAAGTTCTAATGCTTCTATCTCCTGCCATTCATAGAGGCTATTATATGCCATACATCCGATAAGAATGGAGATAAGTATATATCCCAACTGTATTGCCTTATAGAAATTTCCTGACCGCTCCATTATTTTGATGACATTGATTTTTGGAACATGAATAAAAGTTTATCTTTTTCGTTCATGCGGATATTATCAGAATAATCGCCTTTTGTTATTTGATACCCGCATGGCTTGACCATAAAAACGCCTAAGCCCTTAGTGTATGAACTTACTTCTGAGGCGTAGTCTTTACTTGTATTTAATGGAACTTTCCCTTTAATATG
>NZ_QTLI01000043.1:0-1372 GCF_003434625.1 Parabacteroides sp. AM17-47
CCAGCCTCACCTCCGTGGACTTGACTCCGCTGGCATCGTGGACAAAAATGACAAACAATTCATCCTTTATCTATAATTGCTCCAAACTCATTTTCGTCACCGTCCTCTCCACCACCCCCTTCCCCCTCACCAGCGGAGCCTTGACGAACGGCAACAACTGTCCTATCTACGTGCCGGACGATGCCGTGGATACCTATAAGACGGCCACGAACTGGTCCGCTTACGCATCGAGAATCAAACCCATATCAGAAAAAACGGAGTCATGAGAACAGACGAATCGAACAACAAGCATCTGATAGCGGAGGACGGCAAGGTCTTCCGCCGTATCAGTGACGGATGGATAGCCGGACCGGAAATCTATCTGGGCAAGACCTATCACCTAGGCGGCGAGAGGCTGGATACCCCCTTGGAAGAACTCCCCGGGCACTATGAGGAGATCGACGATCCGGTAGCCGCCGAGACCGTATTGCTTGACGAGGATACCGATATGAAAGAAGCGGTGAGGCCAATGATAGCCGCCGATGCCTCCACCGAACCTCCCGACGATCTTCCCCCGGAACCCCCAAGGGTGACACTGGCCGACTATCGTGCCTTAGAGAGGAAAGTGGAGATGATAATGAGATTATTAGGAATCAACTATAATAACAATTAAAGGATCGGAAGTATGAAAGAATTAAATGAGATTTTTATCGTGGCGTGGATAGTATTCGGATTATACATGCTTGTGTTTTTCGCTGCCATGGCAGATCTATGTAGCGGGATAAGAAAGGCTAAGTTACGTGGCGAGGTAAGATCCAGCTACGGCTTCAAGCGTACGGTAGACAAGCTGGCGAGGTATTACAACCTGCTTATCGCTTTGACCGTTGTGGATTGCATGCAGATGGCCGGCATATGGTATCTGGACATTTTCTACGGGTACCATATACCTATATTCCCGGTTGTAACGATGATCGGGGCTATTGGTCTTGGGATTATCGAGGTAAAAAGCATCTTCGAGAAAGCCGAGGACAAGGTAAGAAGCGATTACCAGCAAGTGCTGATGCTGGCTGGAGAGATCGCCAAGCACCGGACTGATCCGGAGGAGATAGCGAAAGCGGTTGTTGATTATATAAATAAGGGGAGTGGAAAATGAGAAATAATAGTCTGCCCAGAGGGTTGAGAAACAACAACCCCGGGAACATCAGGAGGAACAGCGATGTCTTCCAAGGCGAGAAGACAAGCTCAGACAAAGAGTTCAAGCAATTTAAATCGATGGCATACGGTTACAGGGCGATCTTCAAGATCCTGTCTAACTATTACCGGAACTATAAGCTGGATACGATCCGCAAGATGATAGGAAGATGGGCCCCACCGAAAGAGAACCATACGGAAA
>NZ_QTLI01000043.1:1382-15694 GCF_003434625.1 Parabacteroides sp. AM17-47
CCCACCGAAAGAGAACCATACGGAAAAGTACATCCAATTTGTATCTGACTACGCAGGAATCCCGGCTGACGATCCGATAAACATCAACGACCGAGAACAGATGATTCGGATTGTGGCAGGGATGAGCCGATTTGAGAATGGGAGAGAGGCTGATATGTCAGATGTTATTGCGGGGTGGAATTTATTATGAGAACGGGAATGATTTGCGGGATGCTGGCGATAGCCGGTATCCTCTTCCTGTCCGGGTGTCGAACCAAGATACAGCCTGTCGCTATCAAGAATCGTATAGACTCGATCTATATAGACAAGTTGGTACCTTACCCTATGCCTGTAGATAGCGCCTCTATCCGTGCGTTGATGGAATGCGATGAGAACGGTAAGGTAGTCCTTCGTTGGCTGGACATGGCCAACACCAAGAACGTAGAGCTCATGTTCGCCTTGGATAGCCTCGGTAACGTGATCGCCAATATGAGGGTTCCTAGGGATACGTTATATCTCCCGTCGAAAGAGGTATATGTCGATCGTAAGGTCGAGGTCCCGATCCCTGTGGAGAAGGAGTTGTCCCGTTGGGAGAAAATAAAGATCGAGGTCGGTGGGTGGGCTATAGGCTTGTTGTCCGGGCTGGCCGTTTTTTGTATAGGTTATGTCGTAATAAGGTTTTTAAGAAAGTAAAAATCACAATTTAATATTTGTTTGGTGTTTTAGTTTTTCATCTTCTATACCAGAGAAAGTTTTATTGTTTTAAAAACAGTGTTTTGAAAAATACTTGTAATGTGGGTAAAGTTGTTTTCGTTTATCTATATTTGTCCGCATATTAATATTAAACTAATGCCGTTATGATAGAATATGAAATATCAGATAGTGAACGTATTTTCTTGAAATCTCAAAATATAAGTGTATATGAACTCTTTAATGCTAAAGGAAGACCAATACCACAATGTAAACAAGAAATGGAAAATCATGGTAAATTATTTGCTTATAATACAACTGCTTGTCGAAAATATGGACATACATTGAGATCAAGAAGTGGACATTGTATTCAATGTAACACAGCTAGAATAGCATTTCAAAGAAGACATGAATCTGCAGGTATGGTATATATTGCAGGATCATTAAAAGGATCAATTATTAAAATAGGATATACTAAAGATGTGCAAATTCGTGAGGAGTCACTGAATCGTACAGAATATGCGGGATACTATGATTGGATTGTATTATTTGCTATTAGAAGTATAAATGCAGGAGAAATTGAATCTAGATTAGATATGGCATTAAAAGAATATTCTTTTTCTCTTGACTATTTACATGATGGAGGACTTCAAGAAGCAAATGAGGTTTTTAAATGTAGTTATTTAAAATGCCGACAAAAGATATTGGATATTTGTAAATCATGCTGTTATAATTATAACATTGTTGTTGATTTAAATAAAGATGAATATAATTTTGTGGATTGAATATGTATCTAGTTTATGAACTTTTGAGTTTTTCGGTGGTGATTTAGATCAGACTAGGTGATAGTTAACGCTAACTGAAAATTATAAAAGTGCTTTTTGTAGATGATTATCTGCCTGTAAATATGCAATTTTCAGAATAGCTGATCACAATGACTAGTATATTTACATTCAAAAAAATAATTTTTCTCATTATAAAAGGTGATCATTTAGACACTCTTTACAATAACAAAACTATAGGATGGGTATGGAAGATATTGTTGGTAAATATATAAAACAATTACACGAACCAAATCATCGTTTTAAATCTTGGGAACACTGCTTTATGGCTTTTTCGGATTTTAATAATGATGTTGATTATCTGACATTGCAGTTGGCTTTTTATTTAGCGAGCTGGGGGATGTATAGAGGTTCTTCAGAATTACTTCAGAAAGATTATTTGATACATGAACCTATTGTCGAGATCATACGATCTAATAGCGCATTAAGAAAAGAAAATATTGCTTCTGATGATATAAAACCAATAAATGAAATCGTTAAAAAGATCAAGGATGTATATGAAGTGAAGAATGTCAGCTGTACTTTAGTTTCGAAAATACTATTAGGTACTTTAGGTTGCATGCCTGCGCTAGATCGATTTTTTTGTGATGGATGGAAGATATGTGAAGAGACAAAAGAGTTTCCTATAAATCTACAAAATATCATATCCTTTGCAGATAAACATAAGATTGAAATAAAGGAATGTAAGAATTGTATAAAAAGCGATGTCATTTATCCCCCTATGAAAATTGTAGATATGTATTTTTGGCAAATAGGGTATGATGAGTATCTTAAAAAGAAAAATATAAATAGTATATAGGTTGGTGTATTATAATACCTATCTTTGTCTCGGCATTAATGGAGTCATAGTTAAAGTTAAAGCGTCTAGGGTAGTGATATTCGGGCTCTTTTTTATATTTCTTTTTTTCAAAATACACAACTTCTCAAATAATTCCCTACATTTGGGAAATCCTTAAAAGTAATCACTATGGCAAAAGATCCTACACCCTCACAGGTTGCGACCAATGCGTTGCAGGGAATTCCTTTCGGTTCTATTATAGGAGGCCCATTGAGAGCCTGTGTAGAGGCCCAAGAGGAACAAGCGAAAGCCGCTGCTGAGTTCATGAAAGAAACCGAGCTTAACTCGGATAAAGAGGCAGAAGAGAAAGAATAGTTTGAATCCTTAAATCAAATGATCATGAAAGCGGAGAAACAATATAAAGAGGCTACTTCCCGAGTAATACAACCGTTGAAAGGTGGTGGTGGGTATGTTGTTAATAACAGATTAGATTCTATTATCCAAACAAAATTATCAGATATAATAAGTGGATCAAGGAAAGAGAAAAATCTAGTTCAACGAATGGTTCGTGTAGCTCCTAGCCCTTATGATTCGACTTCTGATAATATTATTGCTGCATGGAATGAATTGGATAACGATTTGACCGTAGCTATAGCAGAAGCTATTGCTGGTGTACAAGGTGGTGGACCATATACTCCACATCAAAAACAATATTTAATGAGGCCAACAGCCGCTAACTGGGGATATTGTATAGAGGAAAAACTGAATGACAAAGCCGGAGATAATGATTGGGGTACACAAGAAGTATTGGGTGGTTCTAGACCAGATTACCACAAAGAAATTGATTCTACTCATGTATTTGCGGATCTCACGACTGATAGAGAATCGGGCGGTATCGGGCTTCATATTTGGGAGAAATTGAAAAAAGGTAGAAATACATATGCGGGAAGTGTGGGAGCAGATGTAACTTATACGCAAACAGGGCCTACAACATCGGTGGTATATGTACCAACCCAAAAAGAACAGGCTGCTCATCTTTTAAGACTGTTTGACAGAGTTGACTATGAAGTTACAGAGGATATGGATAATGTAAAATATAGATTAAGCAGATGCGCTAGTGGAATGGTCGGTAATTATTCTACTACAATTCAAAGAGCCCTTGAAATTCTTTCAACTTCATCAGATGATGATGATAATACGTCAGAAGAGGATATGTCAGATTAATTCGTGACTAATTCAAAATCATCCATTCCCAACGCATTTCTAACCTTTAACCTTCAAGTCAAGATCCTTTATGACAAGGTTAGAACGTCCACCATCTTCTAGAGGATATTCGATGGACGTTCTTTTTTTGTATATCTTTACCGTAAAAAACAATGACCTTTGAAGAAGCTATTTCTAAGCGTAAGCAAATCAATAGTTACGTTATCGGCCTCCCGATAAAGGAAGGCAAGAGGATCACCTCCCTGTTCATCGGCCCCACAGATTGGGATCGTATGTGCGATTACATGAACATGCAGAACCAGAAAGGCCATGAGATTGCCCGGATCAAGTTCGCCAATGAGAGCTTTTCCGTATACGGTGTATCGGAAAATGAATTGTCTGACGGAACTCCTCGTTGGGATATGTTGAATTTGGGTCGCTGGGAGGAGGAAATCTTAAACTGAGTATAAATGAAATATCGGGGATTGATATGGCCTAGCTATCAATCCCCGGCATTTAAAATAGCAACCTCCCATCCTTCTTATCCATCACCGCATTGAAAACACTTTTATAGGTCTCATACAACTCCTTCCGGCTTTCCGGCCCCGGCCAATCGACGAAAGACTCCCCGGCAAAGAATTTCCAAGCGAAGATCCGTTTGGCTTTTTCGGACAACCCTAACTTTTTATGAAGCCTTATCCAATATCGTAGGATCATCAGCCTTCTTCTTCAAAAAATCATTATTAATGACATACGCATCCATCCTTTCGGGAGGAAATGGGCGGAGCAATCTTTCAATCTCTGTTTTTGCTAGCTTCGGGTCTAGCCATCTTTCTTCGTCCTCCATGGACAAAATAGCCGGCATGCGATGCTTCGTATTATGGATATAATCCGTTAGTGAATTTGGATCGGTTGTAATGATTGAGAAGCTTTTTACAACTTCACCGGTTGTTTTATCCAGCCACTCGTCATAAATCCCTGCCATCGAGAAAATAGGCTCATCTTTTACGTATATGTAATAAGGTATCTTCTTATTTCCTTCATGCCGCCATTCGAAATAGCCAGTACTAGGTACAATACACCTTTTCTTCATGATCGGTTCCCGAAACGAGGGCTTCTGAAAGATAGTATCAGTCCGTGCGTTCAATGTCATGCGTTTTATCTCATCAGCTTGCTTCTTGTCCTTAACCCAGATCGGAATCAAGCCCCACTTGAAACTTTGAACCTCCCGATCTGCGGTTATAATCGGATAGTCTGGAAAAGTGAATGCGTTAACCCTGTATTGCTCTTGTTCCTCCAGAATTTTTTCAGCGATTTCTACCACGCTTAGATTCCGACCATAACGAGCCGCAAGTTCTTTCGCCTTCTTGGACATTGAGTTATAGAAGCACATATCATTTAATATTTATGATGTCAGACAATCTTGTAGTATAACAAGGGGATAGGAGCTCTTGTTTCAGTTTCCACTTCCTCCGGCCACCTTGTACCGCTAAAGTAAGATTATTCCTGTTAAATCCGCTATTCAATCGGTCTACCACTTTCATGAGCTTCTTTTGTCTCTCTCTATCTACGTTATCGAACATGTTTTGCTGGATCGCACTATCAGGAACGATATCGATGATAATAACCCCGGCTTTCTTGAAAAAATATCCTTTTCTGTAAATGTTCCGGAGGGCTATCAACGCATAGTGTACGATCTCTGGCGTGCTGTTCGTTGGTACCGGTAGCTTGACCACGCAATTCTGGAAGTATTGGGGTAGATCCTCCCGAAAATTATTCGTATGTATGAATACCATGAGCGCTTGAGCGCAGGATCTTTGTTTGCGAAGCTTTCCTGCGCAAATACTGGCGTAAGAGGATACGGCCTCTTCCAGTCCCTCAATCTCGGATATCGCCTCGCCAAATGCCCTGCTGGTGCATATCTGTTTCTTATCCGGGGTTACCAGCTCTAGGTCTATGCAGGATTCCCAATTTAATTCTTTCCAAGTACGTTCCCCTACGACTGTCATTTGTTGACGTACCCAGTTTCTAGGCATCAGAGAGAAATCGTATGCCGTACTTACACCATACACGGAGAGTCGTTTCGTGTGTCGGTAACCAATACCCCATACGTCCCCGATCTCTGTCCGTTTAAGCGCCTCGATCCGTTTTTCTTCCGTGTCAATGATACACACGCCTTTATACCCTTTATATTTCTTTGCGAATTTGTTTGCGACCTTGGCGAGAGTTTTTGTCGGGGCAATACCCATCGATACGGGAATCCCGGTTCCCTTGGAGACAGTTCGTATTATCTCTTCTCCATATTCTTTCAGGTCGTATCTCTCAAAACCGGAGAAATCCAGAAAACATTCGTCGATCGAATACACCTCAATGTTTGGAGAATAGGAGGAAAGCATTGTCATTACCCGGTTGGACATATCCCCATACAACGTATAATTGGATGAGAACACGCCAATACCATACCGCTCGATCTCGTTCTTGATCTGATAGGCTGGCACTCCCATCTTTATACCTAATGCTTTCGCTTCGTTTGATCGAGCGATCACACAACCGTCATTATTAGACAATACGACAACAGGGCGGTTATTCCAATTAGGATTGAAGGCACGCTCACATGATGCGTAGAAATTATTGCAATCCACGAGAGCGATCATTGTCTTTTCCTCCTGTTTTTCTTGATCGTGTAGGTGACGATCCCCCATACCATGAATTCATTATCTTTGGTGACCTTGATAGGCGGATATTTAGCGTTGGAGGGTACCAGCCATGCGGCGTCCGATTCCAGTCTTACCCTTTTCACCGTAAAATCCCCATCGATAAAGCAAACTGCCAGATCATCGTCCATTAGCTCCAACGACTTGTCGATCACAAGGATATCGCCTTCCTCAATGCCCTCGTCCTTCATCGAGTCACCGACAACACGGCCATAGAAAGTCGAGGTGGGATGCTTTATCAACTCTTTATTCAGATCGATAGCCAGTTCCATATAGTCTTGAGCCGGACTGGGAAAACCAGCGCGAATGCCTTCATCCGCATAGGGAAGAGGTAGATGGCTCTCCGCATCTACCTTGTATATAGTCAAGTTCTTTTTACTCATAAAAATGTTATCTCCTCGGTGCAAAAATAGGAAAACAATCTGTTAAGTTCATTGAATGCGTTGTTAAGATTTTAATTGTCAATGCAATAGATTTCGTATTGGATGGTTGGAGCGTATGTTTTTCAAAATCTTAAATATCAAATCTATGTTATCTAGCATACACAAGAAATGATAAAGCGCTAATTAACATCTACCTTTGCGTCGTCGGTCGGATCAAGTTCGCCAATGAGAGCTTTTCCGTATACGGTGTCTCAGTAGATAACTTAGGAAGCTACCCTAATTATGGATTAGTGCTTCTTGATGATTTTGATAAGATGAGTAAATAGAAAAGTAGAGCTTTACTTTACAAATACTTTACAAAAATATAGTATTTTATATCGTATCATTCTTATTGTCATTTAGTTAAACTAACAATAAGGAGTAGATTTAAATAAGAGTTTGTTATTTGTTTGGTCCGCATGTAGCTGTGAAGCTGGATGCGGATTTTTATTTGTTTCCGCATGGAATCCATATGTTAATGCTAAAATATAAGATGTTGTGTGTCATGATTATCTGTAGATAGGCGAAATTCGGCATATCCGTTGTTCTATATCTATTGATTACGTTAATATGAATAGATTGTTTAATTAAAAATCTTATCCGGATTCAGCGATCCAAGAGGTATATGTTGCGGAAAAGACTGAAGGTAAACTCTTTAAAGTGATTTTGGTAATCGAGGGCAAGGAGGCTATCGCTATCTTTAATGAAAAGGGAGAAGAGATGAAGTAGTTATTAATGAATAGGATAATCCAAGATAGAAATAAACTCTATATTTGTCCCAATAACCGTATGCAATGAGCGTCTACCACTTTTCAGGTAGGCGTTCTTTTTTTCTTCTATTCCCATTCTCCCTTCCAAATGGGAGATCATTGTACTTCGACACTACACTGGCGATTCAAGTCCAGATTTTTTAATTAGCTTGAGAAAGAGACTGTTTTTTGAATTTCGCTATTCATTTATTGTTTATCAATAAATATTTATTACATTTGCAACGTCGTTTAAAATTAACATCATACGTCATGAAAAGAATTTCAACAGCATTTCTTTAAACAGTTATTGTTCTTATCGGTATTGTGGCACTTATTATTTTGATTTGGTTTCCCTTAACTGAGGGACGAGCCACACACCTAGATTTATTTAGTACTTACGCTGATCCATTTATCTTATATGGATATGGAGCGTCAATCGCTTTTTTTGTTGCGTTGTACAATGCTTTTAGGTTGCTCGGTTATATTGGGCAAAATAAAGTGTTTTCAACAAACTCTGTAAAGACTTTGAAGAACATAAAGCATTGTGCGATCTTACTAAGTATTTTAATCGTGGTGGCAGGACTATTTATAAGGTTGACCCATAATACAGAAGATGACCCCGCAGGTTTTCTTGCCATTTGTATCGTAACTACTTTTGTCGCTATCGTAGTTGCGACAGCCGTGGCTGTATTTGAAAAATTATTGCAAAATGCGATAGATATGAAATCAGAGAATGACTTAACAGTTTAATTATGCCTATTATTGTAAACTTAGATGTAATGATGGCAAAGCGGAAGATTTCTTTGAACGAACTTTCTGAAAGAGTTGGTTTGACATTATCTAACCTTTCTATCTTAAAAACGGGAAAGGCGAAAGCAATTCGTTTTAGTACCCTAGAGGCAATTTGTAGAGCATTAGACTGTCAGCCAAGCGACATTTTGGAATATGTAAATGATGAGAAAAAAACAACATAAGGAATCAACACTTTGATGCGGTTCAGTCTGCTTATTAGTATAATACAACTTTATGTAGTGCCTAACTCTTGTAAGAGTTTGTTATTTTTGATCCGCATGTAGCAGTGACGCTGGATGCGGATTTTTATTTTCTGTTTTATTTTGGCTATTGAAATTCATCAAAAGCATAAACATTATGATCTTTAATCTGGTTGTAATAATATTAAGGTATTAGTTTAAGGCAATATATCCACTTCCGCTTCACCTGTGAAGGCCGAGCGGTTTGGTTTTCTAACTTTACTTCATGGCGTTTAAATCCTGTTCATGCAAGACTTAAGCGCCATTTTTCTGTACTTTCCCTTGAAAACTTTATGGGATCTACTCGGTATCTTTATTTTCAGTCTCTAGTTCCTTGATCTCTTTATTCAGAAAGACAGACAGAACTGTTCTCAGCACGACTATTCCACCTAAAATGGCCAATTCATTAAGTGTTGGTTCCAATACTGTTTTTAAGATATCTGACGCTATCAAAAATTCTAGTCCGAGAAGTAAGTATGTACCGAATACAGCTCTTAGTTTTCTTATGTTAGTAATGGAATAATTACCAGTAAGTCGCTTAAGTTCATTTCTGAAAAATGAGATGACTCCGATTAATGCACCATAGGTGACAATCAGAAGGCTTGTCACACTTATTATTGTCGCTAAGGTATTTAAAAAACCAGTAAGCATAAATAGACCATTTACAACCATAACATAAAAGGCCTATAGAATGTTTGTTGGAAGGCTCGCAGGTATGGTAGGTTTTCGGACTCACACTTTTACACGTATAGGATCAATCATGGATAAAAAACAACCCGGTAGTACAAAACTTGCCGGGTTGCTGTCTGTGTTATTCCAGAACGTCAAAAAATCCCCAATATTTTCACTTGCAACAAAATGCGCATCAAACATAATCTTTATTATTTGAATATCAAAACAAATCTATTAAATATTTTTCTTTTAAGCCTATTTTTATTGTTGTAGGACCATCTGATTTCTTTTTAAGGAAACTACTTCCTATCTAATGGCAATGAACTTCAATGATCTCATTTAGATTAGTGGTATATAATTTAGAGATGTGTTCATTTTCCATTTTTGCTATTTTATGTAAAAGAATTAAAGATGAAAATCTGTCTATATGATTTGTTTATTTGATTAAATATATTATATTTGTAGTAATAAAAATAAAGATTATGGAAGACCTTGAATTAATATCATTGTTGAATGAGTGTAATAAGATGAGTGTTCTTGAAGTGAGTAATTATCTTTTAGGAAAAATGGATTATTTGTCACGTATAAAAAGTGATAAGTCAAATAAGATACTAAAGTATATAGAGTCTTTTGTCTGGATGATAAATCATGCGGGTAACCGTAGGCCAAGTTATGTCTCTGATAAAGATTATGAATTGATGCAAAAATCATTTGCGATTATTTATAGGAATAGTATTATCCATTGAGTAGAATCGAAAGTCTTTTTTAACTTTAGGCAAATGACTCTAGGCTAAATTCTTTTGATTTAGCCTAGAGTCATTGATAGTGTCGTAGAATCTTTAATGATTACAAACCTTTGTAATATCTACCGTGAAACCATTTTCGACAGGCATGAATTTCCCCTTTTGTTTCAGAAATACGATTAACTCATCCGCATCCATATTTTCTGCCGAACAAGTATAGAAACGCTGATCCTCACCAAAAGTCTTAACGATCGCTTCTTTTAAAGAAGCTTCTGAATAACTATTACCCTCCATCATATGAAGGACTTCGTGTGCATGTAACTGTTCCATAAATCAAATTACTTAATTATCGGATACAAAAATAAGGGGTTTATCCGTATAAAGGTGTAACAAATGTGACACCCTTTCAACTTTAGGCTTTTCTAAACAAAAATTAATCAAACCTGTTTAAATGATAGGACGTCTTACTTTTTAATAACTAAAATATATCACAATATGAAACGTATATTCTTCATGACATTGTTTGTCGCATTAACGACAATCGCATATAGTCAAACGGATGATAAAGGATATGAGGAAGGCAAATGGGTACTGAAAGGTGTGACAGGTTTGAACTTGTCGCAAACGGCGATGTCGAATTGGTCGGCTGGCGGTGAGAACTCTGTTGCCGGAAATGCGTATCTGAATGGGGCATTAACACATAAAAGCGGTGACTGGTTATGGGTAACCAATCTCGCTCTCGATTACGGATTATCAAAGACTAAATCGCAGGGAATGAGGAAAAGTACCGATAATATAACCCTGTCTACCCAATTAGGATATTCCACCAATAATGTATGGTATTATACGTTGATGGGAGATTTAAACACCCAGTTTGCCAAAGGATATAATTATCCGGATAAGACACATTATATATCGAACTTCTTTGCGCCGGCGTATTCGAATATCTCCGTAGGTATGGAATATCGTCCCAAAAGCAATTATTCGGTTTATCTTTCTCCGGCTTCCACGAAGATGACTTTCGTGGAGGATGATTACCTTTCCGAGTTAGGAGCTTTCGGGGTCGATCCGGGAGATCGCTTCAGAATGGAATGGGGAGCTTACTTGAAAGCTCGTGCGGAATTAACCGTGATGGAAAACGTGAACTTGATTACTACAGCTGACTTTTTTACTCCTTATAGCGATCAATTCGGAAATATCGATGTCAATTGGGATGTATTGATAAGCATGAAGATTAATAAATTCCTGTCCGCTACACTCAATACGACGCTTAAATATGATAACGACGTGAAAACTTTTGAGGATAATGGAGAGAAACGGGGGGCGAAGGTCCAGTTCAAGGAAATATTAGGCATAGGTGTCGCCTATAATTTTTAAGTGGCATTTACTTGCAGAAAATTCATAGTTATGACTACTTTCACTCATAGCTATGAATTTTTTTATAACTATGATTTTTTCTTGTAGTAATGATAACGCTCCAACACTTCCCGCACGTAATTATATGTTTCTGAGCCACGCAAGTATCCATGCTTGCAAACAGGATCGTTATAATACTCGGGATCATTTTTCAAACGAATATATTCCGCTACATTATTATCCCATTTATTGGGATCTTTTCCATATTTTCGGGCCAATCGCTGCGCATCGTAAATATGTCCGATCCCAGCGTTGTAAGCCGCTAGGGTAAACTTGACTTTTTCTTCAGGATCCGTAATCTCAGAAAAACCTTGACGGAAGCGCCGTAAACAATCTACTCCCGTACGGATTCCCGTATCCGGATCTTTCAATTCATGCGGGGTGACACCTAATGCCTTCGCCGTATTTGGCATGATTCCCATAAGCCCCTCGGCACCGGCCCACGATACAACCGTAGGATTGAAATGAGACTCTTGATAGGAAATAGACGCCAGCAGCTGCCAATCCCATCCGATGTTTTTCGCATGTTTCTTGAATAAAGGGTCATACGGGGAAATATGTCCATTCTTTACCTCCGGAATATCTGCGGTAAAAGGTCGCTTGCTTAATTCAAAGTACCGCTTAGTAACTGCCTTGAAAGAATGTTTACCCGTTTTATCAGAAGCCCATTCATCGATGGCCTTCGCCAAGTCCGGGCTACTTTTCCTTACCACCCATGAAGAGCGTTGGGGAAAACTAACCTTTAGGTCGACATTGATATTCCAATAATAAGTCTTGTTTAGGCGGGCGGTGTTATCATCGCTGATCGTATAGGGAATTTCGCCCAAGGAGACCATCTCGATAAGATCTTCGGTAGCAATGGAGTCATTTTCCACTTTTTGGATATGGATTCCTCCGCCGAGTTCCTCATCCAAGTTCTTCAGTCGTTCGGAGTATTTGGTGTTAGGCTTTACGTAAACATTCTTATCGATTAATTGAGTGACATCGGTAAGAAGCTTATCGCCTTTATTGGCCCGTTGTATCAATACTTGACTGGAGATATCCTCCCGGCCGCAATAAATGACCTCTTGTTTCAGCTTGTTATTGATTGGGATGGGGTAGGCTACAACATCGACCTCGCCGGCTTCTAGCATCTCGATCAGACGGGCAGGATTCTCGGCGACCTTGATGTTTAATTTCAAACCTTGGCTCTTGGCAAAATCGTTTATCAGATCGTATTCATAACCCATGGGTTGCATCTTATATTGGAAGTAGGAGGTAGAACTGTATAAAGTCACCGCCGTGATCTCGCCTTCCGCTTTCAGTTGCGGTAAATCCACGAAAACGGAAACGTCCTCTTTCTCCTCTTGTTTGTTACCGTTGCAACCATACAAGAAGAACAAAAAGAGCAGAAAGGGGACGTATTTCCTATACATTATATTATATGTTTATTTTTTCTCAAGCAAAACCACGTTCTCCACATGATGTGTATGAGGAAACATATCGACCGGACGGACTTTCTTGACGGAGTATTTCACGCTCAACAAACTCAAATCGCGGGCTTGCGTAGCAGGATTGCAGCTAACGTAAACGATACGTTCCGGCTCGGCGAAGAGAATAGTGTTGATCACATCATCATGCATACCGGCACGTGGTGGATCGGTAATAATAACATCTGGACGTCCGTGTTGGTTTATGAAATCCTGCGTAAGGATATCTTTCATATCACCGGCATAAAAAAGCGTGTTCTCTATATGGTTCAAGGCGGAATTCACTTTTGCGTCCTCGATAGCCTCCGGTACGTATTCGATGCCGATAACCTTCTTTGCTTGACGAGAGACGAAATTTGCGATCGTACCTGTCCCGGTATATAAATCGTACACCATCTCATTTCCGGTAAGACCCGCGAATTCTCTAGCCACTTTATATAGATTATAAGCCTGTTCACTGTTTGTCTGATAGAAAGACTTAGGACCTACCTTGAATTGAAGCCCCTCCATCTCTTCGATGATATGATCTTTTCCCTTGAATACGAGAACTTCTTGGTCGGTGATCGTGTCATTACATTTGCCGTTGATGACGTACATCAAGGACGTGATTTCCGGGAATCGTTCCGCCAGATGAGATAATAACGCTTCCCTGCGCTCTACATCCTCATGGAAGAAAACCAATACGACCATCAAATCCCCAGTGGATGCCGTACGGATCATCAACGTACGAACGAATCCCTCTTGGTTCCGTAAATCGAAGAAAGGATATCCCTCATGAGATAGGCAATATTCCTTGACGCAAAGACGGATCTTGTTCGATATATCATCTTGCAACCAACATTTATGGATGTCCAATACCTTATCGAACATCCCCGGTATATGAAACCCGACACCATTCATGCAATCGAAAGAAGCACCGGACTGGATCTCTTCCTCCGTAAGCCATTTCTTGTTTGAGAAAGTAAACTCAAGCTTGTTCCGGTAGAAAGTCGTGCGCTCGGAACCTAAGATCGGAAGTTTCTCTTCCATTTCGACTTTCCCGATGCGGGTAAGATTATCGTAGACCTGTTTTTGCTTATAGTAAAGTTGTTCCTCATAGGGAAGATGTTGCCACTTGCAACCTCCACAGACACCGAAGTGCTCACAAAACGGCTCCGCACGTTTGGCCGAGTACTCATGGAAATATACAGGTTTCCCCTCCGCATAACTATTCTTCTTACGGGTCAGTTGAATATCAACCACGTCTCCCGGAGCGACGAAGGGTACAAATACCACCATATCGTTCACTCTCGCGATAGCCTTGCCCTCGGCGGCTACGTCCGTAATGGTTACCTTTTCTAATATAGGCAACTGTTTCTTCTTTCTTGCCAATGTCGTTAAGTTTTAAATTCGCTTCGCGAAAATACTTACAATTCCGCTAAGAACAAAGAGCTTCGTTCTATATACTTAAATGAGTCCGGCAAACAGTTCTCGTTATTCTATCAAGATTGATGAAGATATGATTATGGACAGAAAGGGATGTATAGTATGTGTTTATAAATCAATATATTGCAGTTTCTTAAAATTTTGTCTTATGCTGATATAGGTAGACACATTCAATAACA
>NZ_QTLI01000044.1:0-11459 GCF_003434625.1 Parabacteroides sp. AM17-47
CACATTTTTAGAATGAAAGGGGGAGTTTATCGAATGCTTACAAAGAAAGAAGCCGGACGGGTTAAAGATGTAACGGATATGAGGCAGGAAAATGGGAGCATCCGCAAACTACGGGAATTGCTGGACGACAAGATCGCAGCCGTTGAGAGCGTCATGCGCGAGGGGCTGGAGTCCGCCTCTACGGACTACTGCCGTTTCTTTGAATGGAAAGCCGCGTACCTGTACAAGGGGGAGCTGCAACGCGGGCATTACCGCCTGTTACGTAATAAAGTCGGCAGGACGGAAGACGTGGAGGACCTGAAGAGGTATTTCGGGGATATCGCCAGGTACCACAGGGAAAGGCTGGCGGACGGGACGCCGGCGGGAAGCGGTGCCCATCCGATGGCGGACACCTGCCGCGCGCTGTCTTTGGAATGCTCACGGCAGGTGCTGAAAGACTGCCTGGAATTCTCGCGTCTCCTTTCCTTTGGACAGCCGGAACAGGACGTGAAAGAGGAAAACGGACAACCCGTGAAACATAGGACGAACGGTTTAAAACGATAAGGTATGGAAAGACAGAACCCAGGCATGGTCCGGTTTATGGACCGGCTGGATGAGAGAATGGAAGTCCTGGACAAAAGAATCCAGGATAAGGCGGTAAAAGCCGGTGAGGATTACCTCTCCTTTTTCGAGTCACACGCGGAAGAGGCGTACAAGGAGTATTACTTGTACAAGTGTTTCAGGGACTTGAAAAAGAAGGCAAGGGAATCGGGCAGTCCGGAAAAAGTGTTGGAATATCTGAGAAAGAGGCAGAATGTCTGCCTGGACACGTTGCTCAGGCAGGACATCGCCGCCCGTAGTACAAGCCCGATGGCGAACATGGCACACACGCTGCGGCTCGAATGCGTCCAGCTGCTCGTGGAGGATTACGGGCATTTCATCCGGATGCTTGCCGACTCGCTACGGCAGCAGGAGACGCTGCGGGATGCCCGGACACTGCGGGAAAAAGAAAACCGGAGGGGGCCAAAACTATAGGCTCCTTCCGCTCCCGGGTGACCACGGGTATAATGAAAATCAAGTCAAGTCATGGATAATGGGAATTGCAAAACATAGGGAATCCTACTTTGGACGGGTACGGAGACCTGCCTATGGAAAGCGGGGCATCCGGCAGGCACATCTTGACAGGCCGGGCGCCGGAACGGATATATCAAGGGCTGTTCTCCCAAATAACGGGGGGGAACAGCCCTTTCTGTTGCCGCCAGCGGCGAAGGGTTAAGAGAGAGGCTGGCTACTGAAGAGGCAGTGGATGAACAGACGGCCCTTCTCGGTCCACACCGTATGCATGGCCGTGCCGGTTTCCCCGCTGCGGCTCTGCCAGCTGTGCGTATGGGTCCGTGTATATCCTTCCTTCTGATAACGTGCAGTGAGCATCCAGGTTCCGCTTTGGCGGAACTGGATGCCGAGAGCTTTCAGTCTCAGGTTCAGTTCCCTCCCGCTCATGCCCAGCTCCTTGGCGATCTGTGTGGGCGTATAGGTGCTTGATGAACGCAGTACCTCATCGAAATAACGTATCTTGGGGGCTTGTAACCCCAATCTCAGGGCATTCAGGGCATTTTCCTTTTTCAGTTCGGATATGCGCCGGTCACGCTCCTTCAGCTTGTTCTCCGCCAGCATCAGGGCGCGTGAAAGCAGTTCAGCGTCCGTTTCCCCCTTTTTCCCCAGCAGATAGCCGCCCTCTTTGAGCGTGCGCGGGACCAGTTCGTCGAAAATCCAGCTCTCGAACCTCTCGGCTGATGGCAGGCGGCTACCGGCTATCAGACGATACAGGTTCCCCTCGTCGATGAACTTCACCTTCTGCCGTCCGCCCGCCGTAGGGATATCGTAAAATACGACACCCTTCGTCTTGCAATGGCGGGCAATGGCGTCATTGGTGTTCACGTAACCGAGGGCCTGTGCCACGTCAGCGGCACAGAACCACATTCTTCCTTCATTCTCTATGGTCCGGACCTTGCCGAACTGCGGATGTTCCGCAATGATTAACATATGCATGTCATGTTATTTATAGGTTGATTCTATCGCTTTGAATATCTCATGGATCACCTGGGGGACGATGGCGTTTCCGTATCCCTTGACGGACTGCTGCCGCCAGGAAGAAAAGGTGATACCGTCCAGTCCGTGGGGAACCCCATCATCTCGGCCACAAACAGGGGATTGAGTTGGAAACTTCTCCCAGTTCGGGCAAAGAAATCGGGAAGGCTTCCCAGCCGCGGGTTCTTCCCCTTCCTCTCGAAGTTCTCCAGCGTCGGTGCACCCTTCCAATCCCTTGCCGTCGGGGTCGGGAGCAGCCCGTGGAAGTCCAGGAAATCCGTCAGGCCGTTGGGGTTCTTCTCCCCGTCCTCCGCACCGTGCATGGACGTCCGACCCAGATATTTCCAGCGTTCCACCCGTTGCCGGTGGTGTATCTCCGTCGCTGTCGGGGTGGGCAGCAGCATCTCGCGGATGATTTCCGGAAGACCCTTCTGGAGACAGTTCGGCCCCCTCGGGCTGTAATCCCTCGCCATCGGAGTGGGCAACAAACCATACACGGTCCCTTCTGTGCGGGACACCGACGGCACAAGCCGGAATAAGCAACGGCTGGACGGTATATCCTTCACGCTCAAGATCTCGGCAGATGGTCTCCACGACGTATTCCTCCCGTTTGCGGTATACAGGCTTAGCCTTTCCGAAAAGAGAGGGCTGATATCCCACGTGAGTCTCCTTGCCGGGCTGTACCACCTGGAGGATGCCACCAACGTTCTCACCAACAACCCAATCGGGCCGGATCTCGTGAATGGCACGGAGCATGTGAGGCCAGAGGTAACGGCTGTCCTCCGCACCTCTGCGCTGGCCGGCGACAGAAAACGGCTGGCAGGGGAAGCCTCCTGTGAGAACGTCGACCCGTCCCCTTCACCGGCGAAAATCCGTAGTTGTGATGTCTGTATAACTTTCTGCATGGCTGAACCAGTAATTTAAAATCCTGTTACAAAATTCATCTATCTCACAATGGAAGGCGTTACGCCATCCCATTCATTCGGCGGCGAGATCCGCCGCTCCGAACCCGCTGAAAAGCGAGGCATGTACCAGTTGCTTCATGTTTATTAGCCGATTGAAGGTCCCGTTTCTTTTTTTTCTTTCCCCGTCACCTCCAGAATGATGGTTTTCTCATCTATCTTCCGGTAGACGCCCCCCATCTCAAGCATGTTCTTGAGGCGGAGGATGTCGGTGATTTCATAGACTGTCATGCCGTTCCGGTGGACGAAGCGGATGTAGCCTTTCTGTCTTTGTCTTTCCACTTCCTCACGGCTCATTTGTAGCAGTTCGCAGATTTCCTCCAGTGTGAAGGTCAGCTGCACTTCCTTTGTCGCGCAGGCATAGGCCAGGATACTCAGCATCTGCAGGCATTTGCGATGCGCCTTGACAAGAGACGCAAACTTGTTGCGCTCGATCATGATGACTTTACTTTGATTTTCCATCTTCTATGATTTTTTTACGGGTTTGTTATTCCTGATATCCGGACTTTCGTCCCTGTATTCTTCACGGAGGAACCGGTATACATCCGAGGCCCAGAAGTATATCTTGCCGCTCAGTTTGAAATAAGGCAGCTTGCCCGAGTTACGCCAGCGGATAAGGGTCCGGTCGCAGACTTTCAGCTGCAGGCGCATGTCGCGGCTGTCCAGCATCTGCTTGCCATTGATGCTGGTCATGGCATCCAGTGCCGTTTCCAGCCGGGTGATGAGTTCACGTTGCTCGGAGAAGCTCTCCTGGATTAATGCTTTCAGCATTTCGATGTCTTCATTTCCTGTTTCCATCTTTTGTTCTTTTTCGTCCGTTATTTATCCTTCTTTCTGTCGCAAAGTTTGGGAAAAAGGAAATGTAAAAATAGGGCTGACGGATACCGCCAGCCCCATATTTTATCTGTAACATTCTGTATGTTAGGTGTATCTTGTCAGATAAAAAATAACATTCCTTTTTGGGTGCTATTCCAAATTTAATCATTGAAAACTTGTTTATCCGGACAAAAAAACTTATATTTGTAAATGTATCAGGTTTTATATAATATATGACGATATTTGATGATTATAAAAAATATAAGGACTTGTATTCTGTCTCTCCGACACTATTGTGGGAGTATGATCTTTCTGATTTTGACTGGTGGAAATCCAGAAAAATCGTGGTACAGCGTATACTTGAAAGAGGGTGGCTAAAAGATTTTTATGCGGCTTTCAACATATATGGGGGGATAGAGGGATTTCGGGAGATAGTAAAAGATGTTCCTTATCTGTCGCCCAGGGATATCAATTTTGTATGTATTGCATTTAATCTAAAAAAAGAAGAGCTAAGATGTTACACACGGAAACTGTTGAGGGAACAACTCTTGAACTCTTAAGAAATTTGGAACAAGAGGAAATGCTGTCCTCATTCTCTCTTGCCGGAGGAACAGCTCTTGCCTTGTATCTGGGACATAGAATGTCTGTGGATTTGGATCTCTTTACCCCTTTGCCATTTAATGCTGTCGTATTGAAAGATTTTTTGGAGAACAAGTACGGCTTTCGTACAGACTTTATGGAGAAAAATACATTGAAAGGTTCTATTGAAGGGGTTAAGATAGATTGTATAACCCATGGATATGGTTTGCTTGAAAAACCTTGTCTGGAAGAAGGTATCAGACTGTACAGTATGAAAGATATCATTGCCATGAAGCTTTCCGCTATTGCGGACAATGGTTCCCGTTTGAAGGATTTTATTGATATAGCTTTTCTTTCCACACGCTTCTCTTTCTATTCCATGTTGAAATTTTATGAACATAAATTTCCAAATGCAAATGTTATTAGACCATTCAAGGCTATTACTTTTTTTGAGGATATAGATTTTGAGGAAAATGTAGCCATGCTTGAAGGAGACTATAAATGGAAGCACATAGAAAAAAGGTTGATAGACATGACAAAAATGCAGGATAAAATATTTGACTCCTTACCTCTGAAATTGGCGGTATCTTCAGTAAAGAGACAAAATATCCACCAGAAAAAAATCAAATTGTAATTTCTACAGTAAAGAGAATAGTAATTATTATATCAAAAAAATATGAAAATCACAAAATACGAAATTGATATGTTGGATGTAAAGTCGGCAGATGCTTTCTTAATCCATTTTTATGATGATGATGATAATGACAAAGACTATATCATTCTAGTCGATGCAGGAAATTATAATGACGGACCAACGATCGCGAATTTTATTAAAAATCGTTATGGGAGGAAAAATATAGACCTTGCTATATGTTCCCATTGTGATAAGGATCATTTTGGTGGATTTGTTTGGTTACTTGAGCAAATAAGAGACAATGCTCCTAATAGAATTAATATTTCTCATTTTTGGGTAGATGATCCAGCTGATCATGTCTCTTTAGGCATGGTTAAGAGAATTAGAACTCATGATTCTTTAGTTGTAAAAGCGCGTTCTGTTTATGATCTTGGTGATAATAAGAATATGCTAGATATATTAGACGAATTAGGTAATAAAAAATTAATATGGACTGAACCTTTTTCTGATGCAGGTAAATATTCTGACAAACCATACAGTGTGGATGCATTCGATAATCACATTGAGGTACTGGGCCCTTCTGTGACATATTACGAGCAACTGGTTCCTGATTTTCGTAATGAATTGAAAAAAAAGGATTATACAACAGACGAAAATGAAGATGCATCTATTACCTTAATTGAGGGGAGAGTTTACAGCAAAACTTTAGATGATGCAGGTGATGATCCATCTAGTCATAATCAAAGTAGTGTTATTTTTATTTTCAAACCGGATGATGGAAAAAAATTCTTATTTATGGGGGATGCTGGTCGGGATGCAATTGATCATTTTCTTTATGAAGAAGATAAATATAAAATCAAAGGAATCTATTGGCTAAAAGTTCCCCACCATGGTAGTAAATATAATATGGATAATTGGATGATCGATCATTTAAGGCCTAAAAATGCTTTCATTTCAACCGAAAAGGTCGGACATTATTTAAGTCAAGCTGTAGTCAACGCTTTAAAAAAATGTGATTGTAAGGTTTGTTCCACTCATAAACATGGTTCTGTATGGCATCATTGCGGCACTGCATCAAGGGATGATTATTCATCTATAATCTCATTTTTATAAGAGATCAGATGGATTGTTCAAGAATTAAAAATGAGACTAGCAATATTGTTGGCCTCATTTTCAATCCTTAATATCTAATATATAAAATGAAATAATTATACGTATTGTTTCTAGTGTAATAAATGAGGCAGATATGTCTTAATTTGTAATTC
Source organism: Parabacteroides sp. AM17-47 (assembly GCF_003434625.1). Taxonomy (NCBI): domain Bacteria; kingdom Pseudomonadati; phylum Bacteroidota; class Bacteroidia; order Bacteroidales; family Tannerellaceae; genus Parabacteroides; species Parabacteroides sp. AM17-47. The sequence goes on from NZ_QTLI01000044.1 coordinate 6,324, forward strand.
TGTAAGCCATTCTGAATGAGCAGAAAGAGCATCTATTTTTCTTTTTGACAGTGGCGTAAGATTTGTACCCACAGATAGTGCTATCTCATGAAGTTCTTTTGAAGGTGCGCTATCAAGCAGTACCTGCCAACCTATAGATTTCTTAAAACACTCTTCAATTCGGAATTTTGCATTTTGATCATTCTTTTCTCTAAAAGCAATAACATCATCTAAAGAAATTCTATGAGCCGATAATACTAACTCTGGGACATTTTCCTTTTTGATATTATCCATAAACCGATCTACCATTGAATTCCATTCTGACCATAGCAAAGAAACATAAGCGTAATATGCGGAGTTTTTCTTTGTGCGATTATAAATATTAGTTCGTATTTGAATGGTCCGGATTCTGTTCATTAGAACTTCTATCGATTGAAACATTAAACAGATAGTATTACGAACTCCCTTTATATCAGGACGAGCATTTCCCGCATCACTAATTACCACATTCTCCACCCGATATAATTTATTGGTACTTTCTGTTAATATATAAGCCCCCTGATTGTCATATAAACCGCCATCAACAAGTAATGTATCCTTATATTTTCCTTCTTCATAATATCGTTTGTCTATTTGAGTAGGTGAGAATATGGACGGCACACAAGTGGAGGATGCAACAGCGAAGGATATAGGAATTTCTTCTCCTTTAATGATGCTTCGACCATTTTCTCTATAATCATATCCTCCCACATCTTGTTTTGAAAATGTAAAAAGACGTCCTGTCGCCACATTAGTAGAATTAATACCGGCAATAGGTGAATCTGGTAAATCTTTCAGTTTTTTCTTTCTGAAAAACAACCTGTCATAATATAAGGCGATCCACTTACTACTTGGAATAAGATAGAATCCCCAATACAGCAACAAATACAAAAACAAAAACCACCCACTTACAAAAATCCCCAACAATGCTGGGAGTAAAAAAACGATTGCGAGGTTTAATATAGCCCCCCAAAGTGAAGAATGTGCTAGACACTTACGGAAGGATTGCTCAATCTGTTCAAAAGGTTCGTCTTTATGCAACAAGTAAAATGCAGCAATAATAGACCCTCCCGATACGGAAGATATAACATCAACCTTTTCAAGCAAACCCATCTTATGAAGAGCCCGCAAAGTCCCCAAATGATAAGCTGCTGCTCTGTAGCCACCACCGGACAATGCCAATCCAATACGTTTTCCGTTTTCCCCCATACTTATTAATTATATTTTTGCATTTATATATATTCCATCATTACCGGAAATAGCCTGTACAAAAGGTAAGTCTTCCTGTTCCAGCCAATCACTCATTTGCCGGAACTGCTCTTTATCAGTACTGCTCGGTGCACAGTTCCCATTCGGGTGGGAGTGCCACTCTCCTAGATAAGTTACTTGATGGTATGTTTTCCTCGATATCTCATTCTTCACTTGAGAAAGCCCTTCACATCCTCGAATAAAAGAAGCAGGAGTAGATTGACTATCACAAGGAGCCGGATGCATATACAAGACATAAATTATTCGTCGGTCTTTATCATAACAACCAAAAAGACAGCCACCTGTCTCTTTGTCGTGAGACAGCCTTTTTTGGTTTTCCATTTCATTTTGGACATCATTGGCGAGATATACCTGTATATCCTCGGATTTGTATTGTTTCCATTTTGAAATGTTTAAACTAATTTTACTGACCGTACTATCCTGTCCATTCACCCTCCAGATACACAAACTACAATTATCCCTTTTGGATGCTTTTTGTATTTGTTGTGAAGCGATACCTGCGAGAATACCTACGTTATCATAATCCAGAATGCTTGATATTGAACGGCAACTAAAACTATTTGTTCTTTGTTGGTCCACCATTTCCAAATGTGATGATAATTCAGACCGGATGATCAGATTTCGTTGATAACTCATTTCCAGCAAATCCAAGCGTTGTGTTCTTGCTTTATCCTCCATCAACATAACCAGCTCATTTCCCCTCGGATTCAAGAAGACAGTACAACAACGATATTTCTCACTATATGGTTCAAAAGCAATCTTTCGTTCTACAGCAACTGAAGTACTAGCATCAACAATCAAATCCGTATCTTTATATATGATCTTCTTATCATTTTCTGACAATCGAAGCATGTCTTTCTCAATCGCAGTAATTTTCTGGTCAATAATACCACTATAATGATTTTCCAAAGCTTTTACCTTTGAATACATCACCATATTCGGAGACAATATATGGCGGGCTACATTGTGCGGCAATAAATAGTCAAAATCTAGAAATACGACCTCTTCACTTATGCCCTCACGCACAAAAGAGTCCAAGATATTAGAGCCAAGAGTACCCGCACCTATCACAACTAACTTTTTGTAGAGGAGATCTTTGGCGTTAAAAAGAGCATTATATTGCCTCGCTACCGGTTCAACAGTGAAAATAATTTCTATCGGAATTTCATTAAACCACTTCTTAAAATTTTCAGGTGTAAGAACTCCATACTTATGCCTAATGTCCCTCGCCTTTGGTGTAATTCTTACAAGGAATAAATCTATACGCTCATCTTTACCTCTTGCCATCCTCTTTGAAGGTATATAAAGAAGTATCAATAGAGGCAACTGTGTCTTCCCTGCCACCGTTGAAACAAGTGTTTGTAGAATGGTATCAGGAACCGACTTCCCAATAACAGACGATATATCAGCCAATTCTCCAATAGTCTTAGGCAAACAAGCCATATTTTTGGAAACATTGCTGTTTGTTGGAATATTTACAATATAATGGGTTGCCTTGTTCTTGCTGACAAACTCCAGCGTGGAAGTCAATTTTGATAATTCCGTATATAACCCATAACAAGCATCTACAGACTGGATATTCTTAAAAGTACATATTTTATTAAATTGAAAGAATACTTCCAAAGGTCGATCCTTTTCGTGTAACAGTCCCAAACTATTTCTGTTAAACCAATTTATGATATAATTGATATAATCATAAGCATTGAACTGGTGTCTGATGTCTGAAAAAGGGACATCACTGATACATAAGGATACAGGATGTTCAAAGGCTCTAGCATTAGAATGTGGAAGACCTACCGGAAAATCTTTTCGCAGTGCATAGACCTCTGGTAAACTGAGATCCTCTTTCGTACAAATAACAGCTATCTCCTCAACTTCCTGAATAGGATAAACCGGCTCATCTGGTATGCTGAGACGATGCAAAGTTAGAATAATAATTTCCGCATCTGCCGAGTTGCGGATACATGAATTCACTGTCACACAAGGATGTAGCAAAGCCGCCTTATGTATTGTAATAGCACGTGGAAGCCTTAATTGACTTCCACGTATCTCACTGCCTTTTAGTATCTTATATTCTTTATACATTTTATCTGTCATTTACCGGCTCTAGGTGCCGGGCGCGAAATAATAGTGTCACCGGCGGCCACAGAAATAGTTTCATGTCGTTTTCCTGTTTCAGCAATTTTAAAGACAATAGGTTGCGATATATTTCCTTTAAGATGGTCTGTTGCTGTATTTAAGAAATTGTCTTTGTTGCCAAGCCGTTTCTTATACTCCGTTTGGGCCTGATAACAAGGAGGATTTTTGCCATCATTCATAATCGCGTTGGAAGAGGCAACCACATAAGCTCTGCTACCCAGTTGCTTCTTCATTATTTCTTCAGCGGAAGGCATGACCTTTTCCTTGTCTGAAGAATCATTGAAGAACGTCCACGAACAATGATGGGGTGCCAAAAAAATATCCCATTTCAAATGTTCGTCATCTATATTGTTATCGAGAATATGCTGCCAAATTTCATGTTCCGCATCCCCACCCATTAATACACGGCATTTAAAACCAGCACAAGATGATATTTTGAACCCGAACTGAACAACTATAGATGTCGCATTCTTGTCATCATCTTCTTTGCAGACAGTGATATCCTCCTTGAAAGGAGCATGAATAAAGATTTCTAACCATTCGAACGGCTTTCCGTTTGCCGATAGAACTGTCTTACCCGGAACATATCCGTAACGGCTATCAAATTCCTTATCTTTATCATATCCCACTATGCGGAGGTAATTGCCATATCCACCATTATAGCTTCTATCACGATCATAAATTTCCCGACGACGTTTGGCTTCTCTTCTGATATCCTCAGCACAATCAGTTAATACGTTGCCGACACCTCGCGGTGTAACCCATAATTCCCCGATTATAATTTTATTCTTATCTCTTTCCTTGTCGTATTCACTGGGTGCACCATGAAAGAAGTTCGTACTAAAGCCGTCACAATGGTCTTTGTGAGGATGTGTATTAATAAACAAATCCACAAAAGGGCGACCTTCGATGTCCTTTTTAAGCTCATTCAACAAATCTCTTTTTACATCAAAATAGATCTGTTTACCATTGTCCACAAGATTGTCTTTTATTTGGCAATCAATAATAATCGTCTTACCGTTACTCAACTTTATTAAAGTACAATCTGCATTACCGACAGGATAAAATTTAATCGTGTGTTCCATATTTGTTAGAAATAAGAATTATTAAAAAATAAAATAATGCCATAATAATCATCTAAAGTATTTATCAAATATTCTAAATGCACATTACGACCTCACAAATACTATCTTATTAAAAGATGAACAAATATTATGCCAATATTTGTATTATTCTATTTTCTTTTATATAAAATGGGATTCATGACATTATGACCGTTTTTAATAATTCTATTCCACTGTAGTTTCGCACCCCTCATTCCAGCTTCCAAAAAAATTCTATATTATTCCTCTTGAAAAAAATGTAGACAGGGAATTAGTGTGGCGAAAGATAAATAACTAGCCCATCTCTAAATATACTTAGATTAACTTGTAAGCATCAAAAACATTACTTACTTTTGCGTTAGAGAGATATTTGAAATTATGCAGAGCAATACAATGTGTAGCTGGACTTTCACTACTATATCGTTACCTGTATCTTTTAAATACTGCAATTAACTTCTGATTTACAGTAAATTACAATAAAACACTATGTTTCTACAGCATGAAACTAAAGTTTCTCCCTAGTGGAACTAAAGTTTTTCTATAGCAAAACAAAAGTTTTCCTTATAAGAAATGTCTTTTCCTGATTTATCTAGACACTTTTTTTGTT
>NZ_QTLI01000045.1:0-10823 GCF_003434625.1 Parabacteroides sp. AM17-47
ACATTTTTAGAATGAAAGGGGGAGTTTATCGAATGCTTACGGTGCAGTCGTCGGGCTTATCGGGGGCGTAAAAGTGTACGGCAAGTTTTCATCGGGCGACCCCGACACCAGCAAGACAGCCGCCTCGTGGTTCGGCGCGTGCATCTTCCTGATTGTTGCCGCCACCATCCTGCGCTCATTCTTCCTTTAATAAATAATGTATGGCTGAATACCCAATCAACAAGGGTATCGGCCGTCCGGTAGAGTTCAAGGGCTTGAAGGCACAGTACCTCTTCATCTTCTGCGGAGGTCTGCTGGCTCTCTTCGTCCTGTTCGTCATCCTCTACATGGTCGGTATCGACCAGTGGATATGTATCGGCTTCGGCGCGGCATCGTCCTCCCTCCTTGTATGGCAGACCTTCGCGCTGAACGCCCGGTACGGCGAACACGGGCTGATGAAATTAGGAGCGGCACGGAGCCATCCCCGATACCTTATCAACCGGCGGCGGATACCCCGTCTGTTCAAACGACAACGAAAGGAAGAAAGACAATGAGGAATACATCGAAAATGACAACACTGGAAAACAGGTTCCCACTTTTAGCGGTGGAGCATGGCTGCATCATCTCAAAGGACGCCGACATCACGGTGGCTTTCGAGGTGGAACTGCCGGAACTTTACACCGTGACGGGTGCGGAGTACGAGGCGATACACAGTTGCTGGTGCAAGGCTATCAAGGTGCTGCCGGACTACTCCGTCGTCCACAAACAGGACTGGTTCATCAAGGAACGCTACAAACCGGAGCTTCAGAAGGACGACATGAGCTTTTTAAGCCGCTCTTTCGAGCGTCACTTCAACGAGCGTCCGTACCTGAAACACACCTGCTACCTCTACCTGACCAAGACAACAAAGGAGCGTAACCGGATGCAGAGCAATTTCAGCACGCTGTGCCGGGGACATATCATCCCGAAGGAGCTGGACAGGGAAACCACGACCAAGTTCTTGGAAGCCTGCGAACAGTTCGAGCGCATCATGAACGACAGCGGGCTTGTCAGGCTGCGCCGCCTCTCCACCGATGAGATTGTGGGTACTGAGGGAAATACGGGACTTATTGAACGCTACTTCTCGCTCATGTCGGAAGGTGACACCACCTTGCAGGACATCGAGCTTTCGGCAAGGGAGATGCGCATCGGCGACAACCGCCTGTGTCTGCACACCCTCTCCGACGCGGAAGACCTGCCGGGCAAGGTGGCTACCGACACCCGTTACGAGAAGCTCTCCACCGACCGGAGTGACTGCCGACTGTCATTCGCCTCCCCGGTGGGGCTTCTGCTCTCCTGCAACCATATCTACAACCAGTATGTGCTGATAGACAACAGTGAGGAAACCTTGCATAAGTTCGAGAAGTCCGCCCGTAACATGCAGTCGCTATCTCGCTATTCAAGGAGCAACAGCATCAACCGCGAGTGGATAGACCAATACCTGAACGAAGCCCATTCCTACGGACTGACCTCGGTACGGGCACACTTCAACGTCATGGCGTGGAGCGACGATGCGGAGGAACTGAAGCATATCAAGAACGACGTGGGCAGCCAGTTGGCAAGCATGGAATGCGTGCCGCGCCACAACACCATCGACTGCCCGACACTCTACTGGGCGGCGATACCCGGCAATGCGGCGGACTTCCCGGCGGAAGAGAGTTTCCACACCTTCATCGAACAGGCGGTGTGCCTGTTCACAGAGGAAACCAACTACCGCAACTCGCTCTCGCCCTTCGGCATCAAGATGGTGGACAGGCTCACGGGAAAACCGCTGCACCTTGACATCTCCGACCTGCCCATGAAGCGGGGTATCACGACCAACCGCAACAAGTTCGTGCTGGGTCCTTCGGGCAGCGGCAAGTCTTTCTTCATGAACCACCTCGTGCGCCAATATTATGAGCAAGGCGCACATGTGGTATTGGTGGACACGGGAAACTCCTATCAGGGCTTGTGCGGCATGATCCGACGCAAGACAGGCGGAGCGGACGGCGTGTATTTCACCTACACGGAAGAGAAGCCCATATCGTTCAACCCGTTCTACACCGACGATTACATCTTCGACGTGGAGAAGAAGGACAGCATCAAGACCCTGCTGCTGACGCTCTGGAAGTCGGAGGACGACAAGGTGACAAAGACGGAGAGCGGCGAGCTGGGCAGTGCCGTGAGTGCCTATATTGAGCGCATCCAATCCGACCGTAGCATCGTGCCGTCGTTCAACACCTTCTACGAGTATATGCGTGACGACTACCGCAAGGAACTGGCACAGCGTGACATCAAGGTGGAGAAGTCCGACTTCAACATCGACAACATGCTCACCACCATGCGGCAGTATTACCGGGGCGGACGCTACGACTTCCTGCTCAACTCCACGGAGAACATCGACCTGCTCGGCAAGCGGTTCATTGTCTTCGAGATAGATTCGATTAAGGAAAACCGCGAACTGTTCCCCGTCGTGACCATCATCATCATGGAAGCCTTCATCAACAAGATGCGGCGACTAAAAGGGGTACGGAAACAGCTTATTGTGGAAGAGGCTTGGAAGGCTCTCTCTTCAGCGAACATGGCTGAATATCTGCGCTATATGTACAAGACGGTCAGAAAATATTACGGCGAGGCAATCGTGGTGACGCAGGAGGTGGACGACATCATTTCCTCTCCCGTGGTCAAGGAGAGCATCATCAACAACTCCGACTGCAAGATACTTCTCGACCAGCGCAAGTACATGAACAAGTTCGACCAGATACAGGCGTTGCTCGGACTGACGGAAAAGGAGAAAGGGCAGATACTCTCCATCAACATGGCGAACAACCCTTCACGGCTCTACAAGGAGGTGTGGATAGGCTTGGGTGGCACACAATCGGCGGTCTATGCCACCGAGGTCAGTGCAGAAGAATATCTGGCGTACACCACCGAGGAAACGGAGAAAGTGGAGGTTTACCGTCTGGCGGAGAAGTTGGGCGGCGACATCGAAGCCGCCATCCGGCAACTTGCCGAGAAGCGGAGAACCAAAAGTTAATCATTTAATCATCAGCTAAAAACAAGAAATGCGTATGAATTTATCAAAAGTTAAAATGCTGCAAGTCAGCAAGTGCCTGATCGGATTGGCGGTCATGATGCTGCAATCCTGCGATGTGGTCGATAACCGCCGTGATATGCTGTGCGGGAACTGGGAGAGCGTGGAGGGGAAGCCCGATGTGCTTATCTACAAGGAGGGCGAAGCCTACAAGGTGACGGTGTTCCGCCGGAGCGGTCTGCGCCGCAAGCTGAAACCGGAAACCTATCTCTTGCAGGAGGAAAACGACAACCTGTTCATGAACACCGGCTTCCGCATCGACGTGTCCTACAACGAGGCAACGGACGTGCTGACCTTCTCGCCGGGCGGCGACTATGTGCGGGTGAAACCGCAGCCGGGACACCCGACAGAAGAATAACAACCACTAAAATCCAAAGTAACATGAGAACAAGAATAACAATGATTATCTGCCTGTGCCTGCTTTTCGCAGGCAGGGCAAGCGCACAGTGGGTCGTAAGCGATCCGGGCAATCTGGCGCAGGGTATCATCAATGCCTCCAAAAACATCATCCATACCTCCAAGACTGCCACGAACATGGTGAGCAACTTTCAGGAAACGGTGAAAATCTATCAGCAGGGCAAAAAGTATTACGATGCCCTCAAATCGGTGAACAATCTCGTCAAGGACGCCCGCAAGGTGCAGCAGACCATCCTGATGGTAGGCGACATCACCGACATTTATGTAAACAGTTTCCAAAGGATGCTCCGTGATGGAAATTTCAGACCAGAAGAGCTGTCGGCAATCGCTTTCGGTTACACGAAACTGCTGGAAGAGAGCAACGAAGTATTGACGGAACTGAAGAATGTGGTGAACATCACCACGCTCTCCATGACCGACAAGGAGCGCATGGACGTGGTGGAACGCTGCTACTCCAAAATGAAGCGTTACCGCAACCTTGTGAGCTATTACACCAACAAGAACATCTCCGTGAGTTATCTGCGTGCGAAGAAAAAGAACGACCTCGACCGCATCATGGGGCTGTACGGGAACATGAACGAAAGATACTGGTAAGCCTATGGAGTTCGATAACCTTCATCAGATTTTACGCTCACTTTATGAGCAGATGATGCCGCTATGTGGGGACATGGCGGGTGTGGCGAAAGGCATCGCCGGGCTGGGTGCGCTGTTCTACGTCGCCTACCGGGTATGGCAGTCGCTGGCGAGAGCCGAACCGATAGACGTATTCCCGATGCTCCGTCCTTTTGCCATCGGTCTGTGCATCATGTTCTTCCCGACTGTGGTGCTGGGCACGATAAACAGCATCCTCTCACCCGTCGTACAGGGCACGGCAAAGATGCTGGAGGCGGAAACGCTGGACATGAACCGATACCGGGAGCAGAAGGACAAGCTGGAATACGAGGCGATGGTACGCAACCCCGAAACCGCCTACCTCGTGTCCAACGAGGAATTTGACAAGCAACTGGAGGAACTCGGCTGGTCGCCCTCCGACATGGTGACGATGGCGGGAATGTATATCGACCGGGGAATGTACAACATGAAGAAGAGTATCCGCGACTTCTTCCGCGAGATACTGGAACTGCTGTTCCAAGCCGCCGCCCTCGTGATAGACACCGTCCGCACCTTCTTTCTCGTGGTGCTGGCGATACTCGGTCCGATAGCCTTCGCCCTGTCGGTATGGGACGGTTTCCAAAGCACGCTCACGCAGTGGATATGCCGCTACATACAGGTCTATCTGTGGCTTCCGGTGTCGGACATGTTCAGCACCATACTGGCGAAGATACAGGTGCTGATGCTGCAAAGCGACATCGAGCGGATGCAGGCAGACCCGAACTTCTCGCTGGATTCGAGCGACGGGGTGTATATCGTGTTCCTCTGCATCGGCATCATCGGATACTTCACCATTCCCACCGTTGCCGGCTGGATTATCCAAGCCGGAGGCATGGGCGGTTACGGTCGCAACGTGAACCAGATGGCGGGACGAGCCGGAAGCATGGCGGGCAGCGTGGCGGGTGCAGCCGCAGGAAACGTGGTCGGACGTGCCGGGAAACTACTGAAATAATCAACTGACAATTAAAAACGAATAAACAACAATGGAATTTAAGTCACTTAAAAACATCGAATCATCGTTCAGGCAGATACGCCTGTTCGGTATCGTCTTCCTCTCGCTGTGCACCGTGGTGACGGTGTGGAGCGTGTGGAACTCCTACCGTTTCGCGGAGAAGCAACGGGAGAAAATCTATGTGTTGGACAACGGCAAGTCGCTGATGCTTGCGCTGTCGCAGGATCTGTCGCAGAACCGTCCAGCGGAGGCACGGGAGCATGTGCGCCGCTTCCACGAGCTTTTCTTCACGCTGTCACCTGAAAAAAGCGCGATTGAACACAACGTAAAACGTGCCTTGCTGCTGGCAGACAAGAGCGTGTACCACTATTATTCGGACTTCGCCGAGAAGGGGTACTACAACCGCATCATCGCCGGAAACATCAACCAAGTGTTGAAGGTGGACAGCGTGGTGTGTGACTTCAACGCCTATCCCTACCGAGCCGTGACCTACGCCACGCAGAAAATCATCCGGCAAAGCAACGTCACCGAGCGCAGCCTCGTGACCACCTGCCGCCTGCTGAACGCATCACGGTCGGACGACAATCCCAACGGCTTCACCATCGAGGGTTTCACCATCATCGAGAATAAGGATTTACAGACTATCAAACGGTAACGGATTATGAAACGGAAAGTAAAAAGTATCAGAAAAACAATGTGGGGCGTGTACTGGAAGCTCCACGACAAACGGAAACGGCTGGTGGCAAGGCTCAAAGGGTATCTGGACGGTTTGCCGCCGGAAACACGCCGCCGCATCGTACTGGGGATGCTCGCCGCCTTCGCGGTGCTTGCCCTCTACACCTTCGGCAGAGCCGTCTATGACATCGGCAGGAACGACGGCTTACGCATGGAAACGGGACACGCCGGACGGGTGGAACTGCCGACCCCGGTGGAAACTGACAATCACTTAACACCTTATTTATATGGAACAGACGAAGAATGAACCGACGAAAGAGAACAAAGCCGCTCCCGACACGGGAAAGCCGAAAAAGGGGCGCGAACCGCTGACCGAGGCGCAGCGGCTGAAACGGCAGAAGATGATAGTCCTGCCCGCTATGGTGCTGGTGTTCATCGGGGCGATGTGGCTGATATTCGCCCCGTCCTCCGGCAAGGAGCAACAGCCGGGAACAGACGGATACAACACCGAGATGCCCGACGCGGACAAGGCGAACCGGCAGATTATCGGCGACAAGTTGAAAGCCTACGAGCATGGGGAGATGGAAGAGCGTCTGGAGAGCCGCAACCGTGCCATCGGGCAGCTGGGCGACATGTTCGACCGCGAGATAGCTGGAACGGAGGACGGGACGGACTTCGACCTCGCCAATCCGGGCGGCAAAGAGGAAAAGGCACAGCCCGCCACGCCGCAGACCATCCAATCCTCCGCAGCCGCCTACCGTGACCTGAACGCCACCCTCGGCAACTTCTACGAACAGCCGAAGAACGACAATGCCGAGATGGATGAGCTGTTGGAGCGCATCGCCTCGCTGGAGTCGGAACTGGAAAGCGAGAAGGGCAGGACTTCATCTATGGACGAACAGGTGGCACTTATGGAGAAGTCCTATGAGCTGGCGGCAAAGTACATGGGCGGTCAGAACGGAGGAAAGCCGGAACAGGCGGCAGAGCCTTCCACCGTGCAGAAGGGAAAGAAGAACACGGCGACACCCGTAAGGCAAGTGACCCGCCAAGTCGTTTCCTCCCTTGCACAGCCCATGAGCAACGCGGAGTTTGTCGCCACCTTCTCGCAGGAGCGCAACCGGGGGTTCAACACGGCTGTCGGCACTACAGAGGTATCGGACCGGAATACCATCCCGGCATGTGTGCATGGTGCGCAGAGCGTGACGGACGGACAGACGGTAAGGTTGCGCCTGCTGGAGCCTATGGCGGTGGCGGGCAGAACAATCCCACGCAATGCAGTGGTGGTCGGCACGGGCAAGATACAGGGTGAGCGGCTCGACATCGAGGTCACCTCGCTGGAATACGATGGCACGATTATCCCGGTGGAGCTTGCGGTCTATGACACGGACGGACAGCCCGGTATCTTCATCCCGAACTCGATGGAGATGAACGCCGTCAGGGAGGTCGCCGCCAACATGGGCGGCTCGTTAGGGAGCAGCATCAACATCTCCACCAATGCCGGGGCGCAGCTCGCCTCCGATTTGGGCAAGGGGCTGATACAAGGCACGAGCCAGTACATCGCCAAGAAGATGCGAACCGTAAAGGTGCATCTGAAAGCCGGGTACAGGGTCATGCTCTATCAGGAAAAGGACTGAAAACAACAATCAATCAAAAAAACATTTACCACTAAAATCCAAAAGTAATGAGAAAAGTAATCATCATGTTTGCCCTCGCTATGGGCATCGCAACTGCCAACGCGCAGGAGAATGTAACCGTTGAAACGACCAAAGGAAGTGAACAGCCGACCTTGACGAAGGAGGTCTATCCGCAGAAGGAGGCGGACGGCGACCTGTATCACGGTCTGTCGCGCAAGCTGACCTTCGACCGCATGATACCGCCGCACGGACTGGAAGTGACCTATGACAAGACCGTCCACGTCATTTTTCCGGCGGAGGTGCGCTATGTCGATTTAGGCTCGCCCGACCTGATTGCCGGGAAAGCCGACGGAGCGGAGAACGTCATCCGCGTGAAGGCTACCGTGAGAAATTTTCCCAACGAAACGAATATGTCCGTCATCACGGAGGACGGCAGTTTCTACACCTTCAACGTGAAGTACGCCGCCGAACCGCTGTTACTCAACGTGGAGATGTGCGATTTCATCCATGACGGCAGTACGGTGAACCGCCCGAACAATGCGCAGGAAATCTATCTGAAAGAGCTGGGCAGCGAAAGCCCGATGCTGGTGCGCCTTATCATGAAGTCCATCCACAAACAGAACAAGCGCGAGGTGAAGCATATCGGCTGCAAGCGTTTCGGCATCCAATACCTGTTGAAAGGCATCTACACGCACAACGGCTTACTCTACTTCCACACGGAGATAAAGAACCAGAGCAACGTGCCTTTCGATGTGGACTACATCACTTGGAAAATCGTGGACAAGAAGGTGGCGAAACGTACCGCCGTGCAGGAGCAGATCATTCTGCCGCTCCGTGCGCAGAACTACGCCACTCTCGTGCCGGGCAAAAAAAGTGAGCGCACGGTCTTCACGATGGCGAAGTTCACCATCCCCGACGACAAGTGCCTCGTGGTGGAGCTGAACGAGAAGAACGGCGGCCGTCACCAGTCCTTCGTGATTGAGAACGAGGATTTGGTACGAGCCAGCACCATTAACGAACTTCAAGTGCGCTGACCATGAGAAAATACATCGCAATAATCATCGCGTCGCTTGCCCTTTTCACGGGGCAGGCGCACGCCCAGCGGTGTCTGCCGAAGATGCATGGCATCGAGGTAAGGGCGGACATGGCGGACGGTTTCAATCCCGGTGGCAAGGACGGCGGCTACAGTTTCGGGGCGTCTCTTTCCACCTACACGAAGAGGGGAAACAAGTGGGTGTTCGGTGGCGAATACCTCCTGAAAAACAATCCTTACAAGAACACCAAGATACCCGTGGCGCAGTTCACGGCGGAGGGCGGCTATTACTTCAAGATACTGTCGGACGCTCGAAAAATCGTGTTCGTCTATGCCGGGGCTTCGGCTCTTGCCGGATATGAGTCGGTGAACTGGGGAACGAAGGTGCTGCATGACGGTTCTACGCTGCACGACCGGGACGCCTTCATCTACGGCGGCGCGCTGACGCTCGATGTGGAATGCTACGTGGCAGACCGTATAGCCCTGCTTGCCAATCTGCGGGAGCGTTGCCTTTGGGGTGGCGACACGCGGAAGTTTCACACGCAGTTCGGGGTCGGTATCAAGTTCATCATCAACTGACACGGGCATGGAAAGGACGGAAATAGATGCTGTCAGAAGGATGCCGCTTACGGATTTTCTCGCACGGCTGGGGCATGAGCCTGTTAGAAGGAGCAGTAACGAGCTGTGGTATCTTGCCCCGTACAGGGGCGAGCGCACACCCTCTTTCCGTGTGAACGTGGCGAAACAGCTCTGGTACGACTTCGGTTTGGGCAAGGGCGGCGACATCTTCACGCTTGCCGGGGAGTTTCTGCAAAGCGATGACTTCATGAAGCAAGCGAAGTTCATAGCGGAAGCCGCCAATATGACGGTTGCCGGATGGGAAAAGCCCGCCTATCTCCCGAAGCCGACCGAACCCGTCTTTGAGGATGTGGAGGTCGCTCCGTTACTTCGCTCACCGTTGACGGACTATCTGGCGGAACGTGGCATACCCATCGCCATCACATCCCGTCACTGTTGCCGTCTGAACTACAGTGTGCGTGGAAAACGGTATTTTGCTGTCGGTTTCCTGAATATGGCAGGTGGATATGAAGTCCGAAGCCGATTTTTCAAGGGGTGCATCCCGCCAAAAGATGTGTCTTTGGCAAGGACGAAGGAAATCCCGGCTGACGAGTGCCTCGTGTTTGAGGGCTTCATGGACTTTCTCTCCGCTGTGACGCTTGGCGTAACCGGTAACGCTGACTGCCTTGTTCTGAACTCTGTCGCCAACGTGGAGAAGGCGGCGGAATTGCTGGACGGCTACGGGCGCATCGGATGCTTCCTTGACCGTGACGAAGCCGGACGGCGGACGCTTGACGCTCTTGCCAAACGGTATGGGGCGCGTGTCGCCGACCGTTCCTCCCTCTATGACGGTTGCAAGGACTTGAATGAGTACCTGCAACGGACAACGAAAAAACAGAAAAACAATCATCTAAAAATCGAAGAACAATGAACATACTGAACAACAGAAACAAGAGTACAAACATCTTTAAGGTGGTGGCGTTATGCCTGATAGCCGCTGTGTCATTCACCCTCGTGTCGTGCGATGACGACATGGACATCCAACAGTCCTATCCCTTCACGGTGGAGGTCATGCCCGTGCCGAACAAGGTGACAAAGGGGCAGACGGTGGAAATCCGCTGTGAACTGAAAAAGGAGGGCGACTTCGCTAACACGCTTTATACCATCCGCTATTTTCAGTTTGAGGGAGAAGGAAAGTTGAAAATGGATAACGGCATCACCTTCCTGCCCAACGACCGCTACCTGCTGGAGAACGAAAAGTTCCGCCTGTACTACACGGCGGAGGGCGAAGAGGCGCACAACTTTATTGTGGTGGTGGAGGACAACTTCGGCAACTCCTTCGAGCTGGAATTTGACTTCAACAACCGGAATGTAAAGGATGACGGTTTGACCATCGTTCCCATCGGCAACTTCAGCCCCTTGCTGAAATGATGCGTGTATTCATGGTAATGCTCTGTTCGCTTATGGCGGTCTGTTCCGTGTCCGCACGGATCAGCCGCCGAGAGGGAATGGACGGGCAGGCGGCAATCTACCGTTTGCCACTTTTCGAGAGGGCGGTGTGCTGCACGAAATATTTTGAGGGCTGGCACTCGGAAAAACACCACCCATACGTGGGTTGGGGTCACAAAATTCTGCCGGACGAAAGATATTCGGCACGAACCATGACGAAGCGGCAGGCGGACGTGCTTCTGCGGAAAGACTTGCGGAAGTTCTGCGCGATGTTCCGGCAGTTCGGGAAAGACAGCCTTCTGTTATCCGAAATTTCGGATAACAGAAGTTATCCAAACCCCAGCATTATCCTAAAAATACAGT
>NZ_QTLI01000046.1:0-8817 GCF_003434625.1 Parabacteroides sp. AM17-47
AGGGGGGAAGAGAGCAGTAATGCTCTTGACCTACCCGATCGTCCATCCGACCTGCAACAGCGTGACGGACGCGGAGTTAGGGCGGGCAACGAGATTGCCAAGCGTTTTGCCGGGAACAATGTGGATGTCATCATCTACGCGGTGGAAAAGTCGTTGGACAGCTACAAGTTCAACCTGCTGCACTGCAAGCAGACGTTCATCTCGCAGCTCAAAAGCGGGGCGATGGGCGCACGTACCATCGATGAGGGGGCTATGGACGAGAAATCGGGCATGAACTTCTCGGAGTACATGGCGTTGCTCTCCGGCAATACCGACCTTTTGGACAAGGCGAAACTGGAGAAGCGTATCGCATCGCTTGAAGGGGAACGCAAGTCGTTCAACAAGGGCAAGCGCGATTCGGAGTTCAAGCTGGAAGCCAAGACGGGGGAACTGCGCAACAACACGGCTGTCATCGAAGCCATGACGGAGGACTGGAACCGTTTTCTTTCCGTTGTGCAGACTGATAAGGAAGGTAGTCGCCTTAATATTGTCAAGGTGGACGGCGTGGATTCAACCGACGAAAAAGTTATTGGAAAGCGTTTGCAGGAGATAGCCAAGAACGCCACGACGGGCGGTTTGTACAAGCCTGTCGGGGAGATTTACGGTTTCCCGATAATGGTGGTCAGCGAGAGGATACTCAAAGAGGGGCTGGAATTTACCGACAATCGCTTCGTGGTGGAAGGGAATTACAAATACACCTATAACAACGGGCATCTGGCGATGGCTGACCCGGTAGCCGCCGCACGTAATTTCCTGAATGCATTGGAGAGGATTCCGTCCATCATCGACCAGTATAAGGCGAAGAACGAGGTGCTGGAAAAGGAGGTTCCGCAGTTGCAGGAGATAGCGGGCAAGGTGTGGAAGAAAGAGGACGAACTGAAACAGTTGAAGTCCGAACTTGCCGCGCTTGACCGCAAGATACAGTTGGAGCTTGCGCCGCCCGCGCAGGAAGTCACCGAAAAAGAAAAGAACGGGCAGGAGATCAAGCCAGATGCGGAAGGTGTACGGAGCATATCGCCACAACAAACCGATGATGTCCCGCAGATTCGCAGCCCGATGGATAAACGAAGTCCGTCTGGCAATTTCATTGCCAATCATATCATTATCGGGCGTCCGGGTTTTCAGTTTAAGGATGAAAACCGATCGAAAGGGATAAAAATTTAAAATTATGAATTTTATATAAAATATTAATAGGGGCTATCCAAAAGGTCTAAAAGTAAATCTTATCCCCTCTGCAAGTATCTGTAGAAGAGTGATTGCAAGAATTTCTTTCTTTTTGGGCAGCCTCTATTAAATTTATTTATTCTTTCTTGATTTATGTTTATAAACATTATACCAAAAACATTCCAACTAACCTTGTTTATGTTTTGTCAGCCACCATTTGCACAACCATATTTGACTCCCAAAGAGAGTGAATTCGATAAGATAACTTGCTGCATACCCACAATAAGGGGCTAAATAGAATACGAATGGGAAATAGATAACAGTACCGACAACAGATTGCGTTATGTAGTTGGTTAAACTCATTTTACCATAAAGCTGTAATGTGGAAACCGCTTTTTTGACACGTTCCTTATGACACAATAATATGAACGAGAATATTTCTACAGAATCATCAGTAAAACAGAAAAAAATACTAATTTTGTTTTTGATGATCATTTCAAAAGGAATTAGAAAAAATGTCTAATTCTAACTTATAGAGGAAAAAGCAACAATTAAATATTAAAGAATAAAAGATACGAAAAATATGACGCCAAAAGAGATACTACAAGAATGGATTGACTGCTTCAACGCCGCCGATGCAGTCGCTTTGGCAAACTTATACGCTCAGGATGCCATAAACCATCAAGTCGCAAACACCCCGGTTATAGGAAAAACAGCTATCCATAAAATGTTTGTAAATGAATTTGCAACCTCAAAAATGGTTTGTATTGTTGAGCATATATTCGAGGATGGAGAATGGGCTATCATGGAATGGAAAGATCCGCTCGGGTTGCGAGGATGCGGATTCTTCCATGTGCAAAACGATAAAATCGTTTTCCAAAGAGGTTATTGGGATAAGCTCAGCTTTCTCAAACAGCACGGTTTAACCGTAGAGAATAGTGATAAAAATCCAAACACATAACACCGTCCGATATGGGAATCATCATTCATTCTTTAGAGTCCGTTTCTTTCAAAGATTTGTATGCGGCATTCTCATCCGCATTCAAAGATTATGATTTCTCTTTGAATGCGGATGAATTGCGACGCATGCTCGACCGACGAGGATACAATCCACAACTATCTTTCGGAGCATTTTTCGAAGGACGGCTGATTTCTTTTGTGTTTAACGGAACAGGCATGTACAACAACATCTTGACGGCCTATGACACAGGGACGGGAACCGTACCTTCATTCCGGGGATTACACCTAACCCAAAAAATATTCACTTTCAGCCTCGAATTGATATATCAACAAGGAGTTCGGCAATATGTACTGGAAGTTTTGCAACACAATCACAAAGCAATAAAAATATATCGCAAATTAGGCTTTGAAACACAGAGAAATTTCAACTACTACTCTGCCAAACTGAGCGATATTGTTCCTGTATTGCAAGTAAACCATACCGCATGTCGCATACTCCCATCGGATTTAAAAAACTGCCTTAACCAAACGGCCTGGTTCGATTTTCATCCTTCATGGCAAAATGACAGGGCTTCACTGGAACGCGGAATCGACAATTTGGACATATTGGGAGCTTATGAAAGAGAAGAACTTGTCGGATTTGTTATCTTTGAACCGGCATCAGGCGATATTTCATCCCTCGCAGTTGCAAAAGATTACCGGCGTAAAGGAATAGGTAAGTCCTTGCTTAAAAGTGCTGTCAGTCATTTTCAAAGCGATGTACTCAAATTTACTAATGTTGATTGCGATTGTGAATCAGTCACTGGTTTCTTGTCATCATTAGGACTTACCCCAAAAGGACAACAGTTTGAAATGGTCAGAAAAATTTAACCTACATTTATATGAATAGCCCTCATCATCAAATAACGGTTCTCAGCTATACGCAGGCAGGGATTTTAACCACTGAACTTCCTACGAAGAACTGAACTTTAAATTTACCACTTAACTGTCCTACGAAGCACGAAACCCCTGCTTGCGTATAGGTGATGTTATGCGGTCGGTTTTCATTTTCTCTTCTTTCTCGTTAATTTGTTACCTGAAGTTACGAAAAGAGTGTAATTTATTGGAGCTGAGCGTAGGTTAATTGCTCATGATAGTAATAGGTTACGATTTAGTTAGTTATCTACTGCATCATCCTTCTGCGCGTTGCGTAACCTTCAAAGAACTCTTCGTATGCAAAAGTAACAATAAAACGGGAGATTTTGAAATGAATCTCCCTAATTTTTTTCTTCTCATACAAGTTTTTCCGTAAAAGCGATTTTATCCGTCGGCACACCATCGTACAAAAGGATTTTGAACGAACGTATGCCGACTGCCGCATAAGCGGAGAAAAGGGCTTTGCATCACGCCTAAACAACAGTTTAGACTGATGATGCAAGGCCCATTTCTTTTGTGCTTATGCCAAAGAGGTGCTTTTACGGGTTTCTGACGATTTTTCTTTTTTGCTGTTCCTTTGAGCCGTAAGCGGAAAGCCGTGTCTGACCGCCCGATCCATGAATGGAACAAGCCGTCACACACGGCAGGCAAACCGGGAAGAATGATTTTATCCGTCAGACCGGACACGCTCGGCCAAACATATAAAATCATACTTCCTTGCCGGTGGTTTGCCCGGTTTCACGCCTCCGGCAGTGTCCCTTTTCCTTTTGGCGTTTTCCCTTTTTCACGGATTTCTCTTTCGAAGTTTTCCTGTCCAATCTGCCTCCACTTCCGTTTACCTCCATTTTCGCATCTTTCAGGGAGCGCATCAGGTTGTCATTTCCGTTCTGGGCGCAAAGGTAATTCCGGGATTGGACGGGAATGCAAGGTCAAGCCTCCTGTTTTCGGAAAAAATCTCCAGCCCTATGGGTAGTATTTTTCCCGAAAAACCTTGCATCCCCTAATCCCTACCTTTTCAAGCACCCGAAACGAAAACGACCGATGCGACAGAAAGACGCATTAAAAAAAATGTCGGATAAACGAGAAGCAGATAAGATAGTTTGAAACTCAACTCCCTCAACTCTTGAATCCGCATTAAAAAAACAAAAAATCAAAAACAGCGAAAATATGACGGCAACGGCAAATTTCAGACAAATGGCGCAGTACATAGGGCTTGCGATATGCGGCTTGATTGTGCGCACCGCCTTCGTGGTGTTCGGCATCCTTTGGGGCATCATTAGAGAGATTGTAAACGGAGTGTTCCGAGTGGCGATAGGCGTAATCGTGGCTATCCTTTCCGCAACCGCCTTCTTCGGTTTCATCCTTTGGTTATTCACCCTTTAACCCTTACCGACATGGCAAAGAGAAGCAGCAAAACGGCAGCGCAGCAATGCAGATACTACGAGGTGGACAACATCTTCGTGTACATGGTGGAAACGTACATCAACGGCAACATATCCGTGTTCCGTGAACTCTACCGAGAACTGAACAAGGACGCACGGAGGGACTTTACAGACTTCCTTTTGAGCGAAGTGCAGCCGACCTATTGGAGAGAGATACTGAAACAGACCATCTAAAATGACAGCGATATGAGAACGATAACAAGGACATACGACCTATTCCAATTAGCCGAACTCTCCGCAGCAGCGAGAGATACCGCATACAATGAATGGCTACGCACTTTTGAATACGGTTGGGACAGTGACAACCGCAACACGCTGGAAGCATTTGAAAGTGTGTTCAAAGTCAAAGTGAACGATTGGAGTTACGACACGTGCCGTTATTCCTACCGTTTCACCTCACGTTACAGCGGAAAAGAGGAGGAACTCTGCGGCATACGGCTTCTGAAATACATCGTCAATAACTATTGGCACATCCTATTCAAGCCGAAAACCTATTACCTCAAAGGAAATTTCAATAAGCAACGTAGAAGCCGGATATTCACGGATAACTGTTGCGTACTGACAGGCTATTGCGCAGACGAGGACATCCTGCGACCCATCTACGACTTTCTGAAAGCCCCCGACACCCGAACCACTCTGTACGACCTCATGGACAAGTGCCTTGACAGCTTCTTCAAGTCGTGCCGTGACGATATGGAATACCAGTGCAGCGAAGAGAGTTTTGAGGAGAGTTGCGCAGCCAACGACTACGAGTTTTTGGGAAACGGAAAAATGTATAACTGATAAAAACGACAGCGATATGAAAGGAACAGAACATTTCAAGAGAACGATACAGATGTACTTGGAGCAACGTGCGGCGGAAGATACGCTCTTTGCCAAGAACTACCGCAACCCTGCCAAGAACATAGACGATTGCGTCACCTACATTCTCAACTATGTGCAGCGGAGCGGTTGCAACGGCTTCACGGACGGGGAGATATTCGGGCAAGCAGTCCACTACTATGACGAGAACGAGATAGAGGTGGGCAAGCTAATCCAATGCCAAGTGGCGGTGAACCACGTGGTGGAACTCACGGCAGAGGAAAAGGCGGAAGCACGGCAGAACGCACTCCGCAGATACCAAGAGGAGGAACTCCGCAAGTTGCAGAACCGCAGCAAGCCGAGAACCGCCACCAAAGCGACCGCACAAGAAGTACAACAACCCAACCTATTCAATTTCTGATTATGAAACCGAGAACACCCATACAGCAGGAAGTCGCACGATTGAGCGAGCGACTGCCGAAATTGACCGCCACACAGAGGGCATACGCTTTCCGCCATTGCTTCAAGCATTACGCCATCAAGAGGGCGGACGGCACGAACATCTGCACCGAGTGCGGACATTCGTGGAAAAGTGAACACGACCTTGCGGACACCGTTTGCGGATGCACATGCCCGGATTGCGGCATGGAGTTGGAAGCGTTGCGCACCCGAAAGAGGGTTTTCAACGAGAACGAGTATTTCTGCATCATCACCACCTGCAAGCAGTACCAAGTGATACGCTTCTTCTTCGTCAAATCCCGATACAAGGCAGGGCAGGCAGCCGAGTATTCCATTTATGAAGTGGTGCAAAGGTGGATTTCGCCCAAAGGCACAACCGTCACTGTCGCCCGACTGCGAGGAATGTCCATACTTTACTACGACCTATGGGCGGAATACAGCGACATGGAGGTACGCAAGAACAACAAACTCCGTGCATACGATATAAACCCCGTCTGCACTTATCCCCGACAGCGTTTCATTCCCGAACTGAAACGCAACGGCTTCAATGGCGAATACCACAACATACTGCCTTACGACCTTTTCACGGCTATCCTTTCCGACAGCCGATCCGAAACGCTGTTGAAAGCAGGGCAATATCCCATGTTGCGCCACTATATCCGCAGTTCCTTTGACATAGAGAGGTATTGGGCATCCGTGAAGATATGTATCCGCAACGGCTACACCATTGCTGACGGCTCCATGTGGCGTGACACCATAGACCTCCTGCGGCTTTTCGGCAAGGACACGAACAGCCCGAAGTACGTCTGCCCCTCCGACCTCAAAGCCGAACATGACAGACTTATGCACAAGCGCAACAAGGAGATAGAGCGCAAGAAATTGGAGGAACGCATCCGCCAAGCGAAGAAACACGAGAAGGCATACCGCAAACTCAAAGGCATATTTTTCGGCATAGCCTTCACGGACGGCACTTTGCAGGTGCGTGTGTTGGAGAGCGTTGCGGAGTTTGCAGCGGAAGGGACGGAACTGCACCATTGCGTGTTTTCCAACTCCTATTTCCTTGAAAAGAACTCCCTTATCCTATCCGCAACCATTGACGGCAAGCGCATAGAAACGGTGGAGGTTTCCTTGAAGACATTGGAAGTGGTGCAAAGTCGTGGCTTGCACAATTCCAATACCGAGTACCACGACCGCATTGTAAACCTTGTGAACAGCAACGTGAACCTTATCCGCCAGCGGATGGAAGCGGCATAGTATCAACCTATAATACCCAATAGTATGGAAGTAAGAATTGAAAGCATGGTTTGTCTGTGGGACGATAAAATCCCCACGATGTTCATTGAATTTGTGAACCTCCTCACTCTTGCAACGAGTGAGGGGCAGTTAAGACGGAGTGTAAAGGACTTTGCCGAGAAGCACGAACTTGACAGGTTCTTCCTTTACGGCTTCGGCTCCCACCATTTCTACCTGCACCAACGCTATACAAGCGACCCCGAAATGGTGATGCGCAACAGAGTTTTGTCAGTACATTTTTAACCACTCTAAAATCAACGATTATGGCAACACGAATGACCATCAACGGAATAAGCACCTGCACTGAAGCAGGTACGGAGAAATACGAGCGTTTCCAATTAGGTATCGGCAGACGCAAGCGGACACTTGTGCAGTACGACTACCGCCATCCCACAAACGGAGAGTTGTTCTCTTGTGTCAAACCCACATTGGACGAGTGCCGAGCCGCACGGGACAAGTGGCTCACGGCAAAGGAAGAAAAGGAGGACAGACGATGAACGCAGCCTACCAAACGCTGATAGTGAAGTTCAGCGAGCCTATCAAAGTATTGGACGGTATCTTTGACGATGCCGAAGCGTGGGGAGTTGATACCCTAAAAGGGTGGATAGACGACTACGAGAGCTGCAGGTTTACCGCCATTGACAGCCATACGGCAGTCATCACAAGCGAGTACAATATGGAGTGCCTGATGGAATGGCTGAAACGAAACACACCCATTGCCGAGATAACAGAATGTTAAACAAGTTGGCGGTATCCGCACCGCCAACCTAAAACCAAGAAAAGCATGATAGCAAAGACGATTTTACAGCAAATAGGCGGCAGACGCTTTGCCGCCATGACGGGAAGCAAGGACTTTATAGACATGGGCAACGGCTTACGCATGAGCCTTGCGAGGAACAAGACGAGCGCAAACCGCCTTGACATCATCTACGATGCCGGCTTAGACCTTTACAATATGCGTTTCTACCGCAGGACGTTCAGTAAAAAGACATTCGAGTGCAAGACAAAGGATATAGCAACGCACGAGGGCATATACTGCGATATGCTGGAAGAAATGTTCACGATGGTAACGGGACTCTACACCCGTTTTTGAGTGGCGGCGGCGAAAGCCGCCCTACTTTCTTTCGGTGAGCATGATGGCGGACAAAGAAAGTAGCAAAGAAACCGCTGTCCCAATCTACGATAGTATTCACAAAAACAAGTTTTAATCATGGAAGAAATCAGACAGAACGGAAAAATCATCCTGTACAGTGATGACGGAACAAGCATAAGGATGATTTTCAAAAACCTCACGGGGAGGAATTTTCAAGGTCAGGAATATGCGGAGTATATCCGGCATATCGCAATCGGGGAGATGGGATTTTTGCCCGGCATCATAGAGCATTGCAGGAACGGTGAAGTAATCGGCAAAGGAAAAATCCCGAATGTATGAAAAGCGGAAAATCCGATGAAGTTGCGGCTTCATCGGATTTTCATTTGTCAGGCATTTGCCATGTTACGGAATGTACAGCAGCGCAAACTCCGCCTTTCTCCGTTTGAGCAGCATGGCGTGCCGTTTACCCTTGTAGTTGCAGAAAGCGATATATTCCCGGTAAATGTTCCTGTCGCCAGCCTCCAGCTTTCGGATCAGTTTGCTTTTGGGTATCTTCCCGCTCCCCAAAAGCCGGTATGGACCGACATTGTAGGCGAGCGTGGCAAGGAGCAGTTATCCAAACCCCAGCATTATCCTAAAAATACAGTTTTT
>NZ_QTLI01000047.1:0-8757 GCF_003434625.1 Parabacteroides sp. AM17-47
ATGAAGGCTTTCTCCCGTAAGTTCTGGATCGAGTACACACGTCCATAGAATCGGGCGATCATCCGAAGGCAGGTGGGGCCGCAGTCCATGGAGTCCAGTTGGCGATATGTGGGGAAGGGTTTAAACATCCAAATTCACGATCTTCTCTATACACTCTCCAAAAGTAGTGAATCGGATAGAAATATCAAACAAATCCATGATTTCCGTATCGTTGAACAGAGGATCGTCTTGCTCGCTTTCCGCATACCAACTCGCCCAGCGTTGTCCTTCCGGCTTTGCCAGGTCATATTCCAAGGTGTCGGATAACGAAGGCAGATGAAAAACCACCCAATCGGCACGACCTATGTATTTCCTGTCCGTAGTGACTACCCAGCCGGAAGGGAGTCCGCCCAAATGGGAAACGTATATCCTCTCGTCCACCGTATTGAATATCAAAAGAATCCTCTTGTTGGTTTTAGACCAATATGTCATGGCGATCACGCTATCCGACATACGCCAGTCCGTATACTCCTTTAAATGATTTTCCGCTTTTTGGTAATACTCCCTGCAACGTATGGCGGCCTCGGGTATCATCTCTCCGCAATTTCGCCAGAAACGATCCAAATGACAAGCAGGAACCTCGATCGAGCTGTCTCGCACCTCGGCAAGATAGGCGAACGCCCAGTGATAAAGGCGAAACAGATTCGCATACCACCAACTTTTCAATTCCCGCTCTTCCCCGTCGAACGACCAGCGGTCGGCAAACTGCGCCAACCCGTCCACTACCCGGAACAAGGATCGCAGCCGTCGGCTCCACTTGGTCGTATGCATGACCGAAGAATCGTCTTGGCGGTATCTATAAAACTCCGTGCAGGTAATCGCCAGCCTCTCCGCCTGGCAGAGAACAATGGGAGTCCAAAGCTCATCCTCGTGCATGATCCCCTCCTCGAAACGCACCCCTATCATGCGCAAGAAATCCCGCCGACAAACAAAACGGACAGGAGTAGGAAGATAAGAGCCATCCCTCATCAACCCGACAAAGCCTTCCCTGCCCAGCAAGACTTTCGGTCGCATCCCCTTGACCGGATTGAAAAGCGCCCCCGGATTCCCCTCCTGATCGCAGAACCGGATTTCTCCCATCACAACATCTGCCTGGCTCTCCACCCCCGTGCGAAACAAAGATGCCAACGCATCGCCCAGCACCCAGTCATCACTGTCCACGAATAAGATATACTCCCCCCGGGCCACCTCCAATCCCGTATTACGTGCCACGGAAGCCCCTCCGTTCGCTTGATGGATCACTCGAATACGGCTGTCTTCCAGTGCATAGGCATCCGCTATTTTCCCGGATCCATCCGTCGATCCGTCATCGACAAGCACGATCTCCACGCACGGCCCGTCTATCCCCAACAACGAGTCGAGACAGACCGGCAAATACGCCTCCGTATTATATATAGGAACGATCACCGACAAATCTATATGTTTCTCCTTTTCCATAGCTTCTTCCGTAGGGTTCTCTTCCGCGAATAAGGATTCATAAAACGCCGACATATTCCTGCCAAACACCTCCGAGGAATATCTCTCCACAAATCGCCCGCGTCCGTTCCGCCCAAGCTGCCTCGCCTCCTCCGGGTTCCGCAGCAAAAAGAGGATCTTCTCCGCCAGCTGGTCGGCATCGATCTCTACCCGATCGGCGGATACGGCAAGCGGCACTTTCAGCCCGCATGAATCATCTACCACCTCGTCCAGACCGGAAGTGGCGGTGGCCACGACCGGCAAGCCGTGCATCATCATCTCTACCGGCACATACCCGAAAGGCTCAAACAGCGAGGGAACCACGCCGACATCGGCCACACGATACAACTCCAGCAGCGAGGCCCGATCTAGAAAACCCGTTAAAGTAACCTGCGAGAAAATAGGATTCGCCTCCTCGAAACAATCCTTATAATCACCATCGCCTACGATCCACAACCGGCTGTCCAGATACTGGCGGGATACCTTCCGGAACGCCCGGATCAAGAAACGGACTCCCTTGATACTATCCAGCCGCCCGACAAAAAGGATGATCCGCTCCTCCGGGCGCAGCTGCCATTTCTCCCGGATCAGCACCGGATCCCGGTCCGTATCTGCCACATCGGCCATCCCGTTCGGGATAACCGCCACCCGATCGGGAAGCAACCCGTAGTCCTCGCATAACAAGGCACGCATATAATCGGAAAGACCGATTACCCGGTCTGTCGCAGCGTAAAACGCCTGCTCCTCCCCGAACGACTCCCGGATCAAATCGTCCAAAGGCTGCGTACACTCCTTCCGCAAGATCGCTCGGAGACGCTCCGGGTTGTCGTAAATAACCGAGCTCCAATCCGAGAAATGCGCCGCCGTAACCACCCGGCAACGAAACGCCGCCTTCAACTCCCGCGCCAATGCCTCGTCCTTATAACAATTCAAATGAAACACCAGCTTCTCCGTATCCCGGATAAAGCGGCGAAGCAGATAAACGATATTCCGGAAATAAGCCGCCCGCTGCCGCACCTCCAAGGCGACCCAATCCTCGGCTACCGGCTCCGGAAAAGAGAGATACGAGACCTCCCCCTCCTCCCATCGCTCGATTTGAGCCTTCTCGCCGAACAGATAGACCACATGAATACGGATACCGCTCCCCCGCAACGAGGCTACCAATTCCCGGACGTAGCTGCCCACGCCATAAAACGCCCCCCGGTTTTTATTATTGAACAAATACAGATTTATCATCTTTTCCCACAGATTGAGATCAAACAAATTTATAAAAGAAGCCGCCAAGAGGTATCCACAGCTCCAAGCGAACTTAGCGACTCCAAGCCGGCCCCCGCATATCCACCCGCCAAGCCCGCACCCACCAATCGCTCCCAATCCGTCTCCACCAAGGTGTCAACCGGATCCGGATGCCCGGCATAAGCGCGCAGAAAACGAGCTGCATCCCGTATCTCTCCGGGAGAGAAACCGGCCTGATCTTGCTCGATCCGGGCGGCGATCCGCGACAAGCAATCCGCGGCCCCCGCATTCGCCCGGCGACAAAGCCAATACCATCCGTAGCCGGTCAGCCCCTCATCCCGGCTATAATCGGGATAAGGGTCATACATCACCGCCCGATACATCCGCTCATCCAAATCCTCGAAGAAATCCTCGTCCACCTCTATTAATCCACTACGGATCAAGTAGTCGATCCCCACACCGATACCCGCTATCCCCCATTCGTAATCCGGACGGTAATTGGCATGGAGCTGTTCTTGCATCGCCACCACCAAATCCCAAGCGTACTCATCGAACAGTTCCTCGCCTGTAAAGCGGGCATAGTGGAAAAAAAAGATGGCGATTCCTAACTTCCCATGCAACAAGCCGGGGCAAGCGGTCAATGTGCCGTTCAGCAGCAGCCAATCGGCGATCCGGGAATGGTCCGGATGGTCTGTATGACAAATCGA
Source organism: Parabacteroides sp. AM17-47 (assembly GCF_003434625.1). Lineage (NCBI taxonomy): Bacteria > Pseudomonadati > Bacteroidota > Bacteroidia > Bacteroidales > Tannerellaceae > Parabacteroides > Parabacteroides sp. AM17-47. Next base: position 3,438 of record NZ_QTLI01000047.1, read on the forward strand.
TACGCTCATTCGTTCTTATATCGGGCGATCATGATAACCGGATTCGACTCTTCCTCCAAATCGGCGGCGATCTCTTTCAAGGGGCCTTGCAGTTTGCCGTCTTCGTAGGCCTCCACCAAACCGGGGGCTTCCATCCGGGAAAGGAAAGCGATCCCATTACGATTGTTGAGATATGGCAAAGGCGGGAATTGCCATACAAGGTTCAAAGGCTCATCCTTTGTCACATCTTGGTTATAGACCTCATATCTATATACCTTATCCTCCTGCTTATCGTAAACCAATTCCGCAGGGGGGAAGCCTGTACCTTTAGAGAAATTAAACTCAAACTTCAAGCTTTGAAGAAAATAATAGCGATCAGTCATAACACCGGGAAACAAATAAACTGGAGGATTCATCTCTTTCCCCGAAGGCGTACGCACTAAGAAAGGCTTCAACGCCCGTTTATCCGTCTCATACAAATAGATCGTATCCGTGGAGATTTCCGTCAATAACCAATTATCGAAATAAGGGATTAAAGGACTATTTTGGATAGCGGCATATATTTTTTGCCCTGAGTTTTCCGAGATAATCGTTCCAGACACATAGACATCGAAAGGGATCGCTATTCGCTGAACACTCCCGTCTTGCTTAGACACCAACATGAACCCGCTATTGGGTATGGCCTCCTCATATCCACTGTCCGTGGGATCAGCAGAAGGTTCTGCATAGCAAATCAAATAATCTTGATTGAAATTATCCAACCTGAAATAAGTAGCCCCCATAAGATGCTTGATACTTCGCTTGAAATTACCAAACAGATCATAAACCTGAATCCGACCGGTCATCGTATCGTTTACGTATAATTCTTGATTCTTTTCATCATAAATTACGGTATTGATGTATACATACTCCTCTCCGCTTTGGCCTTTACGGTTGATCGTTCGTAGGTATTTGCCTTTTCCGTCCGTGACATGGATATCTCCACCATTCTTACTATCCGTAAAAAGCATCAAATTCTCGCCAATCGACCGCACCTTTCCTGATGTCAAGAACTTTTCATTTGTCTCTAATCGCACATACTCTATATCGAACAAATCCTGTAGGATAAATTCCTTTTTGGAATAACTCTTGTCCACGTCCACCGTGATGAAGGTTTGCTCGTCGGAGGATTTGTCTCCACATCCGTTTAGAACCAAAAGAAGTAATAGAAATATTGGGGTATAAATAGATAGTTTCATAATATGATTGTTTTTGTTATTTTCAATAATACTTATACATAAAATGATATTTAATGATGTTTACTTATCCAACAGAGATTTGGATAACCTATCTCCAATTCATAGTCCGAAGGAGAAGGGCACAAATCCCTGTACAGGCATGTATTACAAGGAGATTGATTTCGGATCCGGAGCCATGATTTCCCTTCCTTTATCTCTTTTTGAATAATCTCATAAATAGAACAAGTCGTGATATTCCCTAAAACCGGATGATGTAAATTGGCACGAATATCACCATTCGGCAAAATACGGAGCTTGCCGAAATCATTCTGATTGATCGTTCGTTTTCTAAACAATTCCTTCATAGACAAGGACGAAGCCAAAATATCCTCATGCGTCAAGAATATATTTTCTTGGAAAAAATCAAGATTTTGTCCGGTATAGACCGGATCTAATTGATAATTCCCAATCGGGTAAGTTTCGATCAGTTGTTCCGCTACCTGATAATCGGCCTCTGATGTAATCTTAAAGAAATAGTTAAATGAATGACCTAACGCTTGCTCCTTACGCACGACTGCCTCCCAAGCGGAATGATCAATCGGAAAAGCTACAGATACCCGATAAATAAAATCCGAAGCGTAGGTCCGTTCAATTACGGGAATACATTGATAAGAGCTATCGATTGTAATCGGGACAGACCTATCTTTCAAGCTCTCCAATAATAAATCGATGTTCAAGTTTTCTCTCCAATCCGCTTTCAAGATAAAAGCTACATTTCCCGGTATAGTCCGAAGATAGTTTACCAATAAATCCATATTCACGGTTTGATCGATATGGACTGTCACTTCAGATAAGATTTGAGACCAATCTTCCAAGAAATTGAGGTCACAACCCTTTTCCTCCCAAACGGGGTAATTAATAAAAGGCAATATCTGTACCGGCTTCCGGTTAGACAAAGCTTGATCCACGATGTCTCCCATAAATTTCTCTCGGATTTCCTCAACAAAAGACTTAATAGGTACAGATCGCTCCATATACGAAGCGTCAAGACTTACAACACCTACATTCTCTTCCCGCAGTAACTCCCGCATTAAACCAACAACTTCCATTCGACTCGACTCTATACTCGCATAATCTAACGTATTATACAATATAACCTGGTTTTCTGTCAAATGAATATATACATAAGGTTCTATCATGAACCAATATTTTTGTTCGTTCTCCATCTATTTTATCTTTTATTCAACATCCAGTCATTAATTATATGCCTAAACTCCATTGGATTCTTCTCTAAGGACGAGAAAGTCTTTCCCAACTTTTCCCCAAAAGCATCCTTATCTAAGAAATTAGGACAAGTAAAGCCATCTGTTCCCAAATCCGCCAAATTATCCAATGTCAATAGACAAATTGAGCAAATCCGCCGATTATAACAACGCTGACAGATTTTCTGTATGTTTTTATAATAAGCACTGTATCTTCTTGAGGCCTCCTCCATATCAATCTTTACGGAATCGTCTTCCACCTTACCAATAAAGTAAGTATAACTGACCTTTTCACAAGGCAAGATTTGACTGTTCGTATTAAAAAACATCTTTCTTTGGAAAGGCGAACAGGTTTTAGTAGGTATTAAACTTACATGATCATACAATAAGTCCAACAAATTGGTCATATAGAAATTAACGGAATTATTCGCAAAGAAATCGTTCAGTTCCTTGAACTGGATCAGTTCATCATGCACAACCGGCAACAGATCGGAATTCGTCTTTTGAAAGTCGCTCTCACTCACCCTCCGATCAACAAACATTTGCTCCATTAACTCTTTCTTTTCTTTATTTACATGATCTTTATTCATCTGAGCAATTGAAGGAATCTTATGGTATCTGTTATAGATAAACTCATAAATCTCCTGCACAGAATTCCGATCGTGCAACACCGCATTAAAATCAACCCTTTCTTCGAAAAAATCCGGATATTCGCACTGCAAACGATCGATATTCCGGATCGCTTGCCAGAAAGAGTTTGTACCATCTTTCATAAATGTTCGATAGCCTTGCCCTTTCTCATCGCCATCTAGGCTAATCAACATCTTAAACTGATTATCCACCAATAAGTCAAGGTATCGATCTATCAATGTCGCATTGGTAGTTATAGTGAACTCCAATTTTAATTTCTTTTTCTCATTTAAACGTTTGGCTTCCTCAACGATCATCTCTACAAATCGACCATTCACCAAAGGTTCCCCTCCGAAAAAAACGATCGCAAATTCCGATCCTTCCAGTTTCACGTCAAAAAGAAACCGCAATAAACGCAACGCTTTTTGAGGATCAATGTTTTTTCGTTCCTTTTTACTAAAGGTATATAAATCGCCCAATGAACAATAACGGCAATTTAAATTACAGTGATCTGTGGTTTCAAAAGATACTTGCGGAACTTGAGCGATATTATTCTCAATTACAGATTTCTCTAAGGTTGTAGCAAACTCAACCGGCAAGACCTCCCCAAAGAAACCTTTATCTTTTAGATAAGCGTATTTTCGAACATAGTAAGGATCTACCCCCGATTGTCGCCCGCACACCTTCGCCAACTCAGGATGTATGAACATCGAAAAAGAGATATCTGAGTGGAATAAATAATGATTATTATCTACCGTGACATATTCTATCGTATTTTTCATGATCTATATGAAGTATTCTTGCTAATAATAAAACGAGAGAACTAAGGGCCTAATTAGGCCTTTAGCTGAAAAGATAAAAGGGAATATTAATAGCCGACTTTATCGCCATTAACATAACAGTTACACCCTCCCTTTAGGACTTTCATCTCGCGCTTAGCCAGCGCATTCTCACTCAGCTTGTTCAGCTTAAGCTTGCCTTGAAGCTTCTTCTCTGATTTGGAATTCATAATGTTTGAAGTATTTAATTGATTAATAATTTACTCTCCGCCGCATTCTGCGGCAGGAGAATAGTTTGCTAAATTTCATCGAACCTCATCCGGGCTCTCGCTGTCGCCGCCCTCATTGACGATCAATCGTAGCCACCGTGCTCTTGCGGGTAAGCCGTCTAGCCAATCTGAGTATCTACTTTTTTTGCGTATAGCCTTATTTTTTCAAAGATCCTTTCGAAATCTAACTTCGAATTGTGCTTTCGGGTCTTCCTGTCGCAAGTGAAATTGATCAGATGCTTTGTTTTTCGCCCAATAAGGCTTGTATATCTTTCAATTTTTATTGAAAGTGAAATTTCTTGTTGAACAACAACTCTCCTCTCTATCTCTTTCCTGAGGAGATTGCAAAATATGTAGATAAGAGATCCAATCGGTCGCTTCCCGGAGGTCTTGAACTTTTAACTTCCGCTTAATGGAGGAGACGTGGCTTCGTATCGTATAATAACTCAGGCAAAGTTTCTCAGCGATGAAATGCAAGTCCTGCTCTCCTGTGGCGATCGCCAAGATCTCCAGCTCTCGTCTGCTGAGTAGAGGAATTTGTTGTATATGCCAACCTCGTTTCTTAGGGTTATAGGCTTGGTATATGAAACGACTCGCGCCATTCCGATAACATCCTATCTTTTTGCATTTCGAATCGGAGACGATCCCTATCAAATAATAATGTCCCGACTCTTTACGAACCGGAATCAGCCGATGGTAACTGTACCGCTCCAATGATTTTGTGATAAAGGGATATTTCGGCAGCAAACGGAATAGGCCGAAATAATCACTCCATTCGTCCGAGTTTTCTTGTAACGTCCGTGATAGATTCCCTAAAAAGCTTTTCCATAACGGCAAGTCTTCTGGATGAATGATCTTGGAAAAGAAATCATATCCTAACGTCATCGCCTCTTCCATGGAATGGCCGCACAGAAAAAGATCGTCCGGCTTGATATAGCAAAATCGCTTTTGAACCATATCCAATACAAATAAGCTGCTGGGAATCATAGCTGCAAGTACCTTACAATATTGAACAATAGCAGGTTCTTCTTCAATGCCGCTATCCGTTATTTTTTGAGTAAAATTTTCGAGGTAATTCATATTAGAATATTTTTAAGGTCAATTCTCCGGACTTGATCCTACATGAATAATCAATTTGCGGGATGAAGTTACGAAAAGAGTGTAATTTATTGGAAATGAGCATT